>CACXDC010000222.1 GCA_902766365.1 uncultured Lachnospiraceae bacterium | reverse complement strand
TTTGATGAAGTTCAGGAATGCAAGGAAATTGTTACTGCCATCAAATTTCTGGTGGATGAAGGCAGCTATCGCTATATTCTGAGTGGCTCCCTTCTTGGTGTTGAATTAAAGGATGTCCGTTCTGTGCCGGTTGGCTATATGACCGTTTTCGAAATGTTTCCTTTAAATTTTATGGAATTTTGCCGGGCAAATAAAATTTCTGATCAGGTTCTTATCCATTTGCAGAATTGTTTTGAAAACAGAGAAGCAATAGATTCCATGATCCATGCTAAAATGATGGAGCTGTTTCGCCTGTATTTAATTGTCGGTGGTATGCCTGCTGTTGTACAGCGTTACCTTGATACCAATAACCTTCGTGAAGTTTACCAGATCCAGCAAGGTATTCTGCAGCTTTATAAGAAAGATATTGCCAAATATGATCCGGAAGAAAAACTGTATCTGGAAGATATTTTCAATCTCATTCCCAGTGAACTGAACAGTAAAAACAAACGGTTTATTTTAAAAAATCTCAATGAAAACTTCAAATTTTCCCGCTATGAGCACAGTTTCATCTGGCTCCGTGAAGCAGGTGTGGCACTTCCTGTCTTCTGTGTGCAGGAACCTGTACTTCCGCTTCTTTTATCCAAAGCGACCAATCTCTTTAAGCTCTTCCTGGAAGATGTGGGATTACTGGCCGCCATGTATGCTAATGGGCTGCAGCTTCGGATTTTAAACAATGAGGCTGACATTAATTTTGGTGCTATCTATGAAAACGCTGTAGCACAGGAACTGCATTCTCATGGTTTTGAGCTTTATTATTTTAACAGCAAAAAGCAGGGAGAACTTGACTTTGTTATTGAATACCAGGGCAATGTACTTCCCATTGAGGTAAAATCCGGCAAAGACTATACCAGACACCATGCTCTTTCCGCCGTATTATCCAATGAACATTATGCCATTTCACAGGCCATTGTATTTTGTAATGAGAACATTTCAGTAGACGATAAGGTTTTCTACTGCCCGATTTACCTCGCCGGATTTTTGAAACCGCAGATTCCTGATCAGGATTTCATTTTTCGTCTGGATCTGAGTGCTCTTCAATGAGTGGAAATAGCACTTGAAAGAGTAACATTATTATGTTATATTGAAATCATCAAAAGGGAAAACCAGAGAAGCGGCTTACCCTCAATTATAACAGTTATTCAACAACAGCCGTCATTATTGCGAGTAATGGCGGCTATTTTCGTTTTCCCTTGAAAATCATGTAACACAATCCCACAAGGGTGCAAATGAATATTCCTATCTGAATCAAATCAGAGTATGTAACATACATTGGCAACGCCCTCCTTTCTTTCGTCTGGAGGGTTAGCCCCTCCGCAAAGAGGGTAAGCCGCCTGGCTCTCTGGTTTCCCATGTGTTTATATTATCATTACGCAAAATAATTTTCAATCAAATTTTGAACGCATCAGCATCCAAACAACTCCGCTGTTTTCCTCATCCTCTCCGCAATCGGTACACCAAACGGGCACCGTGTTTCGCAGGCATGGCAGCCGATACATTCCGCTGCCTTATGCTCCAGCAGTTCATAATGAGACTGCACCGTTGCCGGTACCTCCGGCTGCATGGTTGCCAGATCATAGAATTTATTGATCATAGCGATATCCAGATTGGCTACGCAGGGCTTGCAGTGTCCACAGTAAGTACACTCTCCTCTGTAGGAATGAAAAGGCGCATTGGCGATCACAGAGGCATAATCTTTTTCTTCCTCTGTGGCCGTTTCGTATGCTGCTGCATCATCCACCTGTTCCTTTGTATCATAGCCGCACATGATGGAACAGACCGCAGGTCTTGTCAGTGCATAATGGATACACTGGACCGGTGTCAGCTTCACACCGAAAGGAGATCGTTTCTCATCAAACAGCCTGCCGCCGGCAAAGCCTTTCATTACCGTGATTCCGACATCATTCTGCTCACATACCCGGTATAAATTCGCCCTTTCTTCATCAATCCCTTTCAGTCCTTCATCAAATTCTTCCGCAAACATGGTATCGATATTTTCACTGGCAGGCAGCATATCAAAGGCCGGATTGATACTGAAAAGGATCATCTCCACATAACCTGACTCTGCTGCTTTCACCGCCACCTTGGGATTGTGGGAGCTCATGCCGATATGTTGGATCACACCACTCTTTTTCAGTTCCATTACATAATCCAGATAATCAGAGTGCTGGATCTGCTCCCATTCCTCTTCTGAATCCACATAATGGATCATGCCAAGATCAATATAATCCGTCTGCAGCCTTTTCAGAAGATCCTCAAAAGCGGGACGCACATACTTCATATCTCTCGTCCGGAAATACTGCCCGTCCTTCCATGTGGAACCAATGTGTCCCTGAATATACCACTGACTCCGGTTTTCCTTGATTCCTTCTCCAATAATATCCCTGGATTTCGGGTCTGCCATCCAGCAGTCCAGAATATTGATTCCCTGTGCGGCCGCATAATGGATCAGCTCGATGCTTTCCTCTTCCGGATGGCGTTCCAGCCACTCTCCGCCAAATCCGATCTCACTTACCAACAGCCCTGTTTTTCCAAGTCTTCTCTTCTTCATCTCTTATATCACCCTTAGTCCCTTCTCTCAGGATCCTGTCTCCCAAACATCTTTGAAAATACACGAAAGCTCATACATCTTAAAAGCGCCTTATGCTTTGCGCACTCACCCTCTAACAGAGAATATCTTCAAGCGCACGCTTTGGTACATAATGCACATCATTTTCATCTCTGTAATATCCGGTATCACCATCTTCCTTCACATCCGTCAGTACGATCTTTTCTGCCGGCTTACCGAGTGCTACAACCAGAACAGGCTCCAGATTCTCCGGCAGATCCAGTGTCTTTTTGAGCTCTGCCAGAGAAAAGCTGCCGATCATACAGCCGCCAAGTCCGTCCTCTGTTGCTGCAAGAAGTATGGTCTGTGCTACGATTCCCACATCTCTCTGAAAGCTGGCAATATTGGATGCCAGATTTTTGTCCTGACAGATAACGATGAATGCAGTCGGGTTCATTCCCTCGTGGGGAAGGTGTAAATGAGCCAGTCTTGCCGCAAATTTGGTGAGCGGAAGGATCTTTGCCACCTCTTCCTTCTCACAGGCGATATGATATTTCAGAGGCTGCATATTCAGACTGGATGCTGCATATCTGGTCAGATCCACGTAGGACAGCAGCTTCTCCTTTTCAATCTGATAAGATCCGTCATACCCTCTGTAGCTTCTGTTTGCTTTCACTAAATCTTTAAACATTTCTCTTCCTCCTGTACTTTCTGCGGATGCTCCGCTTATTCTATGGCTATCATAAATGTATAATTCGTATTGTAGGTTCTCACATAAAGGATTCCGTCCTGCCAGATAATATAATCCGGCGCTGTTTTTACCGGGATCTCCTGGACAACTTCCCCGGTGTCTATACGGATGATCTTCAGATAATCATCCTCAGCCGTAAAGCCATATCCGCAGATAATATAATCATCTACAAGAGCAAAGCCCCTCGCATTGCAGGTCAGCGGCTCCGTCTTCCAGAGTACACTGTTATCTGCCAGATCAACGGCTGTGATATAAGCCGTCTGCGGACAGGATTCCGCATAGGTATAATGCCCAGTCGCCAGGTAAAGAATATTATCCCTTACTGCTGCATAAAGAAGATTCTGATCAATATAATCATAGTCTGCTTCTACATACTCTGTGCCGTACTGATACTCCTGAAGATCAAAGGTAACCGTTTTCCCAGTGGCCAGCTCTGTCAGCAAAAGGGCTGGCTGGCCCGCCTCATTTCTAAAGGACTCATAACGATATTTCCCGTCCTCATAGGGAAATCCCTGTCTCTGCAGCCCATTATCCTGAAACCATTTATCCTCATCAATGATCTCATTTTGTTCTTCACTGACCTCGATAAGTGAAATGGCAGTAAGCTCTCTTTCCTGCACACGATCCGATTTATAATAGGAAAAAGAAGGATTCTGCAGGATCACATATGTGTCCATCTGCTCATTTTCGCCATCAGTTCCCGGATCACTGGTTTCCCCTTCTTTCTGTGCCTCTGCAGTCAGACCATTCTCATCTTCTGAAATCGTATCTTCTGTTGCGGAAGCATCTGCATTTTCATCAGCCTGTACTTCCTCCGCAGCCACTGTTTCCGTGCCTTCCTCTGTGCTTCCCTTTACAGTTCCTGCGCAGCCCAGCAGCAGCCCCGCAGTAACAAGAATGCCTCCCAGCATTAATTTCTGTTTTTTCATTTTTTCCTCCCCTTCACGATCACAATCGTCAGATATGGTAAATTTTCCGGCCATTCTTCAAGCCCGTGCATCACCATCTCATTTTCAAGTCCACAGTCTGCAACTGCATACACCTGCAGTTCTTCACCGTTTTTCTCCCGGCATGCTGCCTCTTCTTCCAGCACTTTCTTTACATGCCGCAGTTCCTTACCTGACTTCATATAAATTCTGGTCCCGGAGAGTGCTGTCGTTTCTTCCACTCCATAGCTTCCGGGGATAATATGGATCTGTTCTTCTCCATCTCCAAGAGAAATCCCAAGCCTTGCCGCTGCGCTACAAAAGGACGGAACCCCGCTGATCATCTCCACCTGCTTTCCCCGCTGCTCTGCCAGACGGTGAATATAATGATAAGTAGCATAAACCGACGGATCTCCGATGGTCAGGAAAGCTGCTTTCTTTCCTGCATCAATCAGACGGCAGATTTCTTCTGCGGTCTTCTCCCATGCTGCTTTCAGCGCCTCTTTATCCTTTGTCATGGGAAAATCAGCCAGCATAAATTCTTTCTCTGCCACTTCCGGCAGCGCCTTCTGCACGATCCGGTAGGCATAGCAGTCATCCCTGCTTCTGCCTGGAAGGATCAGTATATCACTTTCTGTAATTGCCCTGACTGCTTTCAGTGTCAGGAGCTCCGGATCTCCCGGTCCTACACCGATTCCTGTCAGCTTTCCCTCCATCTGTGTACTCCTTTTTCTGTAAATTGATCCCATTTCATGGCAGCTTATCCACCTCCGGTGATTATCCGTTTTCACCCAGTAGAAACAGATCCTGTATGAAGTTATTTTAACACAATACGCTGCAAAAACAAATGGGAGCCGCAAGCGCAGCTCCCATTCTGTAACAGCCCGTCCATTTCCTTCCCCTGTTGCAAAATGGCACATGCCTGTTAAAAATATTCATGATATAAGATACCTCATCTCACGTTGACCCTCTCACAATCAGCGACGGTACCGTAATATGTGACTGGATATACAGATTCGGCTTCCTGATCTTCTGCAGGATATATTTGCCTGCCTGCATTCCCATATCATAGACATCAATATCCACCACCGACAGCATCGGCCTCAGGATCTGGGAAAAGGGATAGTCATCAAAGGTGATCACCCGGATCTCATCCGGAATCAGGATTCCTCTGTCATGGAGTGCCATCACGCAGCCGTAGGCAATATAATTGTTGGCACAGATCACCGCATCCGGCCGTTTCCTGCTGTCCAGGAGCTGTACCGTCATCCGGTAACCACTTTCACAGACAGATTCCCCGGTCTGCACATATTCCCTTGGAAGCAGGACATCATGCTCCTTCAGTACGTCGATCACACCATCCAGTCTGTGCATGGAGATCTTGTCCTCCGGCTTGCCGCCGATGAATGCTACCGCCTGACAGCCCCGCTCCAGCAGATGCCTTGCTGCCAGCTCTCCGGCCAGTCTGTTATTGATATCGATCCAGCAGAAATGACTCTGAAAATTGGGATTGCCAATGACGATATGCGGGATCCCTTTTTCAAAGATCATCTCATCCAGTTCCTCCGATATCACCGAAGCATGGATAACAAAGCCATCCGCCTGCTTGGAATCAGCCGCTTCCTGGATATAATGGCTGCAGTCTTCCGCATGCATGTTCCTGACGATCAGCGTATAACCCTTTTCCTCCAGCGCATGCATCAGTCCGCACATCATTTCAAACATATGCGGATTGGAAAAACCGGTATTCTTGCCAAGCTCTGCTACAAACACGATCGTCCTTGCCGACTGTCTGGCAAAGTTCTTGGCCCGGAGATTCGGATGATAATCCAGTTCATCCATAGCCTTTCTCACCCTGTCTGCCGTTTCCTTTGATATGGAATAAGAGCCGTTCATTACCTTGGATACCGTTGCTGTTGAAGTTCCTGCCAGTCTGGCTACATCCCTGATCGTCGCACTCATTTTTTCCTGCGCCATACCCTTTCCTGTCTTTTATTCTGAATCTTTTATTCTCACTTTTCTATGTGGGATCTTTTAATCCCGACCTTTTATGATCACAAATCCTCTGGCCTGCAGTCTGTCATCCTGCAGTCCTTCCTGCCACAGGATCTCTCCCTCCAGCCACTCCGGTAAAAGCTCTGCCGCCTCTTTCTCCATATTCAGGAAAATGCGTATTCTCTCACTGCCAAGATACCGCTCATAGCCATAAAGCCTGCTGCCTTTCTCTGCTGTGACTGTCCGGTACTCTCCCCGTTTCAGGATCAGTTCCTTTTTGCGAAGCTCGATCGCTCTCTGATACAGACAGAAAAGATCATCCGTTTCTGCCAGCGAATCCCAGGGCATGGGACTTCTGTACTCCGCTTCCAGAATACCTGTGATCCCTGTCTCATCCCCATAAAATACAGACGGCATTCCCGGGAAGGTCATCTGGAAGATCACTGCCAGCCGGAACCCGCTTCTGTCCTTACAGAGGGAAAGGAACCGGCTCACATCATGACTGTCCAGCAGATTCAACTGGGAAAAAACGGTCTGCTTCCGGTATCTCATCCGCATATCTGTCACCCGGCTGTCAAACTCCAGGGCATCTGCTGTTTCCTCCGCAAAGAACCGCTTGCAGTGTTTCCGGAAATCATAATTCATGGTGGAATCAAACATGGTCCCGTCCAGCCAGTGTCCTGCGCTTTCCCAGACTTCTCCGATCAGCACGGCATCCTTTTTGCACTGCTTGACGGCTTTTCTGAATTTTCTCCAGAAGCCGTCATTGATCTCACTGGCCACATCAAGCCGCCAGCCGTCAATGTCGTACCTCTCGATCCAGTACTGTCCCACCTGGCAGAAATAATCTGCCGCCTCTTCCTGATCAAGTGCCAGCTTTGGCATCATCCGCTCATATCCAAAGCATTCATAGCCCGGATAGGTTTCCGGATCTTCGGGCCGTACCACCGGATATTCCAGCCGGTAAAACCAGTCCTTATAGTCAGATTTTTCTCCTTTTTCCACAACATCATTGAATGCTTTGAAGTGCCATCCACAATGATTGAAGACACCATCAATAATAACACGGATCCCTTTTTCATGGCAGTGCCGCACCAGTTCCCCGAACTCTTCATCCGTACCAAAGCAGGGATCTATATGATAGTAGTCCAGCAGGTCATATTTATGATATTCCCCTGCTGCAAAGATCGGATTGATATAAATGGCATTGACACCAAGCTCCGTCAGATAATCTATGTTTTCTGTGATCCCCTTTATGGTTCCTCCAAGCTTTCCATGCACCTTTTCCTGTCCATAATCCTTCTCTGTTTCCATCCCGCTGATAAAACGGTGCCTGGTAGCAAAGCTGTCCGGAAAAATATTATAGATCACAGTATCCTGCACCCACTGCGGCGGTGCCACGATATCTGCCCGGTGGTTAAACGGCAGCTGATAATACTCCGATCTGTCATCCACCGTTTCTTTGGTAAATCTGTCCCCATAATACAGGATCTGCTCTTCTCCGTCATCCAGCAGGAAATAATAGCAGAGTCTCCTGTAAGGATCCGTGAGTTCCACCTGCCAGTAGTCAAATTCTTCCGTCCTGGCTTCCACCTGCATTTCCCTTGCAGTAAACAGAACCGGTGTCAGTCTGCAGGCCCGGTCCCCATAATACAGTCTGCAGGCCTTAAGGTCGCCCCGCCCGGCACGCAGACGGATCATTACATGTTTCTCATCTATCCCATACGCATACTGCGACATGGGGATATGCAATACTGCACTTCTGTTCATATATCCTCATTTCCACCCTAACCCTTCACACCACCGGAAGTCAGTCCTGTTGTCATATTTTTCTGCAGTGCAAAGAATACGATCAGGATCGGCAGGGAAACAACCAGAGATGCTGCCGAGAATACCGGCCAGCTTCCGCTCATTTCCGTTGCCTGCAGGGAATATAATCCCGCTGCCAGTGTATAGGTATCAGAGCCTGTCATAAAGTTAATTGCAAAAATATATTCGTTCCATACGTAAACCAGTATCATCATGGCTGTTACCGCAATGGTAGGTTTCGCAAGCGGCAGTACGATTCCTGTCACAAGCCGGAACTGCGAAGCACCATCAATTCTGGCCGCTTCTTCGATCTCGACCGGGATCGTGTCAAAATAGCCCTTCATATTCCACAGGGCAAATACCGCCATGGTCCCGGTATAGACAATGATCAGACCTGTCTTTGTATTGATCAGTCCCATGGGACTTAACAGCTTATACAGTGCCATCATGGAAAGCAGTGACGGGAACGCATATAAAAGGATCAGGATCTTTAAGATCAGCTTTCTTCCAGGAAACCGCTTTCTGGAAAAGGCATATGCCGCCGGAATTCCCGTTCCCAGTGAGATCACAAGTGTTACCACTGCCAGGATCATACTGTTTTTAAACCAGAGCAGGATCGGCTTTTCCGTAAATACCGCCTTATAGTTCTGCAGGGTCATCCTCTTTGGCAAAAAGGAAAAATTGGCTCCAAGCAGGCTGTTCTCTGCATTCAGGGATACCGAAAACGCATACAGGATCGGGATCAGTACCCCAAAGCAGATCAATATAAAAAACAGATTGACGATAATAAGCCGGATCGTCTGTTTATTCTTCTTACTCATTTATACTTCCTCCCTGCTCTTTGCGCTTGTCAGCATGGAAAACACGAGCAGCATTCCGAAGATCAGAATGGAGATTGCTGAGCTGTAACCATAATTATTGGTGATAAATGCTTTTTCATAGGCATAGGTCAGAATCGTGTGGATATCCGCCCCCGTCTTTGCCCCTACCTGCTGTGTCAGCAGATAAATAATGTCAAACTGCTTGAATGTCGTGAATGTTGTGATCAGGACAGAAGGTGCTATGATCGGCTTTATCATGGGTATGGTAATATACCGTGTCTGCTCCAGCCAGGTCGCCCCGTCAAGGACAGCACTTTCATAAAAGCTCTTATCAAGACTCTGCAGTGCACCGTCTATGATCGTGATCATAAAAGGCAGCGCCAGCCAGAGATTCACCACCGTACAGCTTATGAACGCAAGTACATTGCTGCCAAGCCACCGTACCGGTTCCCCGCCAAGCTTCTGGATCCACTGGTTCAGCAGGCCGAACTGGGAATTGTACATACCTGTTTTCCACAGCAGGATCGACACATAACCGGGCATCGCCCACGGAAAGATCAGGAGTGTCCGATATACATTCCGCAGCCGGAGGCCCTTCGTATTCAGCAACATGGCGATGCCATAGGCGATCACAAGCTGGAGCACCATGTTCACGATGGTCCAGAGTATGGTCACAAATAATGCTGTAAGAAAGCCATTATCAAAAACAAGCAGGGCATCCTTATAATTTTCCAGCCCGATCAGTTCATAATTATTCCAGTGATATACATTCATGTTTGTCAGTGAAATATATCCTGTATATATAATAGGAAAAATAACGATCAGCAGGATCAGCAGAAGTGATGGCAGTGACTGCCCGTATGCTGACAGTGTTTCTCTCCTGATCTTCTTTTTCTCCCTGTCTGTATGTTGCTGCTTTTTCATGTTCTGTTTCCCCTGAATTTCTTTCCTGCGCTTCCCATTGCCTGCGTTACTTCATATTTTCAATAAGCTGCAGTGCTTCTGCCTGTGCCCTGTCAGCACTTTCTGCCACATCCTTGCCGCTCATGTTCACATCTGTTAAAAGCGTACCGGTTACTGTCCACATGACATCCATTTCCGGCAGGTTTGGCATCGGCACTGCATTCCCTGCTGTTTCCTTCATTGCCATAACCACTTCATCACCAGTGACGCTCTCCTGCTCATAGCAGGATTCCCTGGCCGGTGCACATCCGCTTGCCTTTGCAAGCTGGGTCCCGATCTCATCGCTCATCAGCGCCCGCAGTACCTTTTCCACGGCCTCCGGCTTCTTTTCTGCAGCATTTTTCAGCACCTGAATACCCTGCACACCCATATAAGGAGAAATCGGAGTTCCTGTCTCATCGATCACCGGCATTGGTGCGATCCCCACATCCATACCACTTTCCCGTACCGTCGGGATCAGCCATGGACCTGCGATCGTAGCATGTGCCATTCCTTCCTTAAACAAAGTGTTCACCGTTGCATATTCTGTTTCTCCCGGCATCAGATCCGCAAACTTTTTATGGTAGGTAAGAGCTTCTTCTGTCTCCGGTCTGTTCAGTCCCGGTTCTCCCTGATCATTCAACAGATAACCGCCAAATCCATTGATCCAGCCCGCTGCATAATAAGGAGTACTGTGCTGCTCCACAAAACCGTAATGCCCGCCCTTTGTATTTTCCTGCATATAGGCATAAAGCTCTTCTGTCGTTGCCGGCACTTCCTCATCACTCATATAAAGACGGTTATACATGAACAGAAGCGTTTCATAATAGAGCGGAAGCTGATAAACGGTCCCCTTGTAGGTAGCTGCTTCGATGGTATTGTCCATATACGCAGTCAGTTCTTCCTCCGGAATGATATCCGTAATGGGAGCAAGGATTCCCATTTCTGCGTATACCCCGATCTTGTCATGGGCAAACAGATACATATCCGGTGCTGCCTTTGGATCATTTCCGACCATCTTCAGTGCTTCTGTCAGGTCACTCTTCTTTTCCAGGACCACATGGGCCTCCGGCTCCAGCTCTGACAGGGCATTTTCCAGCACCTGTGTTACTGCTTCTTCCTTGTCATGCCATATGGTAATGGTCACTTCGCCGCTTTCTTCTGCGGCAGGCTGCGTTCCGCAGCCTGTCAGCATACCAAGTGTAAGGCTTACCGCCATCGCCAGAGCGCCTGCCCTGCTCTTTCCTTTTCTTCTCATATTACTTACCTGCTTTTTTCTTCTTTGCCGCAATCCCGATTCCGGCTCCTGCTGCCACTACTACGACTGCTGCCGCAATGGGTCCTGCCGGGCTGCTCTTTTCCTTTGTTTCTTCCACAGTTTCCGTATCTTCTGCCGTTTCAGCTTCTGTCACTTCTTCTGCTGCAGTATCCGCTTCTGTTTCCTCTGCTGCCAGCTCCGGTTCCTCATAGGAAACAGTGTAATCTTCAGGTCCATTTACCACAAGCCAGATATCTTTTCCGCTCTCCACAGAAATGTCAGTTGTCTGGACACTGCCGTCATTTCCATTGACGATCACAGAATTGATCCAGCCGGGCACTGTCTTCTGAAGCCAGCCATTCTCTCCCTCTTCCAGGGCTTCGCCTGGCCAGGATGCGAATGCATTGGTTCCGTCCGGTGCTGACCATGCCCACAGGCAGGGACTTTCCCAGTCTGCCGGTGCTGCCACATGAACCGTGATATCCGCTACTGCTGCCTTATCCGGATCGGTATAACTGAAATCATAAGTTCCGTCTGCTTCTACCGTGATCCAGATCTCTGCCGGATCAATGGAAATATCTTCCGTCTGGACACTGCCGTCATTGCCGTTAATGATCACAGAGTTTACAAAAATGGGAGCCTTTGCTGTGTACCATCCGTCTTCTCCCGCTTTCATGGCTTTGCCCGGCCATGCTTCAAAGGCATTCGTTCCGTCTGGTGCTGACCATGCCCACAGACACGGGTTTTCCCAGCTTTCATCTACTTTGGCATGTACTATAAACTTTTCTGTATAGGCAGGCGCTTCTCCGGTTGTCTGCTTCTCATAGGTTACTTCCACCGTATCCGCTGCCTTCACTGTCATCCATGCCGCATTGCTGTCCAAGATCTGTTCTTCTGTCTGGACGCTGCCGTCATTGGCATTTACGATCACATGATTGGCAAAGGAAGGAAGCCAGATATAATACCATCCTTCATTTTCAGGATCTGCTTCCATTTCTTCTCCCGGCCACGCTTCAAAAGCGTTGTTTCCGTCACTGTCCCAGGCCCATACGCAGGGGTTCTCCCAGTCTGCCGGTACCTGTACATAAAATGCATTTCTGTCTGTATCTGTTGCTGCCATGGCTGTCATGGACCATATAGCGGTGAGCATGAGCATCATGGTAAAAAATGTCCCTATCTTCTTCAAATACTTACCCATAATATCCTCTCTTTTCTTTCCTTATTCCTGTCAGAAGTGCACTTTCCTTTTGGTTATTCTGATTATAACGTTGCCCTTTTCAGACGGTCAATTCGTTTTTGGGTAACCGTTTTCCTTTGTTTTTATCTGTTTTTACCAAATACATCATTCATATTTTGTATGTTTTTCACATGGTTTTTGCAGTTTCCTTTTGTTTCCCTCAATATTTGTGAAACTTTCACGAAACCGTTTCCCTGTTTTTTACTTCCAGGCAGACTCCTTTCCTTCTGATCCTCCTGTCTTTTCTCCGCCTGCGGCGGGTCGCTTTGTACGCCATCTCCCCCTCTGCCGCAGTGTGCTCCTGCCGGAGGACTTTTTATGTCATCGGAATATTACAGAGTAATTTCCTGTGACATCAAAAAAAGGACTGCTCCTCCCCGCTTTACCGCAGGAAAAGGGCAGTCCCTTCCTCACTTCTATTCTGTTCTGATCTGATTTGCGTTAAGCATCCGATCTGGAATAAGCATTCTTCATGTCATTGCTCAGTTCATACAATACCTTATCCAGCGTGTCTGCTGCCGCTTTCTTCACCATGGCTGCCACTGCTTCATTGGCCTCTTCCCTGAGTGTAAGACGCTTACCGGCATCTTTCTCCTCCTTCAGCAGGGCATCATAATGATTCAGAAGCTCATGGCTTTTTGCTGCCACATTCTCCTGATACCGCTCCACATGGAAAACGGATTTATGATAGGACGCATCTGCCATAGCTGCGATCATGCGGCTTACCCAGTAGAAATTGTCTGTTGACACTTCCTTTGCTGTTCCGGAAAGATAATCCGGTGTCCTTGTCACCTCTGTATAAAAAGGAACCATTACATTAAAGGCATTGGATGCATATGCCACCCATTCAATCGCCTGTGTATCCTTTTCTTCATCCGGTCTCATCTGGATCAGGGACATGAAATCATTCCGGTTAATCCCAATGGAACGGAAAGCGCCACGCATGGACTTCTCTCCGTACGCCGCATAGGGATCATACTCGGTTCCCTGATAGTGGGAAGACAACAGGTACTTCACATCCTCTGGTGTTACCTTTTTCTCGGGCACCATACACCATGGCAGATCATCTGACTGCGGTGTATACTGTGCATCCGGTCCGTCCCACTTAAAGCTGTGGGGATTCATGTACTTTAACATAAACCAGGCACGGGGTGTATTGTATACATGATCAGAATCATCATGGGTGCCAAAAGCATCTCTCGGATTCAGGATGCCGTCTTTTGAAAGATCCAGATGATGCTTTTCAATAAATTCCTTCATATCGGAAGAACACAGGTATTCTTTTCCTGTCGAAAGCGCATCCTGCAAATTCAGGCTGTCAAGTCCGAGCTGGTTTGGCATCACCACATAGACATCATCCGGTACTCTTCTTGCCATCCAGTGATGTCCGCCAATGGTTTCAAACCACCAGATCTCATCCCTGTCCTGAAAAGCGATCCCGTTCATCTCATAGGTGCCATACTGCTCCAGAAGGCTGCCAAGCCTCTGTACTCCCTCTCTGGCAGAATGGATATAGGGAAGCGTCAGATAAACAATATCCTCTTCCCCGATGCCGCCGGCTTTCTCTTCCTTACCGTCTGCTGCAGGCTCATACACTACTAACGGATCAGCTCCAAGAACTCTTGCGTTCGCTGTGATCGTTTCTGTCGCTGTCATGCCAACACCGGCCTCATTCACACCGCTGGCAGCCCAGATCCCCTCTCCTTCCAGAGCATTTGGCATTGCCGTATAACGCATGGGATTGTCTGGAAGCTCTATCTTTACATGAGAAATCACTGACTCATAGGTTCTCTTCTGTTCCTCCGGCTTCACCACCGTGAACTTCTTCGGGGTAAAATGCCCGGATCCTGAATCGTCATTGCGGGCAATCATGGTGGATCCGTCATAGGATGCCTTTTTGCCCACTAATACTGTCGTACATGCCATATTCTGTTACCTCCTTTGACTGTCTTATTATATACTTTTCACACTGCAACATACAAGTCTTTCACACCTCAACCATTTCCTTATCACAGTCCCCCGTTATTATCTGAGTCTTTCCTGTTTACCCCTGTTTTATTTGATAAATATTATCAATAAGCATTGACCTGAAAGCTTCCATGGCTCTATACTTACGTCAGAACAACACGGCATGGAGGTACAGAAGATGACTTTAAAAGATCTGCCGATCGGCAAAAGTGCCACAATTCTTTCTGTTGGCGGGGAGGGTGCCCTGCGCCAGCATTTCCTTGACATAGGAATTATCCCGAAAGCGGATATCACCATGGTAAAATATGCACCTATGGGAGATCCTGTGGAAGTACGGATCCACAGCTATGAGCTTACCCTGCGGCTTTCTGACGCAGAAAAAATAGAAATCAATTCCATCCGGGATGCTGCTTCCCAGTCAGAGACACCGGATCCTTCTTTTGACAAAAAGACTATGCCACACCCAGGTCTTGGTGAAGGTGGCCGGTTCCATGATAAAAATGATGAAAATCCCCTGCCGGAGGATACTCTGCTTACCTTTGCCCTGGCTGGCAACCAGAACTGTGGCAAAACCACACTTTTTAACCAGCTTACCGGATCCAATCAGCATGTAGGCAATTTCCCCGGTGTAACTGTAGACCGGAAGGATGGCGCTATCCGCGGTGAAAAAAACACTCTCGTCACTGACCTTCCCGGTATTTATTCCATGTCTCCCTATTCCAGTGAGGAGATCGTTACCAGAAATTTTGTCCTGAATGAACATCCAAAGGGTATTATCAACATTGTTGATGCGACAAACATTGAGCGGAATCTCTACCTTACCATGCAGCTGATGGAGCTGGATATCCCGATGGTACTTGCCCTCAACATGATGGATGAAGTCCGTGAAAATGGCGGTTCCATTCTGGTCAACGAAATGGAAGCCCAGCTTGGCATTCCTGTCGTTCCCATTTCAGCCGCCAAAAATGAAGGAATCGGGGAACTGATCTCTCATGCTATGCATGTAGCCAAATATCAGGAATGCCCTGGCAGACAGGACTTCTGCGATGCCGATGATCACGGCGGCGCTGTTCACCGCTGTCTTCATGGGATCATGCACCTGATCGAAGATCATGCGAAAAATGCAGGCATACCGGTCCGTTTTGCTGCTGCCAAGCTGGCAGAAGGGGATCATCTGATCCTGGAGCAGCTTAATCTTGATGAAAATGAAAAGGAAACACTGGAGCATATCATTATCCAGATGGAAACAGAGCGTGGCCTTGACCGTGCCGCAGCCATTGCTGATATGCGTTTTACCTTTATTGAAAAGATCTGTAACAGTGCCGTTGTCAAGCCAAAGGAAAGCAGGGAGCATCTGCGAAGTGAACGGATCGACCGCATCCTTACCGGCCGCTATACTGCCATTCCCTGCTTTATTGCCATCATGGCTCTGGTCTTTTTCCTGACCTTCGGGGTGATCGGTGCTGCCCTGTCAGATCTTCTGGACCTCGGCATCAGTGCCCTGACAACACTGACAGACCATGCCCTGACCGCTGTAAATGTAAATGAAGCACTCCATTCGCTGATCATTGATGGCATATTTAATGGTGTTGGAAGCGTTTTAAGCTTCCTGCCCGTCATTGTCACCCTGTTTTTCTTCCTTTCCCTTCTGGAAGACAGCGGTTATATGGCAAGAGTTGCTTTTGTTATGGATAAACTCCTCCGGAAGATCGGACTTTCCGGCCGGAGTATCGTACCAATGCTGGTAGGGTTTGGCTGTACTGTGCCCGGTGTCATGGCGAGCCGTACGCTTCCATCCGAGCGTGACCGTAAGATGACGATCCTTTTGACGCCCTTTATGAGTTGCTCCGCAAAGCTGCCGATCTACAGCTTCTTTGCCGTAGCATTCTTTCCGAAGTACAGTACGCTTGTTATGATCGCCCTTTATTTTGGTGGTATCCTGGTCGGCATCCTGACAGCATTTCTGCTGAAAGGCACTTTGTTCAAGGGAGAAGCTGTTCCCTTTGTCATGGAGCTTCCAAACTACCGGCTTCCCGGTATGAAAAATGTGGGACAGCTTCTCTGGGAAAAAGCCAAGGATTTCCTCCAGAGAGCATTTACCGTGATCTTTGTTGCCACGATCGTGATCTGGTTCCTGCAGTCCTTTGATCTGAAGCTGAACCTTGTCACCGATTCTGCTGACAGTATGCTGGCCTCCGTTGCCGGCCTGATCGCACCCATCTTTAAGCCCCTTGGTTTTGGGGATTTCCGTATCTCCACTGCCCTGATCACCGGCTTCATGGCAAAGGAAAGCGTAGTGGCCACCCTGTCCGTACTCTTTGGCTCTACCGAAGCGCTGCAGGCAGTGCTAACACCCTTATCAGCAGCAAGCCTTCTCGTTTTCTGCCTGCTTTATACGCCCTGCGTGGCTGCGATCGCCTCCATCCGCCGGGAACTTGGCAGGAAATGGGCCATTACCGTTGTGATCACCCAGTGTGTTCTGGCATGGCTCTTCGCCTTCCTGATCCGGGTACCATTTTTGTTCTGAATAATTACCTGACATGTTTATTCTATCGCCAGCAGTATCCTGCTCTCCCGCAGGGTATCTGACTGGTCATAGTCATATTCAATGGATGTGATCTTTGCTTCCGGGAACCGTTCATGCAGCGCTTTCAATACGCCCCGGCCGCCCACATGACTGACAAGGCATCCAAACGGATGAACCACCAGGATCTTATCATACCCTTTTTTGATCAGATCTATGATCTCAGCTGTCATTAACCAGCCATCTCCGATATTATAATAATCACTTAAAATATCCTTCTTTTCTGCAAGCAGCTCCTGAAAGCTTCTGTCATGTAGAAAGCCTACCTGCTCCAGCGCATCTGCGATCTCCTTCTGCACATGATACAGAAACTTCAGCACCTTCTGATATGCCAGTGCTTCTGCCTGATTTGTATGTCCAAGTTCCAGACTTTTCATCTCACTGTACACCACGTAAATACAATAATTGACGAAACCGCCCATCCGGTAATCACAGCCGTTTTTCTGCAGATAGTCTTCCAGATGGCAGTTGCCTACAGGAGAACACTTCATGTATATCTCCCCGGCAATACCGACTTTTTTCTTTGGCTGATCCCTGTCCGCCGGGATCCTTCCAAAGCTTTCTATGATCTCCCGGTATCTCCCTTTTCGGTGAAAAAGATGCCTGCCCTGCCTGATCTCCTCTGTCAGTCTGGTGAGCCACTGCTGCCGCAGACTTTCCGTCTCACCGGCAGTTCTTTCATAAGGTCTGATCTGCTGGGTCAGATCCATCAGAAGATCCCCGTAGCATACCGCCGCTATGGCTCCAAAAAGCATCCGTGCATTAATTTTGAACCCACTGTGCTGTTCCAGTCCATGTGCATTCAGACTCAGTACCGGGATCTGCCCATATCCCAGCTTATGCAGACATTCTATGATCAGGTTATAATAATTACCCGCCCGGCAGGCACCACCTGCCTGCGGTTCCAGAAATGCAGTATGCTCCCTGTCGCATCCATCACTCTTTACGAAGGTGAGAAGATTCCCCACGATCCCCATGGCACAAGTACAGTAATCCTTATTCACAAGACTCTGTGTCTCCTGGCAGATATGTACCTGCTCCGGCACCACTGCCAGCCTGTACCCACCAAAAGCAAATGCTGCACATAACAGCTCATTGTGATAGTGCAGCATCTCCGGCATATAGATCGTATGCGATTTTCTCATGGATCTGGTAAATTCGGTATTGGTAAAGGTATGCATGGACAGGCTCCGTAGTTTTTACTTTTCACTTCCTGTTTTCAGTATACCAAATTATCTCCTGTGCGAACAGAGTAAACTACCGCAGAAACACCCGCAGCAGCCTTTCCTTCATCCTGCTGTACCTCTGATACCGGATCGGCAGATCCATCCATGTCTTTTTGTCCACGATACTGCGGTAATGGCTGAAAGTCTCAAACCCGGCCTTTCCATGATAACCACCCATACCGCTTTCACCAACTCCCCCAAAAGGCATGGCACTGGTAGCCAGATGTATGATCGTGTCATTGATACATCCACCACCAAAATGGCACAGATCCAGAACTTTCTTCTGCACCCTTTTTTCCTCACTGAACAGATACAGGGCCAGCGGATGCGGATGCTCTTCTACAATACCGATCGCTTCCTCCAGTGTATCATAGGTCAGAACAGGAAGGACCGGTCCGAAGATCTCTTCGCCCATAACTGCGTCTCTAAAGGTTACATTTCTCATAATTGTTGGTGCTATCCGGAGACTCTGTCCATCACCATAGCCTCCACATACCACTTTATCCGGATCGATCAGTCCCATGATCCGGTCATAGTGCTTCCTGTTAATGATCTTTCCGTAATCCGGATTTTTCAGGGGATCCGCCCCAAACTGCACTGTGATCTCCTTTTGCAGGGCAGAAACTAGCTCATCATAAACCGTCCGGTCGCACAGAATATAATCCGGTGCCACACAGGTCTGCCCGCAGTTCAGATATTTGCCAAATACGATCCGCTTTGCTGCGAGCGGGATTTTGGCACTTCTGTCAACGATACAGGGACTTTTCCCTCCAAGTTCCAGTGTCACCGGCGTCAGATTTTCTGCTGCGTGCCGAAGCACTTCACGGCCTACGTTTTTCCCTCCGGTGAAAAAGATCTTATCAAACCGCTGCTCCAGCAGGGCTTTATTTTCGGCTCTTCCTCCTGTCACCACCGCTACATACTCCGATGGGAAGCACTCCTTCAGCATTTTTTTGAGTACAGCACTGGTATGCTCTGCATAAGCACTTGGCTTTATGATCACCGTATTTCCTGCCGCAATGGCATCGATCAACGGCTCCAGCGTCAGCAGCACAGGATAATTCCATGAGCTCATGATAAGCACTGTGCCATAGGGTGAAGGTGACTGGAAGCTCCTTGCTGCAAACTGTGCAAGAGGCGTCGCCACTCTTTTTCCCCTGACAAGGCTCCGCAGGTGTTTCTGCATCCATGTCAGTTCAGACAGTGTCAGCCCGATCTCGCACATATAGCTTTCCATATGGCTCTTTCCAAGGTCCGCCTTAAGTGCCTGATCCAGTTTTTCCTCATAACGCAAAATTATATCTTTCAATTTCTGAAGCTGGGAAAGCCGGAAAGAAACCGGTAATGTGATTCCTTCTTTGAAAAGCTTATGCTGCTTTTCCAGAATCTGTCTGATTTCCTGTTCTGTCACTGTTTTGTTCCTCCTGTACAAGATAATAAATCCGCTCAAGCTCACTGGCATCCCACAGCACCGGTACCGGATAAAGGGGATTGGCCTCATGATCCGCATATGCCGCCAGCATGGAAATATCTTCCTTTCTGATTCCAGACAGTGCTCCCGGGATCTTCATGGCATCATTCATCTGCTGGATCCTGTCAATAAAGGCCTCTGCTGCCTCTTTGTCAGATCCTGCATCTGAAATCCCCGTAAGCCTTGCCAGCCTCGCCAGCTTCTTATATACACTCTTCCCGTACTCCCGAAGGACGATGGGCAGCAATACTGCATTGGCCAGTCCATGAGCAATCCCATAGCATCCGCCAAGACTGTGTGCTACCGCATGTACATAGCCAACATAGCTCCTGGTAAAAGCAGTTCCTGCAAGATAGGAAGCCTTCAGCATACAGGCTCTGGCATCCAGATCCTTTCCGTCCCTGTAAGCTCTTTCCAGATTCTCAAAAATAAGACAGATGGCAAGTACTGCAGCATCTCTTGTCTGCTTCGTAGTTGACCGCCCAATATAAGCTTCCACCGCATGCGTCAGTGCATCCATTCCGGTCGTCGCTGTAAGCTGCGGAGGCAGTCCTGCTGTAATCTCCGGCTCCAGCACTGCATAATCAGGGATCAGGAAAAAGTCATTGATCGCATATTTGTGGTGGGTGTCTGCGTCTGTGATCACTGCTGCCAGTGTTGTTTCGCTGCCTGTACCGGCAGTTGTGGGAATCGCAATCAGAAGAGGAAGCCTGCGCATCACCCTGAGGATCCCTTCCATTTCTGCCAGTGACTTTTTCGGCCTTGCAAGCCTCGCTCCAATCCCTTTGGCACAGTCCATGGAAGACCCGCCGCCAAAAGCGATGAGCCCCTGACATTGATCTTTCAGATACTGTCTGCGGCCTTCCTCCACATTCGCTGAAGTCGGATTGGCTACCGTATCTTTATACACGCTGACGAAAATACCTGCTGCCTTCAGAAGATCTTCCAGCGGCTCTGTCAGTCCAAGGCCATATACCCCCGGATCTGTTACCAGCATCACACGGGTGATTTTCTTTTCTTCCAGCACCTCCGGCACTCCGGAAAATCCCCGGATCAGCTCCGGCTCCCTGTATGGCAGCAGCGGAATTGCCACATGGAAACATTTCTGAAAAATCCTGCAGTACATCTTTTTTAAAATATTCATAAGAAACCTCCCTGGAATTCTGTCACTTCTTATCTTTCTGTGCTAGAATAAACCTGGGTGTAACCCCCATGTCAAGTCACTGTCTTTCCAAACGGCCCCCTGTTTTTTCCGGAACGGCCATATTGCAGATCCAGTGCACGTACCAGAACAAATACAGAATTTTACAGAAAGTGAGATTTCTTTATACTATGGCTTCAGACAAACCTTTTGAAAACGCCCACAGTGAATACTGCATCACTGCCGGAGAATTTGCACAGATGTGCCAGACTACCAGAGATACCCTTCGTTATTATGAAAAGCAGGGCATTCTTGTTCCTTATAAGAGTGAAGAAAACGGATATCATTATTACAGCTATTCCCAGTTAAGCTCCTATTATTTCATCAAAACCTTCCGGAGCCTTGACTGCTCTGCTGCCGATATCCGTACCTATCTGCTTGGCGGTGAAGAAATCCGCTTTGACGAATTTGTCGATCAGCAGTACGATTCCCTTCTTCAGATGAAGCTTCAGCTTGATCAGAAACTCAGTATGATCACAAACACCCGGAAAATCCTGAAACAGATCCGGATCAACGATATCGGCCACCCTGTCCTTTACACCTTTCCGGAGGACATTGTCCTGAAGCAGACTCCGGTACTGTCAGTTCCTGCTGCCTCTTCCGGTGAAATAGCAGCCGATATCCACCGCCATCTGGAAGCCTGTCAGCTTGCCGGCACTGAGCCCTTCCCTATGGGGGCATCCATTGCTGTCTCTGACTTTCTGCATGCAGACTATACTTATAAGAACGTATTCAGTTTCGCACAGATTGGTAAATCTTCCCTGAAGGTAATGGAGGATCCCTCTCTGTTCCCTCTGCCCTCCAGAAATGCCATTGTTTCTGTCTGCACAGAAAATGATGGCGACATCCGCAAAACCTATGCAGATATCGCCACCCTTTTAACCAGGCAAAGAAAGCATCTTTGCTCCGATATTTACAGTCTCAGTATCGTCAACGTCCTGAATCCCCATGCCGGCAGAAAATACCTGAAATATATCTTTGCCTGCGTGGACTGACTTCTCTTCCCTATTTCCACTGGAAATTGACCATTCCATAAATATAAATAAAAGCAACCACCACCGGAACAAAATACCTGAAAACAGGTTTCATCCAGTTCTTCACCTTCATTCCCTTTCCGGCATTGGCCTCGCCAAGGAAATTCTCCCAGCCCCAGCCAAACTTATTACTGCAGAACAGTGCAAGGATAAATGCTCCAATCGGCATGACATTGGTCGACACGATGAAGTCCCAGAAATCCAGCCATGCTGTCCCCTCTGCAAAAGGCTGGAACCGGAATACACTGTAGCCAAGTGCCGTCGTCAGAGCGATCAGGAAAGTACCAACACCACATACCAGGCATCCTTTCGGCCTGGACCAGCCAGTCAGCTCCCGGATCATAGCCAGGATATTTTCACATACACCAAGCACCGTTGACAGAGCTGCAAATACCATAAACAGGAAGAACAGCGTTCCCCACCATCTGCCGCCGTTCATGTTGTTAAACACACTTGCCATCGTATCAAACAGAAGGCTTGGTCCTGCATTGACCTCAAGTCCATAAGTATAGCATGCCGGGAACATGATCACTCCGGCAATGACTGCCACAAGCGTATCCAGTGCGATAATATTGATCGATTCACCCATCAACGACCGGTCTTTCTCCAGATAGCTTCCAAAGATCGCCATGCCGCCCATGCCAGCCGACAGTGTAAAAAATGCCTGATTCATGGCACTTACAACTGTAGCTCCCGTGATCTTTGAAAAATCAGGAACCAGATAAAAGGAAAGTCCCTCTGCCGCTCCCTTCAATGTCAGACTGTGCACTGCCAGTACCAGCATCAGTACGATCAGTGCTGACATCATATACTTGGTGATGCGCTCAAGACCGCCCTGCAGATGAAAGCTCAGGATCACATAGGCGATCACCACTGTCACAAACAGATACACCACATTAACTGTGGGATCTGCAATCATTGTTTCAAAACCAAATTCCCTGTTCTGCCCGGTCAGGAACTTTACAAAATAATAAATGATCCAGCCCGTCACTACTGAATAAAAGGCAATCAGTGCGATATTTCCGATCAGACAGAGAATCCCGCATGCCTTCCATTTTTTCTTTTTCCCGGAACCTGCCAGTTTTTCATACATATACAGCGGGCTCGTCTGTGCCGCACGCCCTACGGTAAGCTCCATAACCATCGTGGGAAGTCCAAGTACCAGAAGGCACAGCACATAAATCAGCACAAAGCTGCCTCCGCCGTTCTGTCCACACATCCACGGAAATTTCCACACATTTCCACAACCGATCGCACATCCTGCAGAAAGCATGATAAATCCCAGTCTGCTTCCCAGTCTTTCTCTATTTTCCATTCTTTGTCAGTTTCTCCATAATTTCTTTTACATGCTCCACAACCTCGATCACCTGGGAAGAAGACGCACTGATCTCTTCTGTCGAGGCTGCCAGATTCTGGACACGGCCGTTCACTTTGCCAACGGTCTCTGCCAGAACTTTCGTTTCTTCAAGTATCATTGTAATGCTGCCAAGCATCTTTTCCTGACCCGCACTGCTTCTTGTCGCCGTTTCTTTGGAGTCTGCTGCCAGCTTACTGATCTCATCTGCAACAACAGCAAAGCCTCTTCCCGCTTCTCCTGCCCTTGCTGCTTCAATATTGGCATTCAGCGCCAGCAGATTTGTCTGTCCGGCAATCGATACGACTTCATCATTGTTTTTCTCAAGTGCTGTGATCAACTCCTTGATCTCATCCATGGAAGTACGCAGATTTTCACAGAATTCATTGACCTCCACCATATCATGGGAAATACCTGTGCTCTCTTCTGCATTGGTATCATTTCCAGTATTCATGTTTTTCATCAGTTCATAAAGGGCTGCAAACTGCTCGTCTACCTGATCTACCGTTTCCTGGATCTGCTTCGTCTGCTGGATCACCTGCTCCTTTTCCTTCTCTACTTCCCTGGCAAGCTGATAGGCTTTTTCTTTCTCATGATCCACCTCATCCTTGACAAAGTGGATACAGTTCTCTTTTTTGTTGAAGCCATTATAAATAGCAGTCGCCATCATCTCGCAGCTCTTATAGCCACAGCATTCACAGTCGATCTTCCTGGATGCTTCTGTTGTCTTATGCATCTCCGTATAGATCTTTTCCAGTGCCGCCTTATCAGGCACCTGATAACTGCACTGCGCAGAACGGTCTGTATACTCACGCAGATAGTCTTCCAGTTTCAGTCCTGCAAACTGCTTATTCAGTCTTTTCAGGCGCTGCTTTGATGTCAGCTTCCTGCCCCATGCGCTTCTTTTACTGAAGGACTTGCTTTCTTCCTTAATCTGACTGATGTTGTAAAGTGCGGCATCTGTCCTGGCGACCTCCGGTTCCACACCGGTTCCGTACAGACAGCCCATACCACAGTTCAGGGCATCAATGAACAGCTCCTTATTTGTCCCCCTGGCAATCTCGGTCTTATGCGCATCCAGATAATCATACACATGCTTCTCGCCCTCGATCTGACGGATATACACATCCTCCCCGAGGAACCAGTACACATTTTCCTTCAGTCCACCAGGCATCGGATAAATAGAGCCAAGACCATACTCGATCTCGTCCGATGCCAGTGCTCCCTTAATATTGTTTCTGCGCACATAGTCCATCAGATGGTCAAAGGTCACATTATAACTGATATAACCATGATTGTTCGGATCATCGATCTCTGCCTTTTTCGCAATACAGGGACTGATAAATGCCAGTTTATCCGTTACCTTCATTTCCTTTCTGGCATAAATGGCACCGCACATCATTGGACTCTGTACCGGAAACAGTCTTGGCAGAAGCTCCGGTGCATACCGTTCAATATAGCCAACAACTGCCGGGCAGGGCTGGCTGATCCCTCCTGTAAAATTGTTCCTCTCAACATAATTCAGATATCCCCACGTCGTAATATCTGCGCCAAAGGAAATACTGATGATCCGGTTGACTCCAAGAGCCTTTAACCCTCCAAGCACGGATTCATAGTCTTCCTTATAATTGGCCTTAAAAGCCGGTGCCAGTAAAAGGGATATCTTTTCTCCCTTTTTCAGATCCGCAAAGAATCTCTCCGTGTCATCCTGAAACTCTCTTGCATGATGCTCGCAGGCATCAATACACGCTCCGCATGCGATACATTTGTCAGGATCCACATGAATGTAAGAACTTCCCTCCTTTTCATCAGCTACGCATGCACCCATACAGCTGCATGCCCTGATACATTTGTTACAACCCACGCAATTCTCGTTTGTATACACCAATCCCATAATCTTCTCCTATCCTGTTCTTTTGTCCGTACAACAGTAATAATTGTGTTTTTGAGTCTGAATCATCTGGAAAATAATACTGTTCCGCTAAAATTTGTATGTATACATAATAAAGTAATCACATTATACCGTACCTGATATTTATTATCAACAAATACACCTTTTTCATCAGTAGACCTTTTTCGACAAAACTTTCCGCTCTTTTTGAAATAACTTGTAAACCGATCATCTTTTATGTAATAATAAGAAGGTAAACTTTCTCATAGTAATCAGATAAAGTATTTTTACAGGGGGAATAAGGAGAAATATGGCAGAAAAAATAGCAGCAATCAACAGTGTCGTCAACGGATTTATCTGGGGTGTCCCGGCCATGGTATGTATCATCGGTGTCGGTATCCTCCTCTCCATCCGGACACGTTTCATCCAGGTACGCAAGTTTGGCGTTGCCATGAAAAATACCATTGGCAAGATCTTCGATAAGACACAGGCAAAGGATGGTTCCATGAGTCCCTTCCAGGCCGTCTGTACTGCCCTTGCAGGAACTGTCGGAACCGGTAATATTGCCGGTGTTGCCGGTGCGATTGCCCTTGGCGGCCCCGGTGCCATCTTCTGGATGTGGTGCTCTGCTTTCCTTGGCATGTGTACCAAATTTTCCGAAGTAACACTGGCTATCCACTACCGGGAAAAGAACTCCCGTGGCGAGTATGTGGGTGGCCCCATGTATTACATCAAAAACGGCCTGTCCAAAAAATGGCACTTTCTGGCCGTCCTGTATGCTGTTTTCGGTGTCCTGACCGTTTTCGGGACCGGTAATGCCACACAGGTAAATACCATCGTTTCTTCCATTAATTCCGCCCTGGTTAATTTTCATATTATCAAAGGAAGTCAGAACGCCAATGCCAACCTGATCTTCGGTATCTTTATCGCAGCCCTTGTTGCCATGGTCCTTCTTGGCGGTATCAAGCGGATCGGCCAGGTTTCCGAAAAGCTGGTTCCTTTCATGGCTGTTCTTTATGTCATCCTTGCTCTCGGTGTCATCATCCTGAACATCAGCCATGTCCCGGCCGTATTTGCCCAGATCTTTGAAGGTGCCTTTACACCAAAGGCTGCTACCGGCGGTATCATCGGTTCCATGTTCCTGAGCATGAAAAAGGGTGTATCCCGTGGTATCTTTTCTAATGAAGCCGGCCTTGGTACCGGTTCTATCGCCCATGCCTGTGCAGATACCGACAATGCGGCTCATCAGGGTATGTTTGGTATTTTTGAAGTATTTATGGATACGATCGTGATCTGTACTCTGACCGGTCTTGTGATTCTCCTGGCTGCGCCTGAGATCACCTATGGTCAGGCTGCCGGTGCAGAGCTGACTATTTCCGGCTTTACCGCTACCTACGGCGGCTGGGTTTCCCTTTTCACCGCCGTTGCCATGTGCTGCTTCGCTTTCAGTACGATCATCGGCTGGGGCTTATACGGTTCCCGCTGTATCGAATTCCTTGGCGGTGAAAAGTTCGTCAGGCCATTCCTTGTTGTTTACTCTTTCGTTTCCATCATAGGCGCTACGATCAACCTTGGTCTCCTGTGGGATATCGCTGATACCTTTAACGGTCTCATGGCTGTTCCCAACCTGATCGCTCTCTTTATCCTTTCCGGACAGGTGAAAAAAATTGCCGGTGAAGTAGATCAGGCCGAAAAGGACGGGACGATCTAAACATCCGGCAACTCATGCTGCCTTACCGGCAGCTTATGTTTCTCTCCCTTGCCCTGTGCAGATTTTTCTGTTACCGTCAGAATATCAGCGCAGGGCAGGATTATTTTTCTTCAATCCCACCAGATTGAAAACTCCAGTTTTTCTTTTATCATACTTCTTAATTCTTCAAATCCACCTCTGCAGGCAGGTTCTGCATTCAAACCTTTTATTTCAGAAAACAGCACATCTATTTCCCTGTCCGTCAGATTACTTCCCAGCTTAAGGCCAATACTGTCATGCCCTATATCAATAATCTCAGCCTGAAAGTCTTCCTCCCAGTGTTTTGCAACATGATACATTTCATCGAAACGAGGTACTTCATTCCATCCACCCCAATGATTACCAAGAATATGAAATATTTCATATGCATGTTCTATGTTACGAAAATCTACAGCTACACCGGGATTTTCTATGACCGGGCTTCCATCGACAAAGAATTCATTCTTCTCTGTCTGATGAACAAAGCTCTTAAACAGCTGAAACATATCCAGATCATTGCCTGCCCGAACGTTTATTATCTTACCCATACATATCGCCTCGCTAAAATCAAACCAGTCTCAAAACCCTTTCAAAAATCCGGTAATTCCTGTCATCCCTGGGACTACAATAAACCGCATATTCTATGTTCTTAAACGCATGTAAATAATCTTTTATCACATTCCTATTAGCCAGTGCAACTACCTCCGGATTATTACAGAAAGCTCCACATCCAAAAGCACCAAGTATTATAGTTTCCACTCCCTCCATGACAGCAACATCGAGCATTCTTCTTAACTTCTTTTCATGTAATAACAACAGATCTTTATCCCTCACCCTTACTGCATCTCCATCAGCCGGATTATAAGTATTTGTGGGCCTTAATCGAAGATTTGGTGCTGCACATGTTATAACATCGACATCAAACCAGTCATTTTCCGTCATAAGTCTGGGTGATGCTGTATCCGTTTTAAATACAGTCACAGCAGGAGTATAAATGATATCATCATTATGTATGGGATTATGCGCATTTCTATGTGGATAATAAAATCCCTTCCATAATGCGTCCGTATTCAGGCAAAAATATAAACTTGAGCATCTGCAGAGACATTCTTCCTGAGCACCTGCCCCGCTTGTTACTCCACCACCCGGATTGGATGCTGACGCAAAATTATGTACAGCCACCTTCTGATTTTTGTAATGACTTACAGCCTCACATGTTCTTTTCCTTGAAACAAGAACCCTGGCTTCCGTATCATATAGGGTAAGCTCTGGCGTTTTGATCTTATCCCCTTCTAAAATAAGCTTTTGTCGCTTAATTGAATTTTCCAGAGACTCCTTAATTCTTTTATTTGTTCTGCATAGCTTTTCTGTATCCTTAAATATCGCTATATTTTCATCTCTTCCCATGATCGTTCTCCAACAATTTTACCAGGATTACCTGGTTAATCTGAATAATATCTTTGCCCAGTCTCTAAGCAGATGCAGGCCAGTCTTCCACTTTTGAAACCGCAGCCACAATCTAATAAATATACATTTTCTTTCTCATTACGCCAAACAGAGTTTTTATATTCATCCAGGTATGTACCATCTCTCCATATGACATTATCTGTAGGTGTATGCCCACACATGGAAATAACACCATCTATGCCTTCTAAGAAGAAAGCTTCCAGATCATAGGTACCCATCAGGTAATACTCACTTTTCTCCGGCACTCCCACCGGTGATGTCATAGCATGTGCAAACAGATACTTCTTTCCGTTGAGATCTAATTCCTTCTGTAACGGTAAAGCTAAAATCAGCTCGGCTAAATTCAGCATATCAACTTCCGTGAGTCTCTGTGCTATCAGCTCAAAAGAATTATAGGCATATGGGCGCATCTTTTTTCGACGCTTACCGTTCCTGCCATAATACTCCTGAATATATTCAGCAAGCCATTGATCATGATTGCCCCGTATCCAGCTGCACTTTCCCTGAATCCCTGATAAAGCAAAATATACGCCTACCGGGTCTGCCTCCATTCCTCCCCTGTCAAAAATATCTCCCAGAACTATCAGTTCATCCGCCCTGGTGAGATGAATTTGGTTAAGAATACTCTTTAATTTTGTCAGCTCATTATGAATATCTCCTACAACATAATGCATTTTCGTAAATGCTCCTGTCTGTCATTGGTATTTGGCAAATGGTCTGACAGGAATTAACTTCCCGCCTTCCGCCTGATAGTATTTTCCATTTTTTTCATCGTAAGCCAGCAGCAACAGTTTCCCGCCCTGATAGACTGATCCGTCGATATAATAATGACTTTCTCCGTCGTAATAAACATCATGATAATTCCGGTCATTTGCAAGATCCCTGTTTCCCGTGCTGACATGTCCTGCTATTATTGTTTTGTAGAACTTCCCTGTTGTCGCAGGAAATTTTCCAAGGAAAGTACTGTCCGATGCACCCAACATCCAGTATTCTCCTGCTTCTTCATCTACTCCGGCATGAACAAATATCTGGTTTTCTGTTTCCAAATGTGAAGGCATCTCCTGAATCCACCAGATCATTTCTTTATGCTCAGAAAGTATCATTTGAACGGCTTCTCTGCTGATCGTTTCCAGGGAGCAGGTTCTCGATATCTGATTTAAAAAATCCATCTGGTGCCCGGATATGAATGTACTTATCGTATTGGCGCCGCATTCAAAATCCGAACGCAGCCAGTCATTGAAAGTTACAAGCTCTTCCGTCCCATCGGGATCTGGATTTTTATAATCATCAATCCACTCCAGAAACATCTGCTCGTGATTCCCTTTAAGAACTGCGACTTTTTCTGCACCATATTTCCTCTGCAAATCCCAGATATACTTGAGAACCTGATATGAGCTGTCACCGTAATCAATGTAATCTCCCAGAAAAACAATGCGATTTTCTCCACAGAGATCAACCTGTTCCATCTGCTTTTGAAGATCCCCAATGCATCCGTGAATATCACTCATCGCATATATCATGTATCAATCTCCTCCATTTCATTAGGTGCAGAATAGTACTCTTCTCCTGTGTCCAAACATATGGCTGCAAGCCTTCCTCCTGGATAACATGAATAAAGCCAAACTAGAACCATTTGATGAAATAAATACCATGCCCCTCGCAGTGTTCATTCGGATTCCGCTCCGCTTTATTCCCTCAGGGGCAAACTCTTCTATCCTCTTAAAGATAAAGGTGACTGCCCTTGAACAATCAAAAGCAATATATACTGCTCTTGCTTAAATTCTTTCTCATAATTCATAAAACATTGATTCTACAAGGCTTTCGGCTACTATGAAATAAAAATAAAAGAGACCGTAAGATGAGGAA
>CACXDC010000221.1 GCA_902766365.1 uncultured Lachnospiraceae bacterium | reverse complement strand
GGTCTGAACTATGCAATGAGCCTTCATGCAATCGTAGATGCTCATAAGCAGGGTTATGATGAGAACGTATATCTGGATGCAGCTACCAGAACCAAGATCGAGGAGACAGGTGGCGCAAACCTTCTGTTCATCACTAAGGATGGCAAGGTAGTAACACCCAAGTCAGACAGTATCCTTCCTTCTATCACACGTCGTTCCCTGATCCAGGTTGCGAAGGAATACCTCGGACTGGAAGCAGAAGAGAGACCGGTATATCTGGATGAGATCGGAGAGTTCGCTGAGTGCGGACTTTGCGGAACAGCAGCAGTTATCTCACCGGTTGGCAAGATCGTAGACCACGGCAAGGAGATCTGCTATGGTACAGAGATGGGACCGGTTACCAAGAAACTGTATGAGACATTAACAGGTATCCAGATGGGCACGATCAAGGCTCCTGAAGGATGGATCTGCGAAATCGATTAAGTAAAATAAAGAACATAAGTGATCTATGAGGCATTCAGATTTTAAGGTCTGGATGCCTTTTTTCTCTTTTCAAACAGAGACCGTTTGTGTATAATAAGGGATAGGGTACGAAAATTTACGAAAGTTTCGTGACGGAGGTTACTTATGGGAAAAGGGAAAAAAGAAAAGAGGGTTACATTTTTCAGGAAAATGAGTTTTCGGATGATCCTGGCATTTCTGGTGCCGGTAGCCTTTATCGTGGTACTTGGGGCCACCTCCTATCAGAAGGCATCTGCACAGATCATAGAAAGCTATGAGAAATCCACACTGGGAACAATGGAGATGATGAACAGCTATTTTTCCCTATCGGTAGATATGGTACAGAGTACCTATAAGGATTATCTGACAGATGACACACTGGTGAAATATTATAAGGGAGTATTAAATGCGGATTCATCCTATGCCTATATCCCGAGGCAGTTTCAGGATACGCTGGATCATGAGGTAGTTGCAAACAATCTGATCACAAATATTTATTTCCTGTCAGATGAGCATACTTCTATCACAACAACCCAGACGAAGGAACCAGATCTTTATTCTGCTTATATCGCAACTCCGGAGGGGGAGCAGGTAGCCGGAGACCAGTTCCATTATTTCCTGTTTGGAAATCAGTGTGACCTGGATGAAAAGCTGAAGACGGACAGCAGTAAGTATGGTGTGAGGCTTGCCAAATATTTTGTGAATACCAGAACAGTCATGCTTGTGGATATCAGTAAAGAGGTAGTAGAGAACACATTATCTTCCCTGGAAGGAGGCGATGGCAGTATCGTAGGACTTGTAACAGGTGATGATACGGAATATCTTTCTTCGGCATCACAGAAACCGGAGAAGGGGACCGTGTTTGCAGGGAAGGATTACTTTGAAAATATCAGGTCACTGGAAGGGGAGGAAGCCCTGGAAGGAGCCTTCTATGTAGAAGAAGATAAGTACCTGTTCCTCTATTCTGCGGTGGAGGGAAGAAATGCTTATATCTGTGCACTGATCCCGAAGGAAACCATCGTAGGACAGACGAGTGAGATCCAGAAGCTGTCTGTAGTCCTGACAGTTGCAGCCTGTATCGTAGCAGTGCTGATGGGACTGATCCTGGCAGGTGGATATGGCAGGGCGATCAGGGATGTCCTGAAGAAATTAAAGAAGGTTTCCGGAGGAGATCTGACGGTAGAAATAACAACACGGAGAAAGGATGAATTCGGACTTCTTGCAGAAGGGGTTTCCCATATGGTAGGCCATATGAAGAAGCTGGTGACAGGCCTTAAGGATGTGGATGGCGAGATCGCAGGAGCTTCTGAAAAAATGATCGGTGCATCCGGAAGCTTTCTGGAGACTTCAAGGGGGATCCAGAGTGAGATCGGTGAGATCAACCAGGGAGTCGGGAAGCTGGACGAAGAGGCAGCACTCTGCCAGAGCCAGATGGATTCTCTTTCTGAACGTATCACCATGGTTGGAGAGAATACCACGCAGATCAGTGATCTTGCCAGAGAGGCAGAAGGTGGGATCGAGACAGGACGCAGTTCTGTGAAGCATCTGAAGGAGAGTGCCGGATCCACGACCAGAATCACAGAAAAGATCATAGAAACGATAGAGAAACTGTCCAGTCAGTCCAAGTCGATCTATAAGATCATAGAAACGATCAATGAGATCGCTGAACAGACGACGCTTTTGAGTTTAAACGCATCCATTGAAGCAGCCAGGGCCGGAGAAGCCGGTAAAGGGTTTTCTGTGGTAGCACAGGAGATCAGAAAGCTGGCCGATGAATCTGTGCATTCCGCAGAAGAAATTGCCGGGATCGTATCTGAGATCGAGAGCAACAGCCAGGAGGCAGCAGAGGTTGCAAGACAGGCAGAGAGTATTGTGGAGGATCAGCAGAAAGCGGTAGAGCTGACTACGGAGTCCTTTGACCGGATTGGAGAACAGGTGGAGGGGCTTCTGAAAGCATTGTCTGTGATCAACGAAAATGTAAGCAGCATGGAAGAAGGAAGAAATGCAACACTGGCATCTATTTCTGCGATCAGTGCGATATCTGCACAGACAAAAGCAGGCTCTGCCAATGTAGCGCATTCAGCAGAAAGACAGCTTGCTTCAGTAGAACAGCTTGATGCGGCAGTGGAAGCCCTGGAAGAAAAGGCGAAGGAGCTTGACCGGATCCTGCAGGAATTCACAGTATAACTGAAGAAAGTTGAGATATAATTGTATATTATGAAATATATAATAAATATTGATTTTACTTATGACGAAGAATCCTGTATAATCATAAAGTAAAGAGTTGAAGCACAGGGCAGATTCCTTTACGGATCTGCCCTGTCTGATGCAGAGAAAAGTAAGATCAGAGGGATCTCTCCGCAGATCAGAGTAAACAGAAAGCCGCAGATGCGGTTTTCCACATGAAAGTGAGGATATTTAATATGGTAAAAGCAGTTGTAGGTGCTAACTGGGGTGATGAAGGCAAGGGCAAGATCACAGATATGCTTGCAGCACAGGCAGATATCATTGTCCGTTTCCAGGGTGGAGCAAATGCAGGACATACGATCGTAAATGATTATGGTAAGTTTGCACTGCATACACTTCCGTCAGGTGTATTCTATGGACACACGACCAGCGTGATCGGTAATGGTGTGGCTCTGAACATCCCGATCCTGATAAACGAGATCAAGTCCATCACAGACAGAAATGTTCCCATGCCGAAGATCGTGGTTTCCGACAGGGCACAGATGGTAATGCCTTACCATATTTTATTTGACCAGTATGAAGAGGAGAGACTTGGCAAGAAGTCCTTTGGTTCCACCAAATCCGGTATTGCTCCTTTTTATTCTGATAAATATGCAAAGATCGGTTTCCAGGTCAGCGAGCTGTTTGACGAAGAACTGCTGAAGGACAAGGTGGTAAGGATCTGTGAGCAGAAGAATGTCATCCTGGAGCATCTCTATCACAAGCCGGCACTGAAACCGGAAGAACTGCTTGCTACCCTGCATGAATATAAAGAAATGATCGAGCCTTATGTATGTGATGTATCTGTATTCCTTGATAAGGCACTGAAGGAAGGAAAGACAATTCTCTTAGAGGGACAGCTTGGTACCCTGAAGGATCCTGACCATGGTATTTATCCTATGGTTACCTCTTCTTCCACACTGGCAGCTTATGGCGCGATCGGTGCAGGAATCCCGCCTTATGAGATCAAACAGATCGTTACCGTATGTAAGGCATATTCTTCTGCAGTCGGAGCAGGTGCTTTCGTATCCGAGATCTTCGGGGATGAGGCAGATGAGCTGAGAAGACGTGGCGGTGATGGCGGAGAATTCGGTGCTACCACAGGACGTCCGAGACGTATGGGATGGTTTGACTGTGTGGCTTCCAAGTATGGCTGCAGACTGCAGGGAACAACAGATGTGGCATTTACCGTACTGGATGTACTTGGCTATCTGGATGAGATCCCGGTTTGTGTTGGCTATGATATCGACGGAGAGATTACAACAGACTTCCCTGTTACCTATAAGCTTGAGAAGGCAAAGCCGGTACTGAAGAAGCT
>CACXDC010000220.1 GCA_902766365.1 uncultured Lachnospiraceae bacterium | reverse complement strand
TTATGAGCTGGTTAAAAGAAGTCATCGGAACAGAAAAGGCAATTATTGCCATGCTGCATATGCAGCCCATGCCCGGAGATCCTTATTATGATAAAACAAAAGGAATGAAATGGGTGATTGAAAAGGCAAGAGAGGATCTGGATGCCCTGCAGGAGGGCGGTGTAGATGCCATTATGTTCAGTAATGAATACAGTCTTCCTTACCTGACAGACGTTAAGAAGGAAACCGTAGCAGCTATGGCGAGAGTCATCGGTGAGCTGCAGCCGGAAATCAGGATTCCTTATGGAGTTAATGTGTTATGGGACCCGAAAGCATCCCTGGATCTGGCAGCTGCAACAGATGCAAAGTTTATCAGAGAGATCTTCACCGGTGTATATGCCAGTGATTTTGGAATCTGGGATACTAACTGTGGTGAGACAGTCAGACATCAGAGAGCCATCGGTGCAGAAAATGTGAAGCTGTTATTCAATATTGTGCCGGAGGCAGCAGCTTATCTGGCAGCACGTGATATTAAGCAGATCGCCAAATCAACGGTATTTAACTGCAGACCGGATGCCCTCTGCGTATCAGGACTGACTGCAGGAAGCGCAACGGATGCAGGAATCCTGGATGAGGTAAAGAAAACGGTTCCGGATACAGTTGTACTTGCTAATACCGGATGCAGAATAGACACCATTGAAAAGCTTCTTCAGATTGCAGATGGTGCTGTGGTCGGAACAACGTTTAAATATGATGGCAGGTTTGAGAACCAGGTAGACCGTACACGCGTCAAGGCATTTATGGATGTGGTTAAAAAGGCGAGAAGTTAGTAAGAAAGAAGCGGAAGGAGCAATACATGATTTCAGGAGAAGAGATTTACAAAAGTGCATTACATACTTTTGCCAATGAAGCACATGCTGTGGCAGAACTGGCAAATACGGTAGATAAAGACAGCTATATTAAGGCAGTACAGATGATTGCAGAATGTAAGGGCAGAATCATCACAACCGGATGTGGTACATCAGGAGCCTGCGCAAAGAAAGTATCCCAGGTATTTAACTGTGTAGACAGAGCCTCCCAGTTTTTAAATCCTGCTGATGCACCCCATGGTGATTATGGGATGATCCGTGAAGGGGATATCATTATTATTATTTCCAAAGGGGGCAAGACAACAGAAATGATCAATCTGATCCCGGTTGCCAAGCTTCGCGGGGCAAATATTATCACTGTAACGGAAAATCCGGATTCCCCGATCGCAAAGGAAAGCGATCTGAATCTGATCCTTCACACCGGACCGGAGGCATGTCCTTATCAGTGTCTTTCTACCACATCGGTAACAGCCGTGTTTGCACTGTTTGATGCAATTTCAATCGGCTGTATGCTGTACAATGGCATTGACAAGGATTATTTCAAGGTAGTTCATCCTGCAGGTGGTGTCGGAGCTATGCTGGCAGCGGAGGCAGAGGCATGAAACTGATCGTTACAGAAAGCTACGAAGAAAGCAGCCGTGTGGCAGCAGATCTTTATAAAAATGTCATTGAACATAAAAGAAATGCACTGATAGGACTTGCAACAGGAAGTACGCCGATCGGAATGTATGAATGTCTGGTTGATGACTATAAACGAGGACTCGTTGATTTTTCGGAGATCAGAACCGTAAACCTGGATGAATATGAAGGACTTGCCAGAGACCATGATCAAAGCTTTGGCTATTTCATGGATCAACACCTTTTTTCCAAGGTGAACCTGAAAGAGGAAAATATCTTTCTGGTAGATGGGGCGGCAGATGCAGCTCTGCAGGAAAAAAGGTTCAATGATTTTCTTCAGGATAATAAAATTGATATCCTGATTCTGGGGATCGGTAATAATGGTCACATTGGATTTAATGAGCCGGACACCTATTTTACAGCATCTGCGCACAGAGTAGAGCTGGCAGAGGATACGATCAAGGCAAATGCAAGGTTCTTTGAAAAGGAATCAGATGTGCCGAGAAGTGCCATTACCATGGGTATGTATGGCATCACTACTGCAAGTAAGGTGATCCTGATAGCAACCGGGGCAGCAAAAGCACCGGCAATTAAGAAACTGTTGGAAAGTGATCATGTAGATCCGCAGCTTCCCTGCAGTATCCTTCATATCTGTGAGGATGCAACAGTGATTGTTGATAAGGATCTGTATGAACTGACAAAGTAGGCATAAAAGTATGGGAAGTTACGCATTTGGTTTTGATTTTGGAACATTGTCCTGCAGAGGAATTGCCATTGATCTTGAAACAGGACAGGTAGCAGCAACAGCAGAAGAAAAATATGCCCATGGAGTAATTAATGGGAAAATGTATCATGCAGATATTCCATTGCAGAAAGACTGGAATCTGCAGGATCCCATGGACTGGCTGTTCTGTATCTGCCGGATTTCAAAAAAGATGCTGAAGGATGGTAATATCAGACCGGAAGAAGTAAAGAGTATAGGTACGGATTTTACAAGCTGTACGCTGCTTCCTGTAAAAAAAGATGGAACGCCGTTATGTGAGCTGGCAGAGTTCCGGGATAAACCGAATGCCTGGCCTAAGCTCTGGAAGCATCATGGGGCACAGAAATATGCAGAGGAAATTGAAGCGTATGCGAAGGAGCATACCACATGGCTGAAGGATTATTTCGGCGGAGCGGTTTCCTCAGAATGGGTATTTCCAAAGCTTCTGCAGGTGCTCAGGGAGAATCCGGAAATATATGATGCAGCAGATTATTTTATGGAAGCTGTGGATTATATCGTAATGGCTCTGACCGGAAGGGTAACAAGGTGCAGTGCAGCACTGGGGGTTAACTGCTTCTGGGTAAAGGGGCAGGGATATCCTGATCCGGAGTTCCTTAAGGCTATTGATCCCGGTCTTACAGATGTTACAGAAACAAAGCTGGCAGGGGAGATCCTTACCGTAGGAGATCCTGCCGGACATCTTACAGAGGATATGGCTGCTCGGATGGGGCTCACCACAGAGGCAGTAGTAGCAGCAGGACACAGTGACGGAGCAGTGGCAGGATGCGGCGCTGGTGTAACAGAAAGCGGAAGTATGATACTGGTAATGGGAACCAGTACCTGTCATCAGATGATGTACAAGGACTACCATGCATTTGAAGGGCTGTGCTCGATCGCTGCAGATGGTATGGTGCCTGGGCTCTATGGATATGAGTCAGGACAGCCTGCCACAGGAGATATTTTTCAGTGGTTTGCAGATACGGGGGTACCGGAAAGGTATTACCGGG
>CACXDC010000219.1 GCA_902766365.1 uncultured Lachnospiraceae bacterium | reverse complement strand
GCCTTATTAAGGTTACCCATTTTTACCACGAAAAGGATTTACTAATTTCCAGCTAATTTAGGCTTGACTTTTCATAGCTGGTCTCCTCATCTTTCTGCAGAATTTTATCTGCACCAGTCATTATAACAGATGTTGCCTTAATTTTCAATTTTTCCGCACGTCAAATTGGGAACTTCCACCTGCTGCACTGATCCCAGCCAGATTTCCTGTAGACCATGCGATCTGCAGATTAAATCCTCCCGTCACTGCATCCAGATCCAGTACTTCTCCCGCAAAATACAGTCCCCTGACCAGTTTTGACTCCATGGTGGATGGATTAACTTCCTTCACATTCACACCGCCCTGTGTGATGATCGCCTCATTAAAGCCCCTTGTCCCCGTCACCGTCATGGTCAGATGCTTCAGCAGATAACAAAGTCTCTCTCTCTCCTGTCTTGTCACCTCATTGATCTGCTTTTCCGGTTCGATGCCGGACAGTGCTACGATCACCGGCACCAGCTTGGCAGGCAGAAGCGCATCCAGACTATTCTTAAACTGTTTATTTTTATTCTCTTCAAAATCCCGGAGGATACGTTTATCAAGCTGTTCTGTGGAAAGTGCCGGTTTCAGGTCAAGGATAAGAGATGCCGGTCCGTTTTTTCCCTTTTTCACATAATAGCTGCTGGCACTTAAGATCAGAGGTCCGCTGATCCCAAAGTGGGTAAACAGCATTTCCCCAAAGCCTTCGTATAGCTTTTTCTTTTTTTCTGAAAGAAGCATCACTGACACATTTTTCAGGGAAAGTCCCTGAAGAAGCCTGCACCACTCCTCTTTTACAGTCAGCGGCACCAGTGCCGGCACCGGCTCCTTCACCGTATGGGAAAGCTCTCTGGCAAACCGGTAGCCATCTCCGGTCGAGCCGGTAGACGCATAGGATAAACCGCCGGTAGCCACAATGACTGCATCCGCCGGCAGCCTCTTTCCATCCGCCAGAAGAACACCCGTCACGCCGGGATCTGGCTGATCCTCTGTCACTTCAATTCCTTCCACCTTCGTATGGAGCAGCACCTTCACATGGTACTTTTCCATCTGCCGGTTCAGGGCATTTATCACATCAGAGGAATGATCTGAAATGGGAAATACCCGCTCTCCCCGCTCTGTCTTCAGGCTGCATCCCGCCTCTTCAAAGAACTCCATGACTGCATGGTTATCCATCTGGTAAACACTGCTGTAGAGAAATTTTCCATTGGTGATCACGTGGGAGAAGAAATCTTCTGTCTCACAGGCATTTGTCAGATTGCAGCGTCCCTTCCCGGTAATATAGATCTTCTTTCCTGTCTTCTCATTTTTTTCAAGGAGCGTTACCCTGGCACCCTTTCTGGCTGCTGCAATGGCTGCCATCATGCCTGCTGCACCACCGCCGATCACGATCACTTTATTCATTGCCATTTTCCTCTTCCTGTCTTGTCAGGGAATAGTTCAGAATCGGTTCCTCATCAATAAAATTGATCTCATCATTCAGATAAACCTGATAATTGTTCCAGACATCCTCAAGTGTCTCCAGATTCTGTTTCACATCATCCGGTCTTCGTAGGCAGAGTGCCACCACAAGGGCATTGATCACACTTAACGGTGCCACCAGGGAATCCACGATGGAAACCATATCACTCCTTGCCAGAAGATTACAGGACGAATACAGGTTCATGGGTGAATGGATACTGTCTGTTATGGTGATCACCTTGGCGTTTCTGTCGTTGGCAAACTCCATGGCCTTCAGGGTACGCATGGAATATCTGGGAAAACTGATACCGATGACAGCATCCTTTTCTCCCACCCGGATCATCTGCTCAAACATCTCCGATACACTTGTAGTCTTTACAAGTACCACATTGCCACGGATCATATTCAGGTAAAAATGTAGGAAATCCGCAAGCGGCTCACAGCTTCTCACTCCGATCAGATAAATTGTTTCTGCCTCCAGAATAATATCGACTGCTGCCTCAAAAGCTGCCGGATCCAGATTCACGATCGTATCCTGTATCTTCTCAATATCTGCACTGAGCACAGAGGTCAGGATCTCAGACTGGGTGCTGTTCCCGTATTTGGCTCCCATCTTCTGTACACTGTTCAGCTTGTTCTTCACCCATTCTGCCAGTGCATTCTGAAACTCCGGATAACCTTCATATCCAAGGTGCATGGCAAACCGGACAACTGTCGATTCGCTGACACCTACGGTCTCACCAAGCTTTGCCGCTGTCATAAAGGCCGCCTGATCGTAATGATCAGAAATATAGGCAGCAATGGCTTTATGTCCTTTGCTCATCTTGATATATTTTTCATTCATTCTGGTTATGATATCAAATTCCTGTTGCTCCATATTGTTCCTCTTCCCTATCTGAATGCCTGATAAGAATCCTTCAGCATCTGGATCGTTTCTTCTTCCTGAAGGTCATAATCACCGGTCATTGACATGCAGGCTGCCCCATGGATAAAGATCCACATTTTCATGAACAGCTCCTGTGCATTTCTGCTCCCCTGGGAAGTCGCCGACTGGATCTCCCTGCTTACATTTCCGTTCCTGCCATTGACCAGATCGTACATACTTCTTCCAAACCGGTTTTCAGACAAAAAAATAAAGGAAAACAGATTTTTATGCTCCGCTGCGAACTTGATATAAATATTGCCAAGATGGACAAATGGTGTCACGGTCTGTCTTGGAAAGCTGTCATAATAATCCTGGAAAAAATCGCAGGCCTTCTCAAACAAAGCCTCATAAAGTTCATCCATATTTTTGTAAATACGGAAAATAGGCTGTGTGGAACATCCTGCCTTTGCTGCCAGCTTTCTGGCAGTCACCTGAAGACTTCCTTCCTCCTGCAGAAGTGCAAATGCCGCTGCCAGAAGAGCATCCTTTGTTATGGATTCTTTTCTTGCCATTCTGATTTCCCTCCTTTGTATAACATATGTTATTATTTTAGGGTCTTTTCGTTTTTCTGTCAATAAGAATTCTTAAGGTCTTCAAGATCTGTCAGGAACTGTTCCCACGCATCCTCATGCTCCACGTAATAAAGAGGACACAGTTTCCCGCCCTCGTCATAGTGCCGTCTCATATCTGACGGCTTCAGATGATACTCCGAAAGAAGCCATGCACTCAGTTTCAGCAGTGACTGATACGTTGCATCCGTAAACTTTCCGTCCTCATCCAGATAACAGCACTCTATGGAAACAGAATCCTCGTTCCTTGTTTTTACTGCATATCCCATCTCATCAAGCGGCAGGCACTGCACAATGGAGCCGTCATAACTGATCACAAAATGTGCACTGGCGGATGTCTCTCCTGTCACCCCGAGATTTTCAAAATAGCTTCTGTTCTGCTCTGCACTGGTTCCCTGATTTGCGGTATAGTGCACAAAGATATTTTTAACCTTTTTCAGCTTTGTCTGTGGTCTTGAATAGGGATTCGGTGTCAGAAATTCTTCTGTGATCTCCGGCTTATCTGCCCCGTTCCCATTTATGATCTCCTGCAGGTTCAATGTACTTTCTATCCCGCTCTTTCCTGCAATATTCCGCAGTAAAAGAAAAAGAAACAGAGCCAGCAGTCCTGTCAGTACCAGTAAAAGCAGGATATGAAGCTTCTTCTGTCTCCGCCTTTTCATTCTCCTTCTTCTGATTCTGACTTCTTCTGCTGTTCTGTTTCTGTATCCGGATCCCGCAGCCTTCTGTCTGCTTTCTGTCATCTGCTTCCGGTATCCGGTCTTTTCCGTTCTCTGTCTGTCCATATTCTGCCTCATCATGTCACCCCTCTTTTGTCATAACATGATTATAGCAGAGCATTCTCTATCCTATCTGTAGGCTTCCTTAATTCCTTCTGAAGATTTCCTTAAGACCTTTCAGGGATCTCTTTTACGCTTTCTTTTTCCACCAGATAGCCGGGGATCACATGCAGTCCTCCCTTATAATCTGTTTCTTCTATCTTACGCACCAGAATATCAATTCCTGTGGAAGCCATCAGTTCCATATCTACACCATAGGATGTGATCTCCACATTACAGAGTCCCGGATAAAGATAATCATCATATCCGGCCACCGAGATATCCTCCGGGATCCGGTATCCT
>CACXDC010000218.1 GCA_902766365.1 uncultured Lachnospiraceae bacterium | reverse complement strand
TCTCTTTTGTTGGATGTTTTTTAGGAATTATGTTGCTCATTATGGGGGTGTTTCAGTTTTCTTCACAAAAATATTTTTCGCAGCTTGCGATAAACAGTACCAGGCGAGAGCTTGCTTCTATCACAGATAATCTGGAAAGTACGCTGCAGCATGTCATCGATTTCAGCATATCAGCATCGATCAATGATGAGATTATCCATATTGCCCAAATGTATCCAACACTGCCGGAATCTGAAGCGGAACAATATGCTGTCCGCAAAAAAATAAATACCATTATTAATACCATTATTGTCCTGAGCCCTAATATTGCAATGTGGGATATTATGGCGAAAGACGGAAGCTTTTTTCAGGCTGGTGGATATAATCTGTCGGAACTGGATTCATTTGATAAAGAACAAATAATGAAGCAGCATCAAAATACACGACAGGCGATGATAACAGGCCCTTATTTTTATTTGCCTGCAGGAGAGACATTAAAAGAAAATGGGAAATATGTTTTTTTGATATCAAAGCCGATTGTTGACTTAAATACAAGAGAAATTTATGGATACGTTATGTTTTTTATTGAAGCATCAACTATAGCCTCGCCATTCGTAAGCTACAGGCCAAATAACAGTGAGGTTACTTTTTACATAACAGATCAGGAAAATATTATTTTGCTTGCATCAGACCTGAATTACACAGGAAAAAACATACAGGAAGCCTTTTCCTCTTCCAAAAGGGATGTGGAGGATCTGGAAACACAGGGCTATTTAACCAAGGAAAATGTTGTCTATTGCTCAACACAAATGTCACTGCCAGACTGGAAACTCATTCATGTAATTCCAATGGATGAGCTGATGAAAGAACAGCATCTGTTTGCAAGGATCTTTTTTATCTGTATTTTACTGGTGGTTCTGTTTTTTGCTCTTTTATCCTGGTGGAATGCCAGAGCCATATCTGGGCCAATTTTGGATTTGAGTGCGGTCATGAAAAATGTAGTAAAAGAAGCCTATGCACCGGTGGAAGTTCCTGGAACTTCCGAAGAAATCCGGATTTTATACCGTGGATATAATACACTTGCCGAACAGACACAACAGCTTTTACAAACCATTTATGAAGAAGAGCGTGAAAAAAATGACTATCAGTTTCGGTTGATACAGGAGCAGATCAAGCCTCATTTTCTGTACAATACACTCGAAATGATTAAATCTATGATAGATCTTGGTATTTATGATGAGGCAGGCGACGCAATTTCTACACTTGCCAGATTCTATCGCCATTCTTTAAGCAAGGGATCCGATATTATAACTATTGCTACAGAAATCGATATGGTAAAACAGTATTTATACATTGAGAAATTACGTCACATGGAGTATTTTGATTATGAAATTGAGTGTGAGAAGGAAACAGAACAGTACGTAATTCCAAAATTGATTCTGCAACCGATTCTTGAGAATGCGATTATTCACGGAACAGCATCAGATGGTCGTATGTGTTTTGTCTCACTCAGCGTAAAAAATGCAGCGGATACTATTATAATTACCGTAAAGGATGATGGAAACGGAATTGAACCGGAAAAACTCCGTCAGCTGAATAAGAATCTTGACGAAGCCCGTGGAGAGGAAAAGGGTTCTTTCGGATTATTCAGCATCAACAGGCGTGTGCGACTTTTATATGGAACCGAATACGGCATCCGCTTGGAAAGTGAACCAGGGAAAGGGACAATCGTGATATTACGGATTCCGAAACTGGAACATTTAGACGAAACAGCATCGTCTATACTGGAAAGAGACCAAGAAACAGCGGTGAGAAAGCAATATGAAGAAAATCGTTATTATTGATGATGAGTATTTTTTCAGACAGGCGTTAATAAAATATGTCAGGAGCTTTAAGGATGAATTTACTGTGGTAGGTGACGCCGGAAACGGAAAGCTTGGTATCGAGCTGATTGAACAGTATCATCCGGAAATTATTTTGATCGACATCAGTATGCCACAGATGACAGGCTTTGATGTAATTTCATATATACAGAAACAAGCACTTCAGACCCGCTTTATTATCATTTCCGGTTATGACAAGTTTGAGTATGCGCAGAAAGCCATTCAGATGGGAGTACAGGATTTTCTGCTGAAGCCTGTGACAGTCGAGAGTCTGCATAAGAGTCTCAGGCAAACCAGTGAACGAATCGATCAGGAAGTGAAAAAGGATCAAAATCTGGAGGTGCTGGATAAAAAAAAGCGAAACTATCAAAATTATATGAGACATTTTGCAGCATCACAGTTTGTAAGAAAAGATAAGGATCAGGAGGAAATGCAGAAGCTTGCTTCTGAGGTGGGCTATCGACTGGATGCCAAGCGCCATGTCGCCATACTTTACTGGGTTAATCATTTACCGGGCAACTGGAAAAAAACAGATTATGAGCTTTACTACTTTACGGTAGAAAATGTGTTTTGTGAACTACTTGGAGAAAAAAACTGCTGTATCAGTTACATTAATTTCCAGAAATCGCTCTGCCTTCTTGTAGGAATATGTGAATCACCTTATGATGCAGAGTGGATTCGGTCGCTGCTGAAAAAAACGATTGAGGTATGTGACCCGGAGGGCGATCTTGGAACCACTGCTGTAATTGGAGGATTTTATACAGAAGCCAATCAGCTTTATGACTCCTATATTGAAGCGTTTGCGTTGGAACGAAAACGGTGTTTTTATGAACATTCCGGCGTTTTTTACGTAGAGGATGCCACTGAAGAGCAGCAGGAAAACGGCTATCTGCTGCAAAATGATGATTTTATCCAACGGCTGGTTGCTGCTATGCGACAAAATCAGAGGAGCCTGGTAAAAGAAATGCTGCGGACATTTGCAGACTCTCTTGCATTGCTCCAGCCATCTCGGGAACAGTTTTTGCTGCAGATCAACCAGGTGTCGTCTGCGTTGCTGGATTTCGCTATGGAATACGGAGTGACAGAAACGGTTGAAAAAAACAGCAAGCTTTTTTCCAGTGATTATATAGAAATCAGTTCTGTCTCAGAAATTCAGACGGAACTCATTCGCTATGGAGAACAGATTTTACAGCAGGTACATCTTTCAAAGAAT
>CACXDC010000217.1 GCA_902766365.1 uncultured Lachnospiraceae bacterium | reverse complement strand
TTGTCTGTATGCTGAGCTTGATGCCGCTATCCTTAAGCTGTTCCAGCAGTGCCCTTGTCCGTCCGTATTTTTCTTCCTCCGGATTATAAGGATCCGTGACTGAGCCAAAGAAAAGCTCCTTCCCACAGTATTTCTGAGGATTCCTTATCTCCGGCCAGTATTTCACGTCCAGGAATTCACCCCAAGGCTCCGGATGATTTGTAAACCTCTTCATGAAGCTGGCGTAGCAGTACTTGCAGGCATGCGGGCATCCTACATAAGGATTCACGGAATAATCGCTGACAGGCAGGTTTGATTTGGTAAGTACGCTCTTTACTTCTATCTCTTTAATAATCATTTCCATCTCCCATAATGTATCTGCTTCTCAAGATCTGCTTTGTTCTGCTCCGGCAGTTCTTCCTTCGGATCAGCATACCCGATCCCGATAAATGCCGGGATCATATATGTAGGAGGAACCTTCAGCTTCTTCTTCACTTCGTCATGCTCATCCTCCATCGGAATTCTCATGGAACACTGAAGGCCCTCTGCCGCTGCCGCAAGGAAGATATTTTCAAGCACGCACCAGATCGTAGCCAGCGGATTGAACTTCGACAGGAAATCCAGCTTCACATTTCCGCCCTTGAATACAGGGATCACAACGGCAGGGGCATTTTTCAGCATGCTGTACTGCCTGGGCATGGCGTGCCCGTACATCTTCTGGGTAAGGGTGATCGGATAAGGCCTGTAACCGTGAAGATACTTATCTTCATCAAATTTATCAGCCACCTTTTTCGCGTACCCGAAGGCATATTCCTTTTCTTCCTCCGTTCTCAAGATGATATAGCTCCAGTTACGGCTGTGGTTCCAGGTCGGAGCCGCGTTCCCTGCTTCGAGGATCCTTCTCACCGTTTCAAAGTCAACCTCTTTATCCAGGAACTCTCTTGTGGTTCTTCTTGTTTTTATCGTTTCATAAAATTCCATGATCCTCAGTCCTCGCTTTTCTTAACCAGTTTTGTCAGATTCTCTGTAAATCGTCGGGATAGTGATATCAGCTGCTCCTGCTCCTCCGGAGATAGCATCGACATCGCAGTATCCTCCGCATTCGTGATATGCCGTACCGGCTTCTCACACCATACACGCCCTGTCACTGTAAGCCTCACAATCTTATTTCTCCTGTCGTCAGGATTCTCTTCAAGGCCTACGTATCCATCTTTGGAAAGGGTTTTTATGATCTGGCTTATTGTCTGCTTTGAATGGTGAATTGCTTCGGCAATCTGCTTCTGCGTCATCCCGTCTTTTGAATAATAGAGCACATTGGCAACCAGAAAAGCGTTCATGAACATCCCATTGTTCTTGGCGTATTCATCATAAAGCGCGTATTGCTCATCTCTGAATCTGCAGTAGAGAAAAGCATTCTTTCTGTCTGTCTTATTCATCACAGTCTCCTTGTTCCAGTCTTTTATTAGTCAAATTGTGGACTATATATTAGTCTGTCTTTTGACTTTTGTCAACTAAAAAAAGGCCATCCACAGCAGATCTCTCCGCCATGAACAGCCCTTCCTTCCGGATGACGTAACGATCCATTACCCCATCAGCTCATTCACTTTTCTCTGCACCGCGCTGTAATCATACCCTGCAGCCCTCAGTCTCTGCTTCCGGTCCCGGCCATTTCCCCACTTCCCGGCAATGACCTCCCTTGCCAGCTCCTCGACGGACTTTCTGGCAGTTGCCACTGCAGCCGTCCCCATGCCGGCACTCTTCGGGTATCCATTGAACCCTCCGCTCCGGATCACCCTCGGAAAGTCCTGATAGCACCGGTCAAGATCCACGTTCCCACTGATCCCGGGCACACTGCCCTTTGAGGAATGCTGCCAGATCCCGCATCGCCCCTGATAGCTGCAGCTCTTCGCCCACTGGGCACACCAGAAGGTATAACGGCTAAGGACATCCGGTGATACCACAGTTTTCGCATAGGATGCCGACGTATAGAACCCGGCAAAATATCCTGCCTTCTCCATCTCGCTGCAGAAGGTCCGGATCAGACCACTGCAGAAGTCCCTGCCGGCATCCAGCTGGTCCTTCTCCTCCATGTCAAAATACACCGGCATGTCGAACTGCTTCCCGGCAATCACCCTCTGGAAGGCCTTTGCCTCCTGAATGGCTTCCCGGAAGCTGTTCGCATAGCTGTACCAATAGGCACCAACATGCAGACCCGCTGTCTTCGCACCGGCATAGTTCCGCTCAAAGAACGAATCCTTCTGGTTTGCGGAGTTCCCATAGCCTGCCCGGATGATGGCAAACTCGATTCCG
>CACXDC010000216.1 GCA_902766365.1 uncultured Lachnospiraceae bacterium | reverse complement strand
CAGGGTTGTCTTACCTGCTTTCGGAGGGGATACGATCATACCACGCTGTCCCTTACCAACCGGGCTGATCAGATCCATGATCCTCATTGCCACACTGGCCCCCGGCTGCTCAAGGTGCAGTCTCTCATTGGGGAAAATAGGTGTCATATCCTCAAAATTGCGTCTTTTCGCTGCTTCTTCCGGTGTATAACCGTTAATGCTCTTTACATATAACAGAGCCGCAAACTTCTCACCCTGTGTCTTGACTCTGGTATTGCCTTCCAGAATGTCTCCGGTCTTAAGACCAAACCTTCTGATCTGGCTGGGCGCCACATAAACATCCCTTTCACCGGGAAGATAATTATCACTTCTGATAAATCCATATCCATCTGGCATAACCTCAAGGATACCATTGACAGCGATTCCACTGTCAAGCTCAGCCGGGAACTTTTCCTCATCGTCTGTCTTATTCTCGCTCTCTTCCCTTGCTTCCTGACGATAGCTGCTTTCTCTCGGTTCTTTCTTTTCTGCACTCTTGGCATACATACCCTTACCAGCTGTCTTGTCCTTCTCATCCTCGGCAAGCATCAGTTCGATAATCTCACTCTTTTTCATGGTTGATGTACCCTTTAAGCCCCTTGCCTTTGCAATCGCTTTCAGATCCACGAGCGCAAGAGATTCATATTTTTCTCTCATAAATTCCTCCATTCACTTTTTCTTACAGTCCTGTTGTTTCATTGTCTCTGTGCTTTTTCATACACCTGATCGTGAATAAACCGTTTCTCAAACCTTCACTATCATCTTCTTCAATGGGATTTAAATCTCGACTTGTCATTTGAAATGTCTCTAAATGAACTCTATGCGGCTATTATACAACACAATCTGGAAAAGGAAAAGTACTTTTTTATAAAAATAATACAAAAAATACAGCTGGCATGCATTCACTGCTGCCAGCTGTTCTTTCGTTATGATCACCTATACGTTGATCTCTGCTTTCACTCCAAGAAGGTCTTTATTTTCTTCCAGGATCGGTCTGATCACCTTTGAAAGGAAATTATCAACCTGTTCCTTTGATCTTCCAATATATCGGGAAGGTTCCATGGACTTCTGCAAATCCTCTAATGTTAACGGGAAAGCCGGATCAGCCGCGATCAGTTCAAGAAGATTGTTGTCCTTACCTTCTACCTTGACCGTCTTTCCTGCCTCCATGGAAAGCTCACGTATCTTTTCATGCAGCTCCTGTCTGTTACCACCAAGCTTTACCGCATCCATCATGATATTCTCTGTAGCCATGAAAGGCAGTTCACTCATCAGATGCTTCTCGATCACCTTCGGATATACTACAAGACCATCCACTACATTCAGGCACAGATCCAGGATACCGTCAATGGCAAGGAATCCTTCCGGAATGGAAAGACGCTTGTTGGCAGAGTCATCCAGTGTTCTTTCAAACCACTGTGTGGCAGAAGTGATCGCCGGATTCAGGGCATCGATCATCACATAACGGGACAGAGAGGCAATCCTCTCACTCCGCATGGGATTTCTCTTATATGCCATGGCAGAAGATCCGATCTGGGTCTTCTCAAAGGGCTCTTCCACCTCCTTCAGATGCTGAAGAAGTCTGATGTCATTGCTCATCTTATGCGCACTTGCCGCAATACCTGCCAGTACATTGGCTACTCTGGTATCCACCTTACGGGAATAGGTCTGTCCTGATACAGGATAGCATTCTTTAAATCCCATTTTGGCTGCGATCATGGGATCGATCTTATCAATGGTCTCCTGATCTCCGTCAAACAGTTCAAGGAAGGAAGCCTGTGTGCCTGTCGTTCCTTTGGAACCAAGCAGCTTCATACCGGACAGTACATGCTCAAGATCTTCCAGATCCAGGCAGAATTCTTGCATCCAGAGTGTTGCTCTTTTTCCTACTGTTGTAGGCTGTGCCGGCTGGAAATGGGTAAAGGCAAGGGTTGGCTGATCCTTGTATTTATCAGCAAAAGCAGCCAGTTCAGAAAGAACATTGACAAGTTTTTTCTTTACTAACTTCAGAGCCTCTGTCATCACGATAATGTCGGTATTGTCACCTACATAGCAGCTTGTCGCACCAAGATGGATGATACCTGCTGCCTTCGGGCACTGCTGTCCATAGGCGTATACATGGCTCATGACATCATGACGGACTACCTTTTCCCTGGCCTTTGCCACGTCATAATTGATATCTTCTGCGTGTGCCTTCAGCTCATCGATCTGCTCCTGTGAGATAACGGGCTTGCCGTTCTGGGACAGTCCCAGCTCCATCTCTGTCTCTGCAAGTGCGATCCAGAGCTTTCTCCATGTCCGAAACTTCATGTCCGGAGAAAAGATATACTGCATTTCCTTACTGGCATAACGCTCCGATAACGGGCTTACATATCTGTCAGTTTCCATAAGTTCCTCCCTCTAATAATCAAATTCTCCCCGGATATCTCCTTCCGGCGGATCAAGCGGATATTTTCCAGTGAAACAGCCACTGCAGATCTCTCTGCCTTCTACGATCTGTGACAGTCTCTCTTCCTTCAGATAACCAAGTGAATCTGCACCGATCACTCTGCAGATCTCATCCACAGAACGGTTATAAGCGATCAGCTGGTCTCTTGCTGGTATATCCGTACCAAAATAACAGGGCCATAAGAACGGAGGGGAACTTACCCTCATATGCACTTCCTTTGCTCCTGCTTCCCGCAGCATACGGACAATACGGTCAGATGTGGTTCCTCTTACGATAGAATCATCAATCATGATGACACGTTTGCCTTCCACTGCATCCCGCAGTGCATTCAGCTTGACCTGCACACTGCTCTCTCTGTTTTTCTGTCCCGGTTTAATGAAGGTTCTTCCCACATAGCTGTTCTTTACAAATGCCTGTCCATAGGGGATCCCTGACTCCATGGCATAGCCAAGAGCCGCACAGTTCCCGGATTCCGGTACACCAACCACCAGGTCTGCATCTACCGGTGAATCTATGGCAAGATATCTCCCTGCCAGGATTCTGGAATTATAAACACTCATGCCGTCCACAAAGCTGTCCGGACGGGCAAAATAAATATACTCAAATACACATCTGGCATGCTGTTCTTTCGGAATACACATGCTCTTGTCAGACTCAATTCCCTTTTCCGGAGAAATAGTTACAATCTCTCCCGGTTCCACATCACGGACAAAGGTTGCTCCGATAGTATCAAGGGCACAGGTCTCGGATGCCAGCACATAGGAATTGTCTCTCTTACCGATACAGAGCGGTCTGAATCCGAAAGGATCCCTTGCACCGATCAGCTTACGGGGAGACATGATGATCAGGTAGTAGGCTCCCTTGATCTTCTTCATGGCACGTCCGACTGCCTCTTCTACTGTTTTGGAATTCAGACGCTCCCTTGCGATAAAATAAGCGATCACCTCTGAGTCAATGGTTGTCTGGAAGATCGCTCCTGTATATTCCAGCTCTCTTCTCAGTTCCGGAGCATTGATCAGGTTTCCGTTGTGGGCAAGTGCCAGGGTACCCTTCACATAATTTAATACCAGAGGCTGAGCATTTTCTCTGGTAGAACTTCCTGCTGTAGAATATCTGACGTGTCCAACACCAATATCCCCTTTCAGCTTTTCCAGGATCTCCGGGGTAAACGCCTCATTGACAAGACCCATGTCCTTGGAGCTGAGTACCTTTCCCTTAGGACCATTTGTATCACTGACTGCGATACCACAGCTTTCCTGTCCTCTGTGCTGAAGCGCAAGTAAACCGTAATAAATGGTGGAGGCTACATCCCCTCCATCAAAATCATAGATGCCAAATACGCCACATTCCTCTTTAATCATTTCCATACCTCTGTATCTGTTTATGCAAGTCCAAGACGCTTAAATACTTCATTATAAGCTTCTTCTACATTGCCAAGATCTCTTCTGAAACGATCCTTATCCAGTTTTTCATTGGTATGTACATCCCACAGACGGCATGTATCCGGAGATACTTCATCTGCAAGCAGGATCTTGCCATGGAAACGTCCAAACTCGATCTTGAAGTCAATCAGTTTGATATCTGCCTGAAGGAAATATGCCTTTAATACTTCATTTACCTTAAATGCATACTTCTTGATGGTATCAATCTCCTCCCAGGTAGCAAGTCCCAGTGCAACTGCGAAATAGCTGTTGATCAGAGGGTCACCCAGTTCGTCATTTTTATAGCTGAATTCAATGGTAGGCTCTGCAAAAGGTGTTCCTTCCGGTACACCAAGTCTCTTGGAAAAGCTGCCTGCTGCCACGTTTCTGATGATAACCTCAAGCGGTACGATCTGCACCTTTTTAACTGCAGTCTCCCTGTCACTTAACTCTTCGATCAGATGTGTCGGTACTCCTTCTTTCTCCAGAAGCTTGAAAACATGATTGGTCATACGGTTGTTGATGGCACCTTTTCCTACGATCGTGCCTTTCTTTTCCCCGTTGAAAGCAGTTGCATCATCCTTGTAATCCACGATAACAACATCAGGATCCTCTGTTGCAAATACCTTCTTTGCTTTTCCTTCGTAAAGCTGTTCCATTTTTTTCATTTTGGTTTCCTTGCCTTTCGTAAAGTTTTAGTAAATAACCTCTATTGTGGAGTATATACTACCTCATGTCATAAATCAACACGTCTTATGACTGAAACTTTCCAATAAATTCCCTGACACGGTCATTTTCACAGTGGAAGATCTCTTCCGGTGTCCCTTCCGCCTGTATGATCCCCTGCTCCATAAAAATGATCCTGTCCGATAATTCCCTTGCAAACTGCATCTCATGAGTGACAATGATCATGGTCATATGTTCCCTGGCCAGTTCCTTGATGACCTTTAAAACCTCCCCTGTCAGCTCCGGGTCAAGGGCTGATGTAGGCTCATCAAAAAACAGGATCTTCGGCTGCAGGGCCAGCGCCCTTGCGATCGATACCCTCTGCTGCTGGCCTCCGGAAAGCTGGCATGGATAGGCATCTGCCTTATCTGAAAGACCAAGCTGTGCTAAAAGCTTTCTGGCTCTCTCTTCCGCTTCCTTCTTTGGCACCTTATCCACCACAACAGGTGCATCCGTGATATTTTTCATAACACTGTAATGGGGAAAAAGATTAAAGTTCTGGAACACCAGTCCAAAATTCTTGTGGATCTCCTTCAGTTTGGCTTTCGGTGCGTAAACGCATCTGCCATTTTCCTCATATGCCGCCTTTTCAGAAAGATAGGAAAGCGTTCCTCCATCCATGGTCTCTAACATCGTTGCACACCGGAGCAGTGTTGACTTGCCGGAACCGGAAGGACCTATGATGGAAACCACTTCTCCTTCTCTGACAGAAAGGGAAATATCCTTCAGTATCTCTACCCCGTCAAAGCTTTTTTTCATATGTTCTATCTGCAGCAGGATCTTGCCTTCTTCGCTCATTGTCTTCCTCCATCTCTTACTTATAGTAATTCAGACTCTTCTCGATCCGTTCCATTACTGTTGCCACGATCAGGTTGAACAGATAATAAAATACGCCTGCGATCATGAGTGGCATGATACTTGTCTCCTTGGCTGCGATCTGCTTTGCCATGGTAAACATTTCTGCCTGGGCCAGCACAAAGGCAAGGGAAGTATCCTTTACCAAAGTGATCGTTTCATTCGTCACCGGCGGCAGGATCCGTTTGATCACCTGCGGAAGAATGATCCTTACAAAAGTCTGGAGTCTGCTGTAGCCAAGAACCCTGGCTGCTTCATACTGTCCAACCGGCATGGATTCAATTCCCGCTCTGTATATCTCTGCAAAATATGCCGCATAATTCAATGCAAATGCTATGATGATAGCCGGGAATCTGTAATTACCGACTTTCAGATGAAATACATAAAAAGGGGCAAAATACACCACGATAAGCTGAAGCATAAGTGGTGTTCCCCTCAGTACAGAAATATAGATCTTGCTGACCGTCCGGATAATGCCGTTCTTCGACATCCGTCCAAAGGCCACCAGTAAACCAAGCGGCAAAGAAAAAAGAAGCGTCAGAAAAAAGATTTCTGCCGTTACTCCCATGCCTTTCATAAGCTGTAACAATATGGTCGATAATGTCATTTACATCCTCACATTCTGCCTGTTTCCAAGTAGCGGGAGAGACGATACCCTCATCTCTCCCGTCTTATCCAGTGCAACTTTCTTTTTATTTACCAAGACATACGCTGTCTGATAATCCATACTTTTCTGCGATCTTTCCAAAGGTGCCGTCATCTGCCATTTCAAGCAGTGTCTTTTCTACCTGATCCTTCAGTTCTACATTACCAAGTAAAAATCCGATACCATACTGCTCGCTTGCCAGGTTCTCGGAAAGCTTGACAAAGCCCTCTCCCCTGGATGCGATCTGGTAATCAGCAACGCCCACATCAATGGCAAGAGCATCAATCGCACCCTGTTCCAGATCCATGAATGCTGTATTGTAATCAGAATACTGTGTCAGATCACCAAAGGTTGCCGCAAGGTCTGCTGCATCTCCTTCAAGGGCTGCCAGTGCGGAAGAATCCTTCTGTACACCTACGCTCTTGCCTGCAAGATCATCAAAGGTGGTGATACCGGAATCAGCAGCTACGACAAATACCTGGCTGTTATCCACATAGGGAACACTGAAGGTATAAGCATCTTCACGTCCGTTCATGGTAAAGCCGTTCCAGATACAGTCAATGGCTCCTGAGGATAATTCCATATCCTTGGAATCCCAGTCGATAGGCTGCTTTACAAGCTCCCAGCCATTTCTGTCACATACTTCCTGTGCCAGTTCCAGATCAAAGCCGGTATACTCTCCGTTTTCGTCCATATAACCGTAAGGCGGAAATTCTGCATCAAATCCAACAGTAAAAGTTGTTCTCTCTGCTGTATCCGCTGATGCCGTATCCGCTGTTTCTGCTGTCTCTATGTCAGTGGATTCTGTTTCCTGTGTTGTCTCCTGTGCTGACGCATCTGCTGTTTCTGCGCTCTGTCCGCATCCGGCCAGCATGCTTACCGTAAATGCGGCGGTCACTGCCATTGCCAATAATTTTTTCATAATGTTCTCCTCTTCCGATTTAGTGATTTATTAGTTTATTAGACTAAAGTGTCTGTTCGATAATCACTCTATCATGCAGGAGTAGATTCGTCAAGAAAAATCCTTTTCGTATTCATCCACGGTGTCCATGATCTCCTTTGCATATCTGGGGTATTTCTTCGCCAGATCCTTGATCTCATCCTGTGCCTTTCCGGCAACCACTTCTTTATTATAATCCATTCTCCGGCGCAGGGACTGCCGCCTGATGATCAGACTGTGACGGATCTCCACCATTTCCTTTTTGTCAAGGAGTCCTCTGGTCTGATGGATCCAGATCATGGGATCCTGTATCTGGAATCTTCTCAGTTCATGGATCAGATCCTTCTGACATTCATCCAGATCCTTCTCTGCACTGTAGTAGTGCTCCCTCTCTTCTCTTTCCTGCTGATAGTCCTGATAATCCTTCTGCAGTTCCCTGGCACTGCTGACCTGATATTTCATATAAAGGTAATCCAGCAGATGCGTATTGTTCACATACCGGATCTTTACTGTATTCTGAAGTCTTATAATCCTTCCGATCCCGTTTTCCACCCTGGAGAGCTCCTCGGAAGCATTGTTATACTTGAGAAAAACTGCCGTGATCGCTGCTGCCCCGAGTGCTGCCGCCGCCACATAGCCGATCCCCGTATTCATGGAAAAACCATATTGCAGGATCAGCAGTACAAAAATACAGATGATCACAGCTATGGTACAGATAATGGCCATACTTCTGGAATCTTCCAGAATATGATGCAGTTCTGCCTTTCTGTACTGATAGGCCTGTTTTTCTCCATCCAGCCTTTTCAGATCCCTTTTGATCAGTTCCTGATATTCTTCTGCTTTCAGGAGCTTCTCACAGCCCTCCTGGACTTCATCCTCCATCCGCTCCATCTGACGGTATTTTGCTTCATCCAGCTTCCGTTCTCTTCTGGCATAGTCTGACTGCTTATCGGAAAGTTCTTCGATCCTTCTGGCATAGCTCTGCAGAAGGAGCATCTCCTCTTCCGGCAGTGATTCGATCTCCTCCATATCCTTCAGATAGGAGGTGACCATGTTATACTCATGCTTCAGATTCTCCAGTTCTGTAGATGCTTCAGCGATCTGCTCGAGGCATCCTTTGATATAATCCTCTCTCTGCTGCTTATCATTGATCTGAAGATCGTCCCGGTCATAAACGATCTCACTCCAGTCATCGATCTCATATATCGGGTCTTCCCGGTTCTTTTTCCAGGGAAATATCTTATTTAAAAAGCTCATATGCTCTCCTTACCTACTGTGCCACGCTCTCCCGGTAATCATCCTTAAGTCTTGCTATGATCTTGTCGATCTCCTCATAATAGGATCCCGTATTTCCTTCATCCCTGTAGATCTTCAGTGCTGACAGCATACGGTTTTCCCTCGTAGCCTCAAACTGTCCTCTTGCCATCTCATAGAGTTTTTCCACCTTCATGGACAGTTCATAATATTCTCTGTGGTCAGCAATAAAAGAAACATAGTCTGCCTCTGTCAGCTGCTCACGCAGCGCTTCCAGATACTGGATCCCTGACTCCTCCCTTCCGGAAAGCTCATAGGCTTTCTTCAGATAAGTGGCTCCACTTTCAAACCGGAACAGTCTGCAGCAGGCCACACCAAGATTATGATACACTGACGGGATCAGCTCCTTTTCGGCCTCCGGCAGAATGGAAAGCAGCTTTTCATATTCACGTACCGCAAGCTGATACCTGCCATTTTTCATCAGATAATCTCCCTGACGCTTCTGCTTCTCATACTGATCAAGTCCTGCGCTTCCCTTTAATACCTCATCGATCCGTTCCTTGTCTTCCCTGCTGCAATAACCGGTATAATCCAGAATCGTATCCACGAAAACTCCAGGCTGGCATCCACGCTGGAAAAGCTGCAGAAGCTGATGGGAAAGCTCCTTCAGTCCACATTCTTCATACAGCCACTGTACCAACTGCTTATCCATGATCCCTGCATCTATCATAAAAGGATTACTGGCCAGCAGATAGCACAGCTCCTCCACACAGTATACATTCATACCTGCATGTTCAAAATAATATGGTTTTTCTGCATATTTACCTGTGCATAATAATACATTCTCCATGAACCTGCTCCCTTTCCCTCAGACAGTAATGGTCTTGCGCCAGCCCTTGCCGCTGGATGGGAAAAATTCTCCAAATCCCATATCTTCTATGGTTGCCGTTACCTGATTTACAGATTCCATTTCCACATGGATCTTAAGTCTTGTAGTACCAGAAGGTCTCTCCGGCAGCCCCTCCAGTTCAATCTTTTTATCTGTGATATTTTCACCTGTCAGCGGTGTGATATGAAAGTCAAGGCTGTTTCCTTTTCTCAGGATCACTTCAAAATCTGTAGCTGCTTCATACCAGTTCTGCCCGGCATCCAGAATGGCAAAGTAAGAATCCTCCCCTCTTCTCTCCACCTTCATGCCTACATTGGATTTCAGCTTATCTGCCCCAAGATATACATACTTTTTTCCTTCTCCGCCTGGGCTTACCCTCTCAATGGCTCCATAGCAGGCTCCTTTACTGTACAGGTTATTTCCCTGAAATACCCTTCTGTTCCGGCAAAGATACCGCAGGGACTCCTTTGCCCAGCCTTCCTTGAATCCATCGCCCAACAGATATACCGTGGAAAACAGGCTGCCTTCCATCTCCGCTTCTGCTATCTGCAGGAATTTTTCATCCAGTTCCCTCTCCTGCTGCTTCCGTTCTTCCTCTGCCTCCGGTGAATCTCCCCTGACAAAGGTAACTCTCTCCATATCCGGATATATATTGCTGTTGATCAGTACCACCTGTGGTGTTGTCATGGGGTTGCATTCAAGACAGATGCTTTTCATCTCTCTGCTGTAATCAAAGATCATGACCTGGTTCTGCCACAGTTCCTTTGGCTGATACAGCATATAATAATAGAAGCTTTCTGCCCTGCTCTGAAACAGCACTTTTTTCGTCTGCAGGGAAAGTCCTGCCACTACCTTGGAAAGAACATCGACCATCTCCGGTGTCAGTTCCTCTACCGTAAACATCATCACTTCGATCTGACTTAAAGAAACATGAAGGGAAAGGAGGGAAAGGCTCCGTTTGACATACAGTGTCAGCAGGGCTGCCGGATCATAGCTTTCTGTTTCCACGACTACCTCTTCTCCCCTTTTGGCGAGCTCCACCAGATCCCCTATCAGAATACCATCTTCCTCTCTTTCATATTTCAGTGCTTCCTTACCATAAAACCACTGGTTTACCCCTCTCCGTTTGCAGAGTACAGTGGGAATATTGTACTGCTCCGTGCCTGCCACACTGGATACCGTTTCCACCTTCTGTTCCTCCAGTGTGCAGTAACTGATCTGGGAAGCCACACTGCCAAGATCATATCCGACTGCTATTTTTTTACCGTTTTTCTTTTCTGTCTGTTCCTTTACCCCTGCGAACATGACTTTTCTCCTTTATACAATATGGAAGAGTTTTTCTACCATAAATTCCCTCTCAAAATATTCATGGAGCAGATCTCCCATGGTATTTTCATCATCCAGGGTCCTGCCTATTGCAATATCATTGATCAGACTGTATTTACTTTCCTTCTGCTCCCTGTCTGTATCACTGCGGCTCAAGGTACCGCTCTCTGTCAGGTGTTCCTTATCCTCTTCTGTCTCCGTAATGTAATACTGCAGCTTCTCTCCAAAGAACAGGATAAACTGCTTCACGCAGATACCGCCAAACATTTCCTTCATTTCCTCCATGACATATTCTCCGTCACTTCCCTCCAGAAGGTAATGGATCACTGCCTTGCCACCATTCTCCAGCCTGTAACGGATCATGGTCTTATCTGCAAACTGCCGCATAAAAGAAATCTTATCTGCATACTCCTTATAATAAGGGAACAGGAGATCTGCAGCGATCAGTTCCCGCAGATACGGGATCAGATCCTCTGTCACATGCTTATCCAGAAGTTCCTTGTTTTCAGCGTAATAACGGGTATAGGCTAGCTTGCATACAAGAGGTACCTCCTCCCGCCTGTCTATGATCTTCTGCAGTTCCTTCAGCAGATAATCATCTGTGATCTTGTCATCTACAAAGTAGTCATAACAGCTCTGTGCAAGGAACGCCATCTCCACGTCTGTTCCCGCACCACCTGCCACATAATACCGGAAGATTTCCGTCTTTTCACTGATATAGGCTCCTGTATAAAGAAGCTGGATCAGTATCCTTTCACTGATCGCATAGGCATCCACGCCAAATGCCACGGCTGCCTTGTAAATATCTCTCATGTTCTTCACACAGCCATTATAATAGCTATTCAGATATTTCAGGAGATTTTCATCATATTTTCCACTCTGGAATGCCAGATAGACAAGAGCTGTCAACACGGGATCCGGTTCTGCCAGTTCCATCTGGATCAGTCTGCTGCAGAGTCTCATCAGATTTTTGGCATCGATTCCTTCTCCGCCTCTCTTGCGGATCCATTCATAGGCCTTTTCATACATACCACGCATGATAAGGAAACTGAGGATCTCTGCATAGCAGGAATTCTCTGCCATTTCATAGGTTATTTCCGAAAGGAAACTGTCAAGTTCCTGCATTTTGTCTTTTTCATAGAAATACCGTATCAGATTCATACGGATATCCCGGCGCATATTATCTTCCAGGACCTCATAGCCGCATACACGCTTCATGAGCTGCACATTCTCTTCATTGATAACAGCCAGTACGCGTCCTCTTTCACACATCCAGATATCCAGATTCACATCATCTGTGATATAAACTGCTGCCATTTTGGCAAGCTTGTCCGGGATCAGCATTCTTTCCAGTTCATAATCTTCTTCCCTGCAGTACCGGCAGCCACTGCCATCCTCCAGGAAAATACGGCAGTCACTTCCATAAACCGGCAGATAAACCTCCCTGCTGCCTACCTGGAATGCCACCTCACTCTTCTGCTTCTCATATACGATGATAACCCGGTGGATATCCGTCCTTCTGATCTGAAGTCTGTGAATAAAGACCGCCTCAGCCAGGCCTCCTGCCGTTTCTTCTGTAACCATGCTTTCTGTTACGATATTCCGGTACAGATAGGAAAGCCATTTGTTATTCTTTCCTTTCATCATCTGAAAGACCACAAAGCGTTCGATCTGCTCCTTGTAGCTCTCATAAACCTCCGGATAAGTCTCTTTGTTTTTATGTACATAAGCATACAGAAATGCATTGTGCAGATTGTCAAGACTGCTGTCAAAGGCAAAATACATCAGTACGATCTTTGGCAATACTGTCTTGTCAGAAAGCTTCACCGACATCATATAATACTCATACAGTCTTGTGATCCTAAGCTGCTTCTCAATCCCCTTTGCATACCATTCAAAAGCTTCTTCATCCATTTTACTGCCCTTGATCAGAAGTGTGCAGATCGCACGCAGCGGTTCATCTGAAGGTACAAGCTCACAGCACTTCTTCAGAAGCTGGTATACCTGTTCCTGATATTGTTTCTCCTTAAAGGAGAGAAATACGATCTGCTCAGCGATCTGCGGATTCAGCAGCCCTTTCTTCAGTGCATAGGTCAGTACCTGCAGTTCAAAGCCGCTCAGCTTCATCAGAAGCGTAGGTGAAGCATTCATCAGATTATATGCTTCTATATAAAGCACCGGGCTGATACAGCCCAGCTTATACTGATCCTCCAGTACCATCCATTTGGCGGACGGACTCTTGCCATACTCCTCAGAAAGATATAAAAGCAGCCAGGCGATCCGCCAGTTATCCGGATTCTGCGTATAGATCCTCTCCACCTGCAGTGCCACTTCGTCTATGTAGGACTCTTCTCTGTTGATCAGGGTGGTCAGATACAGATCGTAACAATAAAGTGCCGGATCAAAGCTCCCTGCCATGGCTTCCTCTGTTTTGGACAGGAGCCAGCTTGCCTCACTGTAACGCTCCTGGGTTACCATGAGCTGCACCTGCATCAGTCTGGAAGCATAATCCTTCTCATCTGCACTGACCAGTGTTTCCAGGATCTTTTCTGTTTCCTGCATCCAGGATGCCGCACTGATCTTTTTGGTACGGAAAGCTTCATAATACTGCATCAGACTTAAGATCGCATGTTTTTTCTGCAGCCGCAGGTTTGGTATCCTTCCTGCTCCTGACGATGTATAAACCTGTACTGTGACAACCAGATCCGTATAGGCATTCTTCAGATGAATGACCCCGTAATTCCTGCCCCCGTGAAGCCTGTCCTCTGCCAGATAAAAAGGTAACCTGTAACAGTTTCCAAGGAAGTCCTCATCTCTGATATGATCCTTTTCGAGTACCAGAAAATCGCCTTCCACCGTCACGGAAAGGTCACTATAGCCCCATCCGTTCCGGTTGATCACTACTTTGTACTCTGTATTTTCTTTCGGTGAATCGATACGGATCTCAGGCTCTTCCAGGAGAAACTGGACTTTCTGCTTCTTCTTGATCGTAAGCAGAAATTCCTCTACATTCTGTTCTCTTCTTTCCCCTGCACAAAGGCCTCTGTATATGGTGTAATACTGTCTGTCCACTCCCTGAAAGATCTCTTTAAACTGTGCAGAATAAAAGAGATTGACGGCTTCCTCAAAATTGGTTTTTGCCAGATTGGTAAAATGAAACAGATTACGGATCGTTCCGAGGCTGGATTCCATATAGACCGGTATAATATTGACTTCATAAGGGATCGTATACTCTCCCTGATTGGAGATAATGGAAAATTCCCCCTTGATGCACTCGCCCTCTTCCAGATCTGCAGCGTCGAACTGATAACTGATCTCTTCCTCATAACCGGTAAAATTCTCTGTCAGGCATTTCATCCTGAGTCTCGAGGAAGACACTCTGCCCTCAGTAAGCTGATTCTTTGGCCCATATATGGTAAAGGAGCCTTCGCTGATCTCTCCGCTATGCACCGACAATTCAATCCTCGGTGTGGAAAAATCCAGAAAACGGTTCTCTTTATTAAATTCGCCTGCCAATATCCTGTCAACTGCACTCAGCACCTTTGTAGCTCCTTTTCCTTCCTTATCCGCCAGAAGACAGACAGTCCTTCCACCCTGAAAAATCCGGGGCACAGGGCTGCTGCCTAAAGGCATAAATGTCCATAATTAATTAATAGTATACCATTAGAAAGTACTCTTCTGCAATGGCAAAACACTCCTATGGCTCTGCAATTCTGGTAACTCCGACATAGATATTGGAAATACTGTACCAGGTTGGATAATCTGTCACACCAGTCTGCTCCAGATTGAAAATTTTCTGAAATGCCCTGACTGCTTCTGCTGTTTTAGGTCCATAGATCCCATCTGCCGTAATTGTCGGAATTGCAGGATAGTTCTGTGCGATCCTGTTAAGCTGATTCTGAAGCTGACGCACCTTTTCACCGGATGAGCCTGTTGACAGTGCATAGCCCGGATAGGAGGACGGTACACCGGAAATGCTCTCTGCCGTATTGATATACATATCATTTCCATAATAATAACGCAGGATCTCAATAGGCGTATAGCCTTCCCCCGCCAGATACTGGGAACCCCACTGGCTTAAGCCATTACAGGTCACTCTCCTTCCATCACAGTAGGAAGTAAAGATCGGCTGCCTCACACCCGGTCTTGACAGATAATTGGCAAAAATACTGTCTATGATCCTGTCTATGTTGGAATAAATGTTTCTGCCATAAATCCACTTCTGATCATATGCCGTAGATGAGGTAATGGTAAATGGATAATTCTTCCCTCTGTACCACTCCGTGTAGACCCGGTTTAAGGTAAAGGACATGATTGCCAGCGCATTGGCATAAATGGCATTTTCTTCCCATGTGGCATACACTTCGGAGGAAACCACGTTTTTGATATAATCCCTGTATTTCACGTAATAATTCTGTGCACTGGCATCATCCGGCACACCATCATGTACCACGATATATTCCGGGATCACAACCCTGCTTAAAACAATCTCTCCTGTTTCCTCTATCGGCTTGATCTCAGCCTCCGGGATCTTTGGCGGATAATCCCCATAGAGGGTATGATCAGGAATGACCACACTTTCCATATCCCCTTCTGCCGTTTCCAGCGGATTTAACGAAACCGGCTGCAGTGCCAGGGTATCCGGCAGGATCTCTGTTCCTGAAACCACGGCAGACTCATACCCGGGTGCCTCCACAAGAACCGTATATTCACTGTATGGCCTCTGTTCAGAGGGCTCAACGCTGTAATCCAGTGGCGGTGCTGCAAGTTCCACCCGTTCTGTCTGTCCGGAGGAATCCGTACTCAGCTTTTCTATCGGAGCATTTGGCTCTCCTGAATATGATATGGTAACGGTAGCATCTTTCACCGGGATCAGTCCAAGAGAAGACGTGACATTAATCTGCAGCCTTCCCCTGGCGCTCCCTGTCTGTAAACTTTCCTCAGGCATAAAAATACCCCTGCATAGTCTTTCTTTATCCTATGCAGGGGTTATCTGTCTTGTTACTTTTCTTATTTGGTCAGAAGCAGCATGATATCATTGCTTCTTGTGATAAACTTGCTCATGGCTTCCGGCTCAAGGGGCGCCTGCTGAAGCAGTGCCAGATCATAAAGCTGTTCGCAGATCATGGAAACATTGCTGTCATCCGTATGATCAAGTACATACTGTACCAGCGGATGGTTGGCATTCAGTACCAGTGTCTCGCCTTCCTTGCCATAATCTCCCATATCCATACCGGGCATTGCATACATCTTCATCATGTCCTGCATTCTCCGGCTCTCCTCGGAAAGTGTCATCATGGAAGCGATCTTCTTATTCTTCAGCTTCTCCACCTTGATCTCGATCTTATCCTTCTTAAGAGCCTTCTTCATCACCTTGCCAATGGTCTCAGCAGCCTTTGTAAGCTCTTCTTCTGCTTTCTTGCTGGTCTTTGACTTCAGGGAATCTGTAAGGTCAGCATCGATTCTCTTGAATTTAATGCCCTCATTCTTGGCCTCAAGCTGGGAAATAAACGGCTGGTCAATATTATGGTTCAGGATCACAGCATCCATCTTGGCAGCCTTGAACATATTGATGTACTGGCTCTGCTGCTTCTCATCTGTTACATAATAGATGACTTTCTCTTTCTTTTCTTCCTCAGCATCCTTGTCAGCAGCTTCTGTTTCTGCTGCTTCTGCGCTCTCATCTGTACTCTTTTCTTCTGCCTCTTCCTGATTCTCTGCCTCATCCGGATCGATCTTGTTGACCTCAAGACACTCGGGAAGTGTCAGATATTTGCCGTCCAGGTTCTTAAACAGGATGTAATCTGTCATCTTCTCACAGAACTTGTCATCCTTCAGGCAACCAAACTTGATGAAGGGACTGATATCATCCCAGTACTTGTCGTACTCTTCCTTCTCGGTCTTGCACATACCAGCCAGTTTATCGGCAACCTTCTTGGAAATGTAATCAGAGATCTTCTTTACAAAGCCGTCATTCTGCAGTGCGCTTCTGGATACATTCAGCGGCAGGTCAGGACAGTCGATCACACCCTTTAACAGCATCAGGAACTCAGGGATGACTTCCTTGATATTGTCAGCGATAAATACCTGGTTATTGTACAGCTTGATGGTTCCTTCGATGGACTCATACTCCATATTGATCCTCGGGAAGTACAGGATACCCTTCAGATTAAAAGGATAATCCATGTTCAGGTGGATCCAGAACAAAGGCTCCTTATAGTCCTGGAATACCTTTCTGTAAAATTCCAGATACTCTTCCTTCGTACATTCGCTGGGATTCTTCATCCAGAGAGGATTGGTATCATTCAGAAGCTCAGGTCTCTTTATGATCTTAAGCTTCTCCTCATCGCCTTCCTTCTCCGGTTTGATCTCCTCTACAACCACATCATCAGGGCGCTTTTCATCTGCCTTTATGGTTTCTGTCTCTTTGGTATTTGCCTTGGAAAGGTATATTTCGGTAGGCATGAAGGAACAGTATTTCTTAATAACCTCTCTTGCCTTGTATTCATTGCAGAACTCCAGTACATCTTCATTGACAAACAGGGTGATCTTCGTTCCCACCTCTGCCTTGTCACCTTCTGTCATGGTAAACTCGGTACCGCCATCGCATTCCCAATGAACAGCCTTCGCACCCTCTTTGTAGGAAAGGGTATCAATGTGTACTTCATCTGCTACCATAAATGCTGAATAAAAACCAAGTCCGAAATGACCGATAATCTGGTCATTGTCTGTCTTGTCCTTATATTTACTGATGAAATCAGTCGCTCCTGAAAAAGCGATCTGGTTGATATATTCCTCTACCTCATCTGCGGTCATACCGATACCATTGTCGGTAAAAGTCAGTGTCTTTGCCTCCGGATCCACTACAACATCGATCCTTGCCTTATAATTCTCCGGCAGCTCATACTCTCCCATCATATCCAGCTTCTTCAGCTTTGTGATCGCATCACAGCCGTTAGAGATCAGTTCTCTGTAAAAGATATCGTGATCTGAATACAGCCACTTCTTTATAATCGGGAATATGTTTTCACTGTTAATTGATAAGCTTCCATGCTTTTCTGCCATGGTAATCACTCCTTTTCTTTCCTGTATCAATGCTTATATTCCATTTCGGTTCATTACATCTAGGAAATAGTGTAGTTCTGTCAACCCGAAAAGTCAAGATAAAATTAGCACTCATTATTAATGAGTGCTAACAAATCATGTGGAACACCAGGAAATATCAGTGTTTCCGGTAATTATTAACTTTTTATAAAATTCCGTCAAAGTATTCACCAAAGACATCAAAGAAATCAGAAGTCGTGATATTCTCTGTTCCCGTAAAGGTCACATTCTGCCAGAGATCCTCATTGAGATTCCTGGTCAGGGTTGCAACAAAGGCCTCATACTCCTGTCCAAACACCTCTTCCCGTCTTTTCTCCACGATCTTGACCTTATTGGCATCGGTCTCGGTACGGTTAAAAGTACTGATACATTTGATCAGGTAATAGCCATCCGGTGTCTCTACAATATCACTGATCTCATCCGTCTCCAGATTAAAGGCTGCATCCTCAAAGGTCTGATCCTTCTCACCTTTTCCAAAAGAACACGTTCCTTCCTCGCTGTCACTGTATTTCAGGATCATCTCTTCAAAATCTGCCTCTCCTTTTATCAACTGGGAACGGACTTCCTCTGCCTTTCTTAAGATTTCCTGTTTTTCTTCCTCAGAATACTCGATCTTCTTTCCCGTACCGTCAGGGACACAGGTCCTGAAATAAATATACTGGACTGTTATGGTCCTTGCTTCATCATCACTGATCTCCGGATTGATATCCTTGATGATATACTGGTAAACCTTTCTTGCCAGTGCATATTCCCGGTACAGCTCCTCTACATCCTTTACCGTGATCTGCAGAGTGTTCTTTTCTTCCTCGCTTAAGGACTGGAAATAGGTTTCTGCCGCCTGCGCAGCCCTGGCCTCTTCCTCTTCACTTAAAACCACGCCGTTCTGTCTTGCCAGAAGATTCATTGTTTTCTGCTGTGCAAGCTGCGCAAGGACAGTTTCCTTGACATTTTCCTCCAGCGTCACACCATCCAGGCTGACATTCCATATTTCCCTTCCATACACACTTTCATACCGGTTTTTGGTATTGATCAGATAAACCATGGCCTCCGGAAGGGTACAGGACATATCCTCGATCCGGAATACCTCATTCTTCTCAAATCCAGTCGTCAGCACGACCCTGGAGCCTTTCAGCGAATCCATACAGCCCGAAAGAAGCAGGAGCAGCACTATGAGAAGTGCTGCTGCCATGCGCCTGTTTCTGTTTTTCATGCATTCATTCCCTTTAAGATACTTCTTGCCACACTGATACCGTTAGCAGATGCCTGCTGCAGTCCTCTTGTTACACCGGCACCGTCTCCAATGGCACGAAGTCCCTTAATGCTTGTTTCAAAATCACTGTTTACGATTACTCTGTTGGAATAAAACTTTACTTCCACACCATACAGAAGAGTCTCATCACTGGCAATACCCGGTGTGATCTTGTCAAGCGCTTCCAGCATCTCCTCGATATCCACCATGATCCTGTGAGGGAATACCAGTGAAAGATCTCCTGGTACCGCATCCTTTAAGGTAGGGATCAGGTTATTCCTGCAAAGTCTTTCTTCTGTAGTTCTTCTGCCTCTCTTAAAATCACCAAACGTCTGTACCAGGATCCTGCCGCCACAGAGCATATTGGAAAGCTGTGCGATCTGCTTGCCATATTCGATCGGTGTCTTGAACGGCTTCGTAAAATTCTTGCTTACAAGGATCGCAAAATTGGTATTGTGTGTCTTATGATCCTTTGCCTTATAGGCATGGCCATTGACAACGGCAAGACCGCCTTCATAATATTCGGTTGCCACCTCTCCGGAAGGATTGGTACAGAAGGTTCTTACCTTGTCATCAAAAGTCGGGGTATGATAGATCAGCTTGGCTTCATACAGGTTATCATTCAGATACTGCATGACCTCATCTCTGACCTCAACACGTACACCAACATCCACGGTACCAGGTGTGGTCTCGATTCCAACCTCTTCGCATTTATCCTTAAACCAGTCAGCACCTTCTCTTCCTACTGCGGATACCACTTCCCTGCCGTAGTAAACATCTCCCTTATCGGTTCTGACACCAACTGCCTTTCCATCTTCTACCAGGATCTCCTCCACCATGGTATTAAAGATCAGTTCTGCTCCCTCATCCATCAGATGCTTCTGAAGCTTTGCATAGATCTTGTAGCCTTCCTCTGTTCCAAGATGCCTGATCGGGCACTCGACAAGCTTTAAGTTCGCACCAATGGCCCTTCTTCTGATCTCACGGATCACATCCTGCTTATCTACACCATAAACATTTTTATCTGCTCCAAATTTCAGATAGATCTCATCTGATTCATGGATCAGTTCTGCTGTCTTTTCATAGCCGAGAATTTCCGGCAGATTGCCTCCTACATCCGGGGAAAGGGAAAGCTTTCCATCTGAGAATGCGCCGGCACCGGCAAATCCGGTTGTAATGGAACAGGGCTTGCAGCCTACACACTGCAGGGTTGTTCTCTTTGGACACACTCTTTTCTCTATGGAACGTCCTTTTTCAATGACGATCACCTTCAGATCCGGTTTCTGGCGAAGCAGTTCATAGGCACAGAATATGCCTCCTGGTCCTGCTCCTATAATAATAACATCTGCTCTTTTTTCCATTTAACTAAGCTTCCTCCTTCGCTGACACGCATTGTATTGCGGGCCGGACTCACTCTGTGGTTTTGTCGCATACTCTTTTAGAATACCACAAGTTGATATGTACTTCCAGTACTGGTTTTCTTAACCTGGATCTGATTTTCGATTTTTTCAGAAAGAAGCGGTACATGGGAAATGATCCCGATCATCCGGTCACTCTCTGCAAGACTCATCAGCGTCTGACACGCCTGTTCAAGAGATTCCTGATCCAGGGATCCAAACCCCTCATCGATGAACAGTGCATCTACCCGTATTCCGCCGCTGTATGCCTGTACCACATCACTCATTCCAAGTGCAAGGGATAATGACACCTTAAAGGTTTCTCCACCTGAGAGTGTTTTCACAGATCTGTACCTTCCGGTATAATAGTCCAGCACCTCCATATCCAGACTGTCCTTACTTCTTCCGTCAGTCACCTCTTTTGTACGGTGCAGGGTATAACGTCCACCGCTCATCATGGCAAGCCGCAGATTTGCCGCCTTCAGGATTTCCTCAAAATAAGCTGCAAGTACATACTGCTCCAGCACAAGACGTTTCTTATTATTTCCATTTACGGCATCATCCAGATCCTTGATAGCGCCATACCTTTCAGAAAGAGCCATGCTCTTTTCCTTCTTCTCCTTTAAGGAACGATACAGCTTTTCCGTTTCATTCCTGTTTTTCCAGAGACGGCTGCCGGCTTCTGTAAGGCTGTCCTTCTTCCTCCGGATCTCTGATAGCTTCTGCTGCTCCTCTGCCGGGTTTCTCTGCTCCCGTACCTTAAGCTCCTCCTCAAGATGATGGATCAGATGCTCCTGCGCATGGCACCTCTGTCTGTAATCCTGGACTGCCTCCTGCTCTTCCTTCCGTTTCTGTTCCGGTAGAAAAGCAGCCCGGTATTCTTCTTCCCCGGCAAAGCCTGCCTTTTGCAGTCCGTCCTGGAAGTTTTCCCTGGCAAGCCCTTCTTTTTCCAAAAGTACCTGTCTTTCCTGTCTGAGTGCCTCTTCCGTTTTCTTCTTTTCTGAAATGCGAAAACAGATCTCCTCTGCTTCCTTCCTCTGCTTTTCGAAATCCGATCTTTCATGGAGATCAGGATATTCCCTGATCTCTGCCGGCAGCTCCTGCATTTTCTCTGTCAGCTCCTGCTGCATCTGCTCGCATTCCCTTACTTCCCTATCCAGCAGATCCCTGGCCTCCCTGCAGGCTCTCGTTTCTCCATGGATCTTCAGAAGTTCCTGCCTCTTTTTCTCTGAAAGCTGCTTCTTTTCTTTTAGTTCCTCTTCCGTTGGCACACCCTGCTCTTTTTCCTGCCTGCATGGATGTGACAGGGCTCCACAGACCGGACAGGGCTCTCCTTCCTTCAGATCCTGTGCCAGTATGCCGGCAATGCCATGCCGGTATCTCCTCTCTGCGTTTTCATAGTCATGAATACACGCTTCTGCCTCTTTCTCCGCTTTCTCATACCTGATCTGCAAAGCACCAAATTCCTGTTTCTTTTTCTGAAGTGCCGTTTCTTTTTCCAGCCGGATCCTTTCTGCTTCCTTACACTTTTCCTTCCTGTCAAAGGCCTCTGTGATCTGCTCTGCCAGTTCCATCAGGGCACGCTGTTCCTCCTGCCTTTGTAAGAGGCTTTCCGTTTCCCTTTCAGAAAGCTGCAGTTTCTTTTCACAGGTCTTCCTCTGCTCTTCCCGGTTCTGCAAAAGCAGTTCATATTCCCGCACAGCCGCTGCCCCTCCTGCCCTCTGCAGACGTTCTTCCATCTGCCGGTAATCAGGCTCCCTTTCTGCAAGGTTCTTCTGGCTTTCCCATTCTTTTGCAAGCTGCTCCATAAGTGCTTTTGTCTGCTCTGCTTCTTTCACGATACCTGCAAGCCTTTCAATCTCTTCTTCCGCTTTCTTTTCCTCGGAAAGCAGCCTCTTTTCTTCGCTCTGGAAAACACTTATCTTCTCCTTAAGAAAGGGAAGAAGCCGTTCCGAGTAGATACCTGCCTCTGATACAAGTGCCTCAACTTCCATTTTCAGTTCTTCATCAGGTGAAAATACAGAAATCTCTTCTTCCATGCGATGGCGGTATTCCATTACCTGCCTGTAAAGTTCTGCAGAGCTGCTCTTCAGCTTTGCCTCCAGCCTCTCATAAAGCTTCGTATCAAAGATCTCCCGGAAGATCTTTGATTTTTCTGAAGATGGTGCAGTAAGAAGTCTTGTGAATTCTCCCTGTGCGATCATGGAAAGCTGCCTGAACTGATTGATGTCTACCTTAAGGAGTTCCCTGATCCTTGCCGTCACCTCACTGCTTCCTTCGATACAGCTTCCATCAGGCATAGTCAGATATGCGTTTTCCTTCTCTTTCGTCAGCTCACCATTTTTTGACTGCCGTTTTCTTGGCCGCATATATTCCGGATTTCTCCGGATACGGTACCGCTCTCCCCCATGTTCCATTACAAGCTCTACATAAGTTTGGGTAGAAGGATCCGCAAAATCACTTCTGACACTGCCCTTTTCTCTCGTTTTTCCGCTCAGATCCCCGTACAGTGCATATGTGATCGCATCAAAAATAGTGGTCTTTCCGGCTCCTGTTGCACCTGTGATCAAAAATAGTCCCCTGCTCCCAAGTGCCTCAAAATCAATAGGTGGCTGCTCATCCCGGTATGGTCCCCACCCGCAGATGGTCAGTGTGATCGGCTTCATTCCTCTGTCTCCTTTATCATCTGTACCAAAAGCGCTTTCTTTTCTTCCGTCAGCGCCTCTTCTCTGACAAATCCGTAAAAATCTTCAAGGATCGTCAGCGGATCCCTTCTTTTCAGCTTCAGTTCTTCTCCCGTATACTGCAGACTGCCAGCCGTTTCTTTCCTGACTACCTGCATCAGATTGGGATATACGCTCCTTAAAACTCCCATAGGATCAACCAGTTCCTTCTGATCTGTCAGAATGGCCTGCACATAATCTTCTCTGTTCTGATCCTTTTCTCCCTGCTGCAGAAGTTCCTCCATACTGCCTTCGATCTTTCTCATTTCCCTGAGAGGCGTAAGTGGCAGTTCTGTCACCTGACAGTTCCCCTTTTCCCTGATTTCAACCAGTAATACCTTCTTTTTCTGTCCTGCTTCTGAAAAAGAATAGGAAAGCGGAGAACCCGCATAATATACCTGTCTGTCTCCGATCTGCTGCAGTCTGTGGATATGTCCGAGAGCCACATAATCCATCCCGTCAAATACAGAGGCATCCACATTATCAATGCCGCCCACATGGATTGTCGTTTCACTGTCTGAAAGCACCGGTTCCTTTCCGGCATCCGTCACAAAGAAATGTGTCACAAGTATCCGCCTTTTTGTATCCTGCCTGTTCTGTCCGGGTGGCAGCTTTGTTCTTTGTGCCTCTTCCTCCTCCCAGTATTTCCGGAGTGCTTTCGCCACAGCCTCCTCACTGGTTCCTGCATCCTCTGCCGAAGGTCTGATAAATGGCAGCAGCAGGATATCTGCCTCTCCATAAGCATCCTGCGTGTGGATCACGGTGATCTCACCACGGTATACCCCTGCGATCATGATCCCCTGCTCCCGCAGGAGCTCTTCGCCGTAGCTTATCCGTTCCGGAGAATCATGATTGCCACTGATCATATATACAGTGATCCCCTCTCTGGCAAGGGCAGTCAGAAAATCATTGAACACAAGAACCGCATCTCCGGAAGGTACTGCCCTGTCATAAATATCTCCAGCAAGGATCACACCATTTACCTGATTTTTTCTGGCAAGTGAAAGGATCTGTGAAAGAATTTCCTTCTGATCCTCCAGCATGGAAAAATCGTTTACTGTTTTACCAATATGCAGATCTCCCGTATGCAGTAATTTCATCCTGTTTCCTGTTCCTTTTCTCTTCTTTTATCTGTAACATCTCTTCCCGCTATTGTAAATCAAATCATCCTCTCCCGCAATCCCAGCAAAATCTTTTTTTCCATCCTGCTCACCTGAACCTGACTGATCCCGAGCAGTCCTGCTACCTCTGCCTGGGTCTTATCCCTGAAGTACCGGAGCGTGATCAGTGTCCGTTCCATTTCCGGCAGACTTTTTAAGAGCTGCTTCACCATCAGCCGGTCCAGCAGCTTTTCCTGCTCATCTCCCTTTTCATCTGCCAGTTGGTCTACCAGATAGATCTCATTTCCATCACTCTGATATACAGACTGATAAATAGATTCCACCCTGGCACCGGCCTCCATTGCCAGAATCACTTCTTCAGTCGTCAGTGCCGCCTCAAGGGCTACCTCTTCAAGTGTTGGTTCTCTTCCGAGGCTTTTGAGCAGTCTCTCCCTGGCATATTTCACCCGGCTGCCATTTTCCTTCAATGTTCTCGACACCTTAACAAGCCCGTCATCTCTGATAAACCGCTTGATCTCTCCGGTGATCAGCGGAACCGCATAGGTGGAAAATTTCACCTCATATCCTGTGTCAAATTTATCGATCGCCTTGATCAGGCCGATCACCCCGATCTGAAACAGATCCTCTGCTTCATATCCTCTGTTCAGAAACCGTTTTACAATATGGTGTACCAGCCCGAGATTCTGTTCTATCAGTACTTCTCTCGATTCTCTTTCTCCTGCCTGTGCCCGTCTGATCAGTACTGTATTTTCCATGCCAGATCACTCCTCACGGTCAATAAATGGCAGTGTCCCCAGCTTTTTGCTCATCAGCACCGTAGTTCCCTGTCCAGGCTCCGATATCACTTCCAGTTCATCCATAAAAGCCTCCATGAAAGCAAAGCCCATACCGGATCTGTCCATGTCAGGTTTCGTGGTATACATGGGTTCCATGGCCTTTTCCACATCTTCAATGCCCTTTCCTTCGTCTATGACCTCCACCTGCAGTACATCCCTGTTCAGCAGACAGTGTATGTATACCTGATTCTGTTCTTTTTCCGTCATGCCATCATAACCATGGATAATCGCATTGGTCACAGCCTCAGATACCGCTGTCTTGATATCTGCGATCTCCTCCAGTGTCGGATTTAATGGTGTTACAAAAGCAGCCACTGCAATCCTTGCAAATGCCTCATTTTCTGACACAGCAGTGAACTGTATCTGCATCTCATTTTTCGTCATTCCAGATCCTGCATGTTTGTTTTCCAGACGTCTTCCCGTTTCCATCGTTTTCCCCTTATGCCTTTCTTTTTCTTTGTTTTCTGATTTTATTCCATGATCTCAATCACCTTATGCAGTCCACAGAGCATCAGTGTCTTTTTGATCCTTGCATCCGCATTGACTGCAAAAACCCTGCCGCCAAAACAGGTGATCTTCTTATACCGCCCTATGATGATCCCGATCCCGGAGCTGTCCATAAACCGGGTCTTCTCAAAATCGAACACTACATTTCCTACTCCTTCCTTCAGAATATATCTGTCCGCAGTCCGTCCGATATATTCTGATGCGTGATGATCCACCTCTGCCGGCATCCTGACCATCAGATAATTGTCAATTACCTTGAATTCCTCTTCCATCTTTCCCTCCTTATTCTGTCTTCCCCTGGCCTTCTCCACTTTTGCAGCTGTAAAGGCGTAAAAAAAGAGAACATGCTTATCATGTTCTCTTTTGTAAACGATATTGATCCTGCAATCCTGATTTTCCGCCTGGAACTGCTGCAGGTTTTTCCTTTAATTCTGATTATTGATCTCTGCCAGATAGGTTTCTGACCTGGAAGCTCTGTCTGTTCCCGGGAAGTCATCCATTACCTGTGCATAAATCTCCTTGGCCTTATCATCGTCTCCGTTCTCCCGGTAACAGTTACCCAGATAGAACAGGGCGTCTGCATTTGTATTATCATAAGTAAAGGCTCTCTGCAGATTCGGGATCGCTGCTTCGTAATCCCCATTCCTGTAGCTGTCATTGCCAAGTCCATAGTAGTAAGCCGCCAGTTTTTCAGAAACCAGTGTCAGGAACTGCTTACGGAGTGTTTCATAGGAGTTTGAATGCTTTACCTCTTCCTCTCCATTTTCATCCGGCTCCATAGCCTCCATGTAACCTGCGATCGTTTCAATGTCCTCCGGATCTGTCAGATAGGCATTCACTGCCATCATCAGTCCATCTGTTGCCTGCAGGGCACCATCTGTTCCCTCCAGTGCTGCCAGCTGGCTTGTCAGTTGTGTATTTTCATCTGTCAGGCTCTTGATCTTCTGCTCCTGTTCGTCTATGGTCGCCGTCTTGGCATCCGACTGTTCACTGACTGCCCTCAGATCATTATTGATGTCTGCCTTGGCTTTCTGGATCCTTGCCGGCAGGATCAGGAAGCAGGCGATCCCGATACCGATCACAAGTCCTATCCCCAGATTTAGAAGGGAGGATACCCCTTTCTTCTCCGCTGCGTTGACGGGCTGGATGATCGTTTCATTTCCACTCTGATAACGGATGATCTCATCAGAAGAAGCCTTCTTCTTCGTACTGCCCTTCTGGTTTTCCTCCGGGGTCAGCATATGCGTGACTTCCTTCAGATAACGCTGTGTCGTGGTATTGCCGGTGTCGATCTGCTCACATTTCTGCAGCTCTCTTCTGGCCTTCTCCCACTCCTCTGTGTTCATATAAAGCAGTGCCAGAAGCTGATGTGCCCTGACATACTTCGGATTATTGGAAAGCACTTTCTTTAACTGGATCACAGCCAGATCCTGGCTGTCCTGCCAGCAGTATGCAAGTGCCTGATTGTACTTTTTGATCGTCTGGTTGATACCATCGAGTCTCGCCTGATTCTTCTGGATCATGTCAATATAATCATTGGCAATATTTTTCTTCGGGCGGAGATTCTGGCTGATGACCCACTCGCCAAGGGCAGATACCGCTTCTCCCATTTCAAAGTAAACAAGTCCCAGAAGATTTCTCGCATCAATATTGTTCTTGTTCAGTTTAATACTTTCTTTCAGACTGGCGATCGCTCCTGACAGATCTCTTACCGATGCCTTATCCAGTCCGTCATTATAAAGACGGTTGGAAAGGTATATCACCTTTTTGTAAAGGGATACATCAGCGCCGCATCCGGTACAGAAGTCCTGCTCTGATAAACGACAGCCGCAATTATAACAGATCATGTCGTTACTCCTCTTCTGTTTCCGTTTTTTCTTTTGCCTTTTCTACCATCTGTATCAAAATATCTGCCACATCCGTCAGATCCTGTCCATAGATCGCTTCTGCAGCATCTTCAACCTCAAGACTTGGGTGAAACTTCTTTAATTCTTCTTCAAAATCTATCATCCGGTGTTCTCCTCTTAAGGCTCTTTATCTGCCCTATCAAATATAACGAACCGGCAACATAAATCACGTCAGCCTCTTTCCTGCCTGCAAGCAGCCATCTAAAGGCCTCTCCTGCATCTTCATAAAAGCGGCAGGGTAATTCATACTGCCTCCATAGCTTCGAAAGTTCTGTAAGAGACGCACTTCGGTCAGAGGAAAGTGTCGTGACTGCAATCTCCGTAAAGAGACCGCTCTCTGCTATCCTCCTGATCATCTTTTCATACTGCTTGTCCGCAACCACCCCAAACAGAAGCTTTCTCTCTCCCCTGCAGGGTATTGCTTTTACTGTTGCAAGCAGCGCCTCTATCCCATCTTCATTGTGCGCACCATCCAAAAAAATGCCGGGCTGTACTTCTTCCATCCGCCCCGGCCAGTATGCGCTCGAAAGTCCCTTCCTTATGGCTTCTTCCCCGATCAGATATCCTTCCCTGTTCAGTTCTTCTGCTGCAAGAACTGCAAGAGAGGCATTTTCCACCTGGTAAAGTGCCACCATATGAAGTGACAGACCAATATAATTATAATAACCAGTATGCAGTGAAAAATCAATGTTTTTATTCCCTGTATTTATATCCAAAATATTGCTTTTTTCGAGCAGAACCGCCCGGCTTCCCATTTCTTTTGCACGATCCACCAGTACCTTTGTCGTCTCAGGCCGTCTGTCCGGGAAAATAACAGGTACTCCCTTTTTGATGATACCGGCTTTTTCTCCCGCAATTTCCTCCAGCGTATTGCCAAGGTACTGCATATGGTCAAACCCGATCTCCGTGATCACACAGAGTGCCGGATGCTTTACACTGTTTGTTGCATCCAGTCTGCCTCCCAGCCCGGTTTCCAGTATCACAGCATCCGGCTTTTCATCCCTGAAATAGATCATGGCCATCAGGAACAGATATTCAAAGAAGGAAGGATGTGACAATCCCTCCTTCTTTCCTTCTTCTGTCAGTACCTGGACATCCTGAAATACCTCTGCAAACCTGTCCTTCGAAATCATCTCATCATCGATCCGGATCCGCTCCCGGATATCCACAAGATGGGGAGACGTAAAAATCCCCACTCTCCTGCCGCTCTCCTTCAGGATCGAGGCAAGGCAGGCACATACACTGCCCTTGCCATTGGTACCGGCCACATGGATCACAGGAAAAGGGAGCCTGTCACAGCCGGCGATTGCAAGCAGACGGGACGTATCCTCTACTGTATTTTTTCCGGCAAATCTCGGTATCTCATTGATATATTGTTCTGCCTGTTCAAACGCCGTCACAAAAATGACTCCCTTCTTCCTTCCTGTTTCCTCTTTTTTATTTGCTTAACTGTACAAGTCTTTCCTTTACCTGATCCATCATCTGGGTATACTTCTCAAGCTTTGCCTTTTCCTCATCGATCTTTGCCTTGGGTGCCTTACCCATAAACTTCTCATTGCTCAACATGCCATTGACTCTGGCAAGCTCGCCGGTCAGACGCTTCTCTTCCTTCTTCAGTCTTTCGATCTCCTGCGCGATATCCACAAGCTCTGCGAAAGGAATGTAAAGGGTCGCACCGTGTATCACAACAGATACCGCATCCTCGGCGATACCGCTCTTATCCTCCTGAATCACAACCTCGGAAGCTCCTGCAAGGGAAGCGAAGAACAGCTTTCCTTCTGTAAAGGCTCTCCGGACTTCTTCCTTATCGCTGACTACATAGATCATGGCCTTGCGGCTTGGCGCAACATTCATTTCGGTACGGATATTACGCACACCCCTGACAGCATCCTTGATCGTTTCGATATCCTGCTCTTCTTTTGCAAAGTTCCAGCTGTCCTGATATACCGGCCAGCTTGAGATCATGATAGATTCCTCTTCTGACTGCAGGGTACAGAAAATTTCCTCTGTGATAAACGGCATATAAGGATGGAGCAGCTTCAGTGCATTTAACAGAACTGTCTTTAAGGTCCAGAGTGCCGCATTCTTGCTTTCCTGATCGTCTGTATTGTAAAGACGGGGTTTTACCATCTCAATATACCAGTCACAGAACTCATCCCAGATAAAGTCATATACCTTCTGTACTGCGATTCCCAGTTCAAAGTGATCCATATTTTCGGTAGCATCTTTGATCAGGGTATTCAGTTTGGATAGGATCCACTTATCTACCGGCTGCAGGGCAGGCTCTGTAACCTGAAGTCCTTCCTCCGGCATGTTCATCATGATGAAACGGGATGCGTTCCAGATCTTGTTGGCAAAGTTTCTGCTTGCCTCTACTCTCTCATAGTAGAAACGCATGTCATTACCCGGTGCATTACCGGTGATCAGGGTAAGACGCAGGGCATCTGCACCATACTGATCGATGATCTCAAGAGGATCGATACCATTGCCAAGGCTCTTACTCATCTTACGTCCCTGGGAATCTCTGACAAGTCCATGGAACAGAACTGTCTTAAACGGTCTTTCTCCCATCTGCTCGTAACCGGAGAAGATCATCCGGATAACCCAGAAGAAAATAATATCATAGCCGGTTACCAGTACATCTGTCGGATAGAAATATTTCAGATCCTCTGTCTGCTCCGGCCAGCCAAGTGTGGAGAACGGCCAGAGTGCTGATGAGAACCAGGTATCCAGGGTATCCGGATCCTGTGTAAAGTGAGTGCCGCCGCACTTAGGGCACTTTTCCGGCATCTGCTTTGCTACTACAGTTTCTCCGCAGTCATCACAGTAATAAGCCGGGATCCTGTGTCCCCACCAGAGCTGTCTGGAAATACACCAGTCTTTGATATTGTCTGTCCAGTTGAAGTAGGTCTTTTCCATTCTCTTCGGGATCAGCTGGATGTCCCCGTCCTTTACAGCTTTTACTGCGGGCTTGATCAGCTCATCCATCTTGACAAACCACTGCTTCTTGATCATGGGCTCGATGGTTGTCTTACATCTGTCATGGGTACCTACATTATGGGTATAATCTTCAATCCTTACAAGAAGCCCCATCTCATCCAGTTCCTTTACGATGGCCTCTCTTGCTGCATAACGGTCCATACCACAGAACTTGCCACCGTTTTCATTGATGGTGGCATCATCATTCAGGATATTGATCTCCGGCAGATTGTGGCGCTTTCCAACTTCAAAGTCATTCGGGTCATGGGCAGGTGTGATCTTAACCACACCGGTACCAAACTCTCTGTCAACATAAGCATCTGCAATGATCGGGATCTCTCTGTTGATGATAGGAAGCATCAGCTTCTTTCCAACGATATCCTTATATCTGTCATCCTCAGGATGAACTGCTACTGCAGTATCACCCAGCATGGTCTCCGGTCTTGTGGTCGCAAACTCAAGGAATCTTGTAGTGCTTACAGTTCCGTCATCCTCGATCAGCGGGTACTTGATATGCCAGAAATGGCCTGCCTGCTCTTCGTACTCTACCTCGGCATCGGAAATGGAAGTGTTACATACCGGACACCAGTTGATGATCCTGCTGCCTTTGTAAATCCAGCCTTTTTCGTGCATCTTGCAGAATACTTCGGTAACTGCCTTATTGCAGCCCTCATCCATGGTGAAACGCTCTCTGTCCCAGTCACAGGAGGAGCCCAGCTTCTTCAGCTGCTCGATGATCCTTCCGCCATATTCAGCCTTCCACTCCCAGGCCCTCTTAAGGAAACCTTCTCTGCCAAGATCTTCCTTGCTGATGCCTTCTTCCTTCAGCTTTTCGATGATCTTAACTTCTGTGGCGATGCTGGCATGATCTGTTCCGGGCTGCCAGAGTGCATTGTAGCCCTGCATCCTCTTATAACGGATCAGAATATCCTGCATGGTATTATCAAGGGCATGTCCCATATGGAGCTGTCCTGTGATATTCGGAGGGGGAATTACGATCGTAAACGGTGTTTTGGAATGATCCACCTCTGCATGGAAATATTTCTTCGTAAGCCATTTGTCATAGATTCTGTCCTCAATCCCCTTGGGATCGTAGGTCTTTGCAAGTTCTTTGCTCATCATCTTCTCCTTTTCTGTTCCTCAAAACATTTTCTTTCTGATGCGTACAGGCAAACTGCCATACAACCTTCTGCAGCCATTCCAAAAGGATCCACCGGATCATTTTTTCATATGCCTGGCAATCAAAAAGCCCTCTACAGAATCTCTTCTGTAAAGGGCGTCATTTCTACGCGGTACCACCTTTGTTTGTCACTCACTGCCGCCGGCCTCTGCCGAAAGCACTATCCGTTAACGGGGATCAGCCGTGGGAGCTTACCTGAATTCCTTCATTCTGCAAAAAACTCTGCAGCTATCAGACCTCTGTTCAGCTCTCCGGTTCCAAAGCTACCTTCCCTGCATTCACTGCCGGATATTCTTTCAGCCGATGGAATATCCTCTCTGATGCCTGAATAAACAGGTACTCCTCTTTGTCATTACCTTTGCAAAACTCATTAAATTTATCTTAGTAGGCAAATGCCTGCTTGTCAAGTCCATTTCTGCTGCCAGGTATTCTTTCGTGTATCCCGTTTAACGGATCCCTGCATAGTCCATGACAAGTTCACAGTATACAGAATTGGCCCAGGAGAACCAGGGTCTTGAGTAATTGTGCGGATCATTGGCATCAACGGACTCATGCATCAGCCCTGTTCCGTCCGTGGTATGGATCATCTGACACAGCATCTGTCTCTTTTCTTCCTTCGAACTGCTGGTCAGACCCTGCATGCCAAGAGCGATATGCCAGAAATAATCCGGCTTCGTGTGGGGACTCCCGATCCCGCTTCCATGACTTCCTTCAAAGTAAAAAGGATTTCTGCTGCTTAAGATGACCTTCCGTGTATTCTGGTACTTTTTATCTTCCCTGCTGCAGTATCCCATGTAAGGCATGGAAAGAAGGCTTGGCAGGTTGGCATCATCCATGATCAGATACTGTCCGTAGCCGTCTGCCTCATAGGCATAAAAGGGCTCTTCCTCAAAGGGAACCGTGCCATATGTCTCAATGGCATCCCTGACTTCATCGGAGAACTTCTTCGCCCTCTTTGCCAGCGCAAAGTCACCGTAGATAAACTCTGCAATCTCAGAAAGCTGCATGAGGATCACACTGGCCAGCATATTGGAAGGGATCAGATATCCATATACGCAGGCATCATCACTGGGACGGAAGCCTGACCAGATCAGCCCTGTGTCGCTCTTTACAAGGGCTCCCTTTCCGCCTCTTGAAAGGGTATCGGTATAAGGACAGTTCTCTCTCTCAAACAGATAACTGCTCTCCTCCTCATGTGCCTGTTCTGTGGTAAATACGGTAAGGATCTTCTCTGCCGCTTCCTTCCACTCTTTCGTGAAATGCTCTGTGCAGCCGGTCTCCTTCCAAAACAGATAGGAAAGCTGCACCGGATAGCATAGAGAGTCGATCTCATATTTTCTCTCCCAGAGCCATGGATTTTCTTCTGTCTTGTCATGGCTGTAACAGTTGCCGTTTGGTTCTTCATTAAAGGCATTGGCATATGGATCGATCAGGATGCAGCTGATCTGTCTCTTGATCACGCCGGCGATCAGCTTCTGCACCTGTCTGTCCTCTCTTGCCGGGATCAGGAAGGGCTTTAGCTGGCAGGCGCTGTCCCGAAGCCACATGGCAGGAATGTCCCCCGTGATCACAAAGACAGATCCATCCGGTTCCTCCTTCAGTGTCGTGGTAAGGGTATTGGAGATACAGTTTTCAAATACCTGTACGATTTCCTTCTCTTCTGCCCCTGCCTCATCCGGGATAGGTCCAAGAAGATTTCTTTTTACCTGTTCTATCAGTTTCTCGATGGATTCATAGGTTTTCTTTTCCATATCTTTTCCTTCCTGTATTTTCTCTAAAATACTTCTCCGATGGCTGCGATCTCTATGCAGCTATCCGGCAGCTTCTCCGGTCTTTTGCCGGACTGGCTGGTATGGACATACATACTGGCAATACCAAACGCATCCGCTCCGAGAATGTCTGCCTCATATTCATTCCCGATCATAACAGAATCCTCTTTCTTAAGTCCATACTTCTGGAAAAGATCCTCAAAGAAATAATGGGATGGCTTTTTCACTCCTGCATCTGAAGAATACATGATCCCGTCAAAGAGATCATAGATTCCCAGCATTTTCATCTCAGGCTCTGTAAAGATCCGCTGTGCATTGGAAAGCAGATAGATCTTTTTTCCGGACCTTTTCAGCCGCTTCAGAAGATCCTCTGCGCCGTCATAAAGCCTGATATAATAAGCAGACAGTGCCCGGAAGGCTGTCGCCATGAGTCTGAGCTTCTCCTCTGACGGTTCTATGCCTTTTTCTGCAAAGAGCTCTGTAAATACCCGGTCAAGCGGAAGCTCAATCTCTCTTTTCAGAAGGCTTCCATCTCTCATTTTTTTCTGTCTGTCCCACTGGCGTCCTTCCTCCACTTTGCAGAGCCTCAGATAGCTTTTACGCAGTTCTGTTTCCATATAGGGCACACCATTCATCGAAAAAAGCAAAGCCACTTCCTTCCACAGAGAGGCTTTGCTTTCACTGGTATGAATGTCGATCAGAGTTCCATAGAGATCAAAAATATAATTTGTCATGCGGTCTTAATTCCTTTTATTTTATCGTGTGCAAAGGAGAAATAGAACATCTGGATCCGGAATTTATTTCCTTCATACAGATCCAGTGTCTGGTACAGATCCTTATAATAATCAAACAGCTTCCGCTTGGTCTTCATGGTCAGCTGCAGGCTGCCCGCCTGGGTATCCACAAGGCTTCCCTTGGTCTTTACATAATAATAAAGTGGTTTGTTGATCACCCCGACCTTGCCTACATACTGCAGATATTCCAGGTTAAACCGGAAATCCTCACACCAGTCAAGCTGGGTATCACACTGAAGGGCAAATCTCCTGATAATGTCTGCCTTGTAAAACTTGTTCCAGAGAACCCCATAGTAAAAATTGGCTGGTGCCGCCATCATGTTTTCCGCAAATCTGGTCCTTGTCAGAACCGGGCCTGCCTCCACGTGGCCTCTCACCATGATGGTCCTGCCTCTTACCCTGTTGTAATCCGAGATCACCATCTCACAGTCATAGAGAAGGGCGGTTCTTACAAACTCCTCTGTGGCCTGCTTGACTAACCAGTCATCTCCGTCCACAAACTGGAAATATTCTCCCCTCGCCCGTTTCATGGCAATATTCCTGCTGTCAGAAACACCGCTGTTTTCCTTTTTGATATAGCAGAATCTGGGATCCTGCCCTGCATATTTACGGATGATCCGATCCGTGTGGTCTGTGCTGCCATCGTTGACTACAATGACCTCAATATTCTGATAGGTCTGGTTCTGTATGCTCCGAAGACATCTTTCGATCGATTTTTCTCCATTATATACTGGTACAATAATACTTACCAATGGCTGTTTCATAATATCACTCCTTAAATATGAGATTTTACACCTCTTTCCGGAAAAAAGCAAATTCTTGTCAGTTTTCCTTCCATGCTCTATACTGTTAAAAACAGGAGGATCATTATGAACATATTACTTCTTTCCTGCAGTACCGGCGGCGGACACAATGCGGCTGCCAGGGCTGTCTGCGAACAATTTGAGAAAAAAGGACACACCGTACACATGATGGATCCCTTTTCCCTGAAAAGTGACCGTCTGGCAGGGAAAGTCGGCAAAACCTATATCAGGATAGCAAGCCACTCCCCCCGCTTCTTTGGTACCTTATATAAACTTGGCGGAAAGATCAGTTCAAGCAGGCACAAGTCTCCCGTATACTTTGCCAATGCCCTGATGGTCAGACGTTTCCGGCAGTTCCTTTCCGAAAACAGCTTTGATGCCATCGTCATGCCCCATCTCTTCCCGGCAGAGATCATGACTGCCTTAAAGAGACGGCACGTGCCTCTTCCACCCACTTTTGTGATCAGCACAGACTATACCTGCATTCCTTTCTTTGAAGAAACTGAATGCGATTATTATTTTGTACCCCATGAATTTTTGGTACAGGAGGATGTAGACCGTGGTATCCCTTCGGATAAGCTCTATCCGCTTGGCATCCCTGTCAGCAGCGCCTTTACGAAAAAGATCAGCCAGGATAAAGCCAGGGAACGGCTTCATCTCCCTGCTGACAAACCGGTTTATCTTGTCATGAGCGGCAGTATGGGCTTTGGCAAAATGCACCTGTTTGTCTATGAGCTTTCCCGCAGGCTGACGGACGGCGAACAGCTTATCATCATCTGCGGCAACAATACCAAATCCAGACGTATCCTGAATTATACTTACCGTAAGAACAAAAATATCCACGTCACCGGCTTCACCGACCATGTATCCGAATATATGGATGCCAGTGATGTGATCTTCACAAAGCCCGGCGGCCTGACCTCCACAGAAGCGCTGGTAAAGAATATCCCCATTGTGTTCACAGCGCCGATCCCCGGCTGCGAGACAAGGAACCGGGAGTTCTTTGTTTCCAATGGCCTTGCCCTTGCCTCTGATCATGTATATACACAGATCTCCCAGGGTATGACACTGACAGGCAACAAAGATCTCCGTGATGCCATGATCAAAACACAAAGGCACTTTGCGAAGCCCTCTGCAGCGGCTGATATTGTAGATTTCGTAGAAAAGAAAGTGAATGAATTATGAGATATCTGTTTTATATCATCCTTGGCTATCTGTCCGGAAGCATCCTGTACGCTTACCTGATCCCGCTCTGCTTCTGCCACGTGGATATCTGTGAGGTCAGTGACGACGGGAATCCAGGCACTGCAAATGCCTTTAAATATGCCGGCTTTGCTGCAGGCTGCACAGTCATCCTGCTTGAGCTTATGAAGGCCTTCCTGCCTGTTTTTCTGGCCATGAAACGGGTAGATCCCTCTGCCCTTCCCTTTGCTCTTGTGATGGCTGCCCCGGTGCTTGGACATGCCTTTCCCTTCTTTTATCTGATCCGTTTTCTGACGAAGGGAAAAGATTTCGTGCTGCCCTTAAAAGCACACAAAGGAGGCAAAGCGATCGCTGCCTCCTTTGGTGTGATGCTGGCGCTCTTTCCCATGCTGACGCCGCTTCTTGCACTTGCCTTCTTTTATATTTTCTTCTCTACCGTGATCGTCATAAGGCCCCATCTCTACCGGTCCATTCTGACGTTCTGCTGCTTTGCCCTGACCGTATTTCTGGAAGTCCCGCTTCTGTCCATCCGGCTCGGTGCACTTCTGATCTCCCTGATCTCCATTGGCAAGCACCTGGCTGCCAGACAGGAAGAAAAGCTCTCTGTCAGTCTCCTTGGTATTTTCCCATCGAAATAAGGGCATCCTTTACCATCTGCAGTTCATCCTCATAGATGCAGTTTGGCAGGGTGCCGTTTCTGACCCTTGAAAGTGCCTCCTCAAGATCAAAAAAGGCTGCGCTTTCCACTTCACTTTCCTGGAAGATAAGATCAGAGATCCGGACCGGCTTTTCATAAAGATAAACCGCACTGATCTCCTGATCCAGAAACGGCTTTCCATAAAAGGATGTCTTTAAGTCTGCCCTGTGATATCCGATCAGCTGCAGATCCGCTTCTCCCGCTTCGATTCCCAGCTCTTCTGCAAGCTCCCTCTGTGCAGACGGCAGATAGGTGTCTCCTGCATGGATATGCCCTGCTGAAGAAATATCATAACAGCCCGGATAGGAATCCTTCTTCTGACTCCGTTTCTGCAGAAGTACCTGATAAGAGCCATCCAGCATCCGGTTCACGATCCAGATGTGGGCTGTCCTGTGCATCTTTCCATAATGATGCACCATGCTCCGCTCCATCACTTCTCCTGTCGGTTCTCCCTTTTCATCGCAGATATCAAACAGCTCCATCTCCTGTCCGTCAAGTACCGCCCTGTACCAGGTTCCATCCTCGTGATAGCAGAGCTTTAAGGAAAAGAAGGGTCTCTCTTCCTTTAACAGTTCAAGGAACAGCCTGTCCCCGTCCCAGAGATTCAGCTTCGTGATCTCTTCCTTTGCGATAAATGCAAGCTCTCCTTCTGTACATTCTGTCAGGGTTCCCGTGTACCCATCTGCCGTATAAAGGCACATATACTCTGTCGGATAATTCTCACTGCAGAAAGTTACAATCCCACGAAACCGGTAAGAGGTCAGGGTAAGGCCTGTTTCCTCAAAGACCTCACGAAGGAGACAGTCCTCCGGACTCTCTCCTTCTTCAAAGTGACCGCCTACACCGATCCATTTATTCTTATTGATATCCTGTTCCTTCTTCACACGGTGGAGCATCAGGTAACAGTTCTCTTTTTCAATGTAGCAGAGAGTGGTCAACTTACTTTTCACCGTTCAGCACTTCTCCTACGATCTTATTTACCATGCCGCCGTCTGCTCTTCCCTTGACTCTTGGCATCAGCTCTTTCATGACCTTCCCCTTGTCCTTCATGGAAGGTGCATCAATAGCAAGTGCTGCAAGAACAGCCTTTACTTCTGCAAGAACAGCCTCTTCACTCATTTCTTCCGGGGCAAACTCCTGATAAACTGCCAGTCTCTTTTCACAGGCTTCCTTAATATCTGCTCTGTCAGCCGGTGCAAGCTCCATGGTTTCCTTCGTCTGCTTGATCTCCTTCTTGACTACCTCAAATTCCTCAGCCTCTGTCAGATCCTCTCTCTTGTCAATGGCTTTGTTCTTCAGTGCAGAAAGCAGCATGGAAAGTGCATCCTTTCTGTCCTTTTCCTTGTTTTTCATTGCCGCAACCATTTCGCTGCGTACTTTGTCTGCCATACTCATGATCGTTACTTCCTTTCCTGTTAACTGCTGTATTTGATAATCAAAAGCTCAAGGCTCATGCTATCATTCATTCTTCCTGTCTTGACGGCTTCCTCTGCTTCCACACAGGCCCTCAGGGCTTCCTTCAGTTCTTCCTCTGAAAAGCCCCCCGCCTGGGTCATATATTTTCCGGCAATAAAAGCAGGCAGTCCCACCTTTTCTCCGATCGCCTTATTGGCATAGCCCTTTTTCTTCAGCTCCTTCACCTGCAGAAGGAGATTGAACTGTCTTGCCACGAGAAACAGGATCCGCATAGGCGGCTCCTTCAGTGCCACCAGCTCATAATAAAGAGATAATGCCTTTTTCTGCTTCTTCTCGGCGATGGCTCCTACCATGTCAAAGATGTGGCTGGTCAGCTGCTTCACGCAGATATCATCCATGTCACTGCTGGTGATCTCCTGTCTGTCAAGGCAGTAGCAGAACAGCTTCTCAAGCTCCCTGCTGATCGTCTCCATATCAGTGCCTGTCATCCGGATCAGGTGATCAACTGCCTGTCCGGAAATTTCCTTGCCTTCCTTCCTGACCCTTGATACGATCCACCGCTTTAAAACTGCTTCCTCCTGCACCTTGAACTCGGCCACATAGCCGGCATCCTTTACCGTCTTGTAAAGTCTGCTTCTTTTATCTGCTTCTGCTTCCACGAAAACGAAATAGGTGCTCCCGGTATCCCCCTTTAAATAGTCTGCCAGTTCTTCACCGCCGCTTTTGAACAGACCGCTGTTTTCCAGAAGGATCAGCCTCCGCTCCGCAAAAAAGGGAAGCGTCTCGGAAAGATCAATGATCTCCCCTACGGAAAGCTCCTTTCCTTCATGGTAATAATAGTTCATGGTATCATCACCGATGATGGCTTCCTTCAGTCTGTCCCTGTACTGCTTCCGGAGATAGGCTTCCTCACCACAGAGAAGGTAGATCTTTTTCAGTTGTCCTGTTTTGATATCGTCATTGATCCTCTGCATGTGTCCTGCCTTCAGAAGTCCTTACAAAATTCTACCTTCTCAGTTTATCACATCCTCACAGGGAATCAATTCTTTTTTCGCTTCCCGGATCGCATTTAGTCCTCAGGTACTTCGATCTTCTGGTTAAACTGATCCAGAAGCAGGGCTGCCACAATTCCGATTGCCAGGCAGAGCAGATTGTTCACACAGGAAAAGGTACTCACCGTAAAGCTCTGGAAAGGAATGATCACAAGTGTAGCTGCCATGACAATGCCAACGATCCCATGAAATACCATGGCATAATGATGCTCCATCAATGCCGTGACTGCCCTTGCCAGCAAAAGCACGGTAAGAAGTGCTCCAATCCCTGCCGGTATCAGGACTGCAGCGTCCAGTCTTCCGATCCCTTCCACAAGCGGTGTATACAGCCCAAGCGGCATCAGCAGCGTGGAAAAGCTCATACCGGGTGCGATCACACTTAGGGCAATGCAGAAGCCGCAGAACAGATACCAGAGAAAGGATGGCGCTATGCTGACCTGGATGATCTGCAGTAAGCTCAGCAGTGTCAGGACGATTCCAAAGCAGACCGCCGTCATCAGCAGATCGCTCTTTTTCCTTCCCTTCTTTCCGGCCTCCCGGAAGAGCGATGGCAGCATGCCGCCGATCAGTCCCACGAACAGACAGACCGAAGGATCCGGATATCTGGTAAGCAGAAAGCCAAGGATCCTGGCTACCACAACAAATCCGAAGCCACCGCCAAGGATCAGCGGGATCAGCATCCGGTAATACTTTTTCATGGCGGATCCCGGATGGGAAAGCAGCTCCATAATGGGCTGGTACACGCCAAATACCACACTTAAAACACCGCCTGAAATCCCCGGCAGTACGGCTCCGAGACCGATCAGTGCCCCCTGCAGAAACCGCAGCAGTAAGAAAGAAGTCTGGCTTTTTGTTTGATGATTTTTCTTTTTCTGATTTTTCTTTTTCTGATCCATAAATGTATGTCCCCTTTTTCGGGTTCCTGACCCTGCAGTCATTATATAGGATACTGTATGCGATTTCCTGCAGATTTATGAATCTGTACATTTTCTTATCAGAAAAAACGAAGGACTGAAGGTAACTTCAGTCCTCTGTCCGTTCTCTGTATATACTTTTCACATACTGAAAGGTCCGGCCGTCTTCTGCCCGGTACAGGCCGCTTGGATAACCGGTCTCATCATGATAATCTCCATCCGGCCCCTGTCCCATGACAAGATAAACAGCTCCATTCTCTTCATAGACCTCTTCCGGCATGATAAAGGGACAGTACGTGGTATCATCAGAAAGGGGAATCCGCGGTTCACTGATCTCCAGTGCCTGAAAATGTCTGCCACCGTCCTCTGTGATATAAAAGCTTCCAAGACTTCCGCCGCTGTAGGCAAGCCCGGCATAGCCAATGTTCTTTCTCCGTTCTGTTTCCTGATCAGGAAAGGTAATAAAAAGTGCTTCTCCGCCGGAACCATTAAACGGATCAGTATTGACAAAGGTACATGTACCGTCCTTCACCCCGATCAGTGTATAATAGCTGCTCCCGCAGGCTCTGTCTGTCGCAAGCAGACGCATCTCTGTGCCATCGGAAAGTGTATCACTGCAGGCAGCTTCCAGCGACAGATAATAAGCTTTCTGCTCTTCTGTCACAGAAGTCGGCGCCGGTTCTTCCGATATATTTTCTTTTCCGTCATCGTTCTGAGCCACTCCGGCTTCCTGCCCCTGGCTCTGGTTTCCAGACATCCCATCTGATGTGCCATCCGCTGCTGCATCAGTCTGCGTCCCATTTCCTGCTGTGTCAGTCTGTGTTCCGTTTACTGCTTCGCCGCTCTGTATTCCATCCATGTCCGTTTCCTGCTGCCCCCTGTCAAGCGGCACTGTTTTACCATGTAATGCGATCTGTATGCCAGCTGCCGGCAGCAGCAAAGCGACCAGTGTAGCAATAATAACAATCCATCCGTTCTTTTTCATCCTGCAAAGTCCTGTAATCCCTTTCCTGTATACTGTAGTGCGATCCGGTCCTCCGGATGGACTTCTGTCAGATACAATACGATAACAAAGAACCATTCAAGCGGCTTCATCAGCAGATAAACCAGATCTGCAATCCATCTTTTCCGGATCATCCTGGCTACCGGAAATCCGTAGGTATCATAAAAATGCCGTACTCTCCGGTGAAGCTCTGGTGTCCTCTCCTCCAGGATCTGTTCAAAAGCATTGGCAACACAGAGCTGCCTGTTCACTGTCACCTCATGGCCATGACGGATCCCCCGTCTGATGGGGTGCACGATCTTTCTATCTCCTCCTGCTGCCACCGTGCAGAGATAATGCTCATCCACCATAACATTCTGCGGGGCGACCCGCATGGAAAGCCTGAAATCACTGGTTTCTGTAAAAGCCTTGATCACTGCATCCGGTGCCTGTCCAAACAGCAGCAGAATCAGGATCAGAATCCCAAGAAGAGGCCACATCAGGATCAGTGCCGCTGCCGGCCAGCTCTTTGCTTCTTTTAAAAGACGGTTGACAGCCCCAAGGAAAGGAACGCTGTCAATCTTACTGCTTCTATTTGGATCCTCCCTGTATTCCTCCATTTTCACAAGGATCAGCCGTGCTGTGATCAGAAAATAATTCAGCGGAACCAGTACCAGATACAGATCCATCCAGTCCGCATATACCTGCCAGGTAAATATCACAAGCAGAGCACCTCCAAGATAAACTGCTGCCATGGCAAGCACAGTAACAAGCGGCGGTGTCTTTGAAGCATCACTGATCTTCAGGATAAGAAATCCGATCAGTGCCACACAGGCGATCACGAGTATTGTCAGTACTGATCCCGTATAAATTGGTGTGTGCATCTCTGCGTTGATCAGCTGCTTCTGCCAGTCTGCACGGAATGCGATACTTTTTCCCAAAAAGAGATAAAATATTTCATAGAAAAAGGCCAGCATCATCACATAGAAATCATAGAAAAGCGGATCCGATTCTACAGGCTCCTGCCCGGTACGTCTGCACATCCTGCTGATCAGCAGATAGACTTCATAGGCTGTCAGGAAAAACGGATAACACAGAAATGGTGCGTAAAACAGACACCCCATCAGGAGATAACTGAGTCCCGGCATTTTCTCTCCTCTGACCATGCCCATCACAAAAGATCCAGTCACTCCCAGTAGCAGTGATCCTATGATCTGCCCGATGTAAACAAATTTCCTGTTCCTTTTCATATACAGTCTCCTCCCGGTGCCTGACAGTTTCAATGATGAACATGATCAGATTCTCAGACTTTATGACCTGATACTTTCAATGTAACTGTACTATATCACCATGCAGATTGACTGTCAATAAATTTTTATCGTTTTTCGATAAGCTGTATTTTATGTCAGGTAACTAATGGTAAAGTTCTGGGTAAAAGCAAGCTGGGAGTCCCGTTTTATTCTATAAAAACGACCAGCCTGTTTTTCACAGACTGGCTACTCGTATTAGACTTTATGGCATTCGGCATTTTAACGGCAATTATCCAATATTTTTCCAGCATATTCCTGTTTCAATACTTCATCGTGTCCTCAAAGGCCTTTTCCCTGCTTATAATAGGTTCCATGAAATCTGTCTTTTTCAATGGTAAAAGTTCTTTCCGGCGTATATTTTGTCAGTTTCTTCATTCTCTTTTCTATTTTCTTTTCCTTATCACAATCATCCATGCCACCAGTATGATCAGTGCACCAAGGCTCATGTTGGAGCAGGCTGTTCCGTTAAAGAATGCACTGGTTCCCAGTTTCCCAAATCCATTGATCAGGATCTTGAAAAAAAGTGGATTTAAGATCCACATCCAGCCCGGAAGGGGTGTTTTCTTTTTCGCTATGATATAAATTAGCATGATGACATTGATCAGATAAAAAGCAAAAAAGACAACAAAACAGGGGATGAGATATCCACCCTGCTCCTTCAGGATCATGGCCAGTATATCTCCGCTTTCTGTTCCTGTTTCCAGTGCCTTTTTCATACCTGTTACCAGATAACAGCATATGATATGGATGGCTCCGCCAAATGCCACATACCCGTAAACAGAAGCCTTATACCATCTGGCGGCTGCACTTTTCCGATCCTCCATCATCTGATACAGCGCATAATAACCAAAAGCGGTAACCGGTATTCCTACAAAGCCAAAGAACCCTGCCAGTCCTATCCTCGTATAGGAAATCTTTTCTGCTGCCATGAGATACTGGGAAATGGCTCCTTCTGCTCCGGTCGAATCTACGCCAAGCAGCAGGAAATCCCCGATCATGGTAAGCACTGCTCCTGCGATTCCATACCATAATAACTGCATGATTTTTGTTTTCTGTTCCTCTTTCATTCTTTCCTCCTCTGGTCACACAAAAATAACACCGGTTAGCTTTTTCTAACCAGTGTTATTCTAACATAATGCGGATCAAAAATATATCCTTTTTAT
>CACXDC010000215.1 GCA_902766365.1 uncultured Lachnospiraceae bacterium | reverse complement strand
GGACAGAGGGTTTCTGTAAAGGACCAGAGAACCTTTGCAGAAACCGGAAAGGATGAAAACGGACGGCCTACGCTGGAAGTGGAACCCATGCGCTTTACCATACAGGGAGTGGAGCTTGTGCTTCACAGCCGTTTTACTTTCCTTGAAGGTGGAAAAATCCGGATGGAGCGCTGCGTAGAGGGGCTGCCGGAAGGAGAAAGTGCAGAACTGACAGAAGAATTTCGTGGATGTTATGGAAAGAACCAGTATCCGGAGAATCTGAATGGCATTGTCCTGCATGTAAAAGGAGCAGAAGAAAAGGAACTGACTTACTGTTATCAGGGAAGAGCATTGCAGACGGCAGTTTCCGGAGAGGGAGAGGCTGTGGCAAAGGTAGTAATCCCGCAGATCAGGACAGCCGTTTCCCTGATCGCAGAAAGCTGTGCTGCAAGAGCAGAAGTTTTGGAGGGCGTTCTGTTTTCACCCTTCTATACCCTGAAAATGGAAGGAACTGTAAAGAATAAGGAGGCGATGATAACATGTCTGAAAATAGAGGAGCAGTAAAAACCTATATATGTCCGTCCTGCTTTGCCAAGGAGCTGGATGTCTGCCTGATGCATTATGATCAGGGCAGAAAAGAGTATTATTGTACGAAGTGTGCCTATGCAGGCGGGGAAGAGGACGTCAAGGAATTCTTTTCCATGTATCAGCGCCAGAAGTACAAGTGGATGGACAGAAAGCACCCGGCGGCCGGAAAAAGAGAAGAAGCACTTATTGAATGGCCGGAGGAAATGAAGCCTGTGACAGAGATCCGGGTGAAGGCAAATGGCAGGACAGCAGAGGTACTGGAAACTGAAAGCTCTTACTTCGTACCGGCTGTGTGTGAAGGAGCAACTGATCTGGAGTTTCAGTTTGCTGCTGCTACCGGAGAAATGAAGATCAGTCCGGCAAGGCTGCAGCTTAAGGCAGAGCAGAAAGGTGATGTGTACAGTATCCATCTGGATGGTCCACAGCATTTATATCTGGATGTGGATGGGCTTGAAAAGCCGGTTCTCTGGTACGGAAATCCTGTAAAGGATATGAGCTGGGGACCGGAAGCGACATATTATTATCCGGCAGGGAAGGTGTACGAAATCGGGACACTTATTATGAAGTCCGGGGAAAGTATGTATATTGAGGCCGGTGCTGTTGTCCGTGGAAGAGTTCATACAGAGAAATTCGCAGAGAATATCCATATTGGTGGCTATGGTATCCTGGATGCCGGCTGTTATCAGGACAACAACAGCCGTACTTTCCTGATGGACTGCTGTAAAAATGTACAGATTGAGGACATTACGATCATTCATACACCAAGCTGGCACATGATGCTTGCTGGATGCCATAATGTACATGTGGATAATGTGAAGGAAATCGGAGAAGTATGTGGATCTGACGGCGTGGATATCGTGGGAAGCAGTGAGGTGACCGTAGAAAACTGCATGTTCCGCAATAATGATGACTGTATTGCCATCAAGGCTTTTGAAGGCGGTTTCTGTGATGGGGAAGGAAATGTGATCGATACTGCAGGAAAGAGTTATTGGGATCAGCCGGTGCATGACATTCTTATCCAGAACTGTATCTTTATGAATGAGCAGTGTGGTAATGGTATTGAGATCGGACATGAGCTCCAGATCGATGAGGTAAAGGATATCTGCTTCCGGAATCTGGATATTGTAAGATCGGAAGGATACGGGGCGGCCATTTCCATTCATGCCGGAGATCATGCTACGGTCCGTGATGTTATCTTTGAAGATATCAGGATTGAAAATTACAGTGATTTCCTGTTTGATATCCGTGTTATGAAGTCCCGCTTTAACAAGGATAAGGAAAGAGGACAGATTGACGGGGTTCTTCTGAAAAATATCCAGGTAAACCATAAGGCAGATCATCTTGGATATACCATGTCGGTTATTGGTGGCTGGGATGAAGCACATAAGGTAAAGAATGTTACCTTTGAAGATGTATATCTGGGGTCTGAAAAATGGACAGAAAAGGATATGCTGGAGATTTTCGAAAGACACACGGAGAATATTGTATTCCGTTAGGAGATAAGGAGAGACTATGATATATCAGCAGACAGAACTGCACAACTGTTACGACATTGTAGAAGATGTGGAAACCGGCGGCAGAAAAATGATCCGTATTCCGGAGCAGGTCAGAAAAAACATGAGCCTCATCGGCAGGAAATATACCGCTTATAATACTCCCAATGCGGAGATCCGGTTCTGCATGAAATCAGAAGAGGTAAAGCTGCATTTTCAGATTTTTCATCCGGAAGGCGGCTATTATGCAGATCAGGCACTGGAAGTTTATTTTGGCTGTTTCCAGAATGAGAACCTCCGGATCCTGGATGACCAGAATGATATGGTGTATATCCGGAAGCCCGAAAACATGGAGCTTCTGAAAAAACTTGCCATAGAAGAAGGACATCCTTTTTCACCGGAGGTAGTAAGAGTGATCGCACCGGGAGACTGTCATCTCATGCTGAAGTCTGTAGAGGGAGAGATTGAGCTTCCCACAGGAAAGCTGCAGCCTGCCAGACGGTGGCTGGCTTATGGATCCTCCATCACGCAGGGAAGCAATGGTCTGCATCCTTCAGGAGCGTATGCCAGCATTGCAGCAGCGGGGCTTAAGGTGGATCTGATCAATCTTGGCTTTGGCGGCAGTGCCCTTCTGGAGCCGGAAATGGCAGATTATCTGGCAGAAAGAGATGATTTTGATTTTATTTCCCTGGAAATGGGTGTGAATATGACCTGGAATATTGAAGAAAACTGCCCGGGAGATCCGGAGTTTTTCAGAAAGCGGGTAGATTATTTTGTGTCCAGGATCGCAGATGCCCATCCGGATAAATGGATCTTCTGTCTGGATCAGTTCCGTAATAAGAATGATTACACAGGAGAGGGACAGACAGCGCTGTACCGGCAGATCGTAAAAGAAAAGGTGGCATCTCTTTCACGGAAAAAGGTGGTATATCTGGACTGCACTTCCTATCTGGACAGCAGTGACTGCCTTTGTACAGATTTGCTGCACCCGTCCACAAAGGGATGTGCTAAAATAGGAAATAAGCTGGCAGAAGTAATTGGCTCCTATCTGGAGCAGGAAGCACAGGAGGAAAGGAAATGAGTACAGATTTATTTCAGGCGATCCACAGTCCCATCGGTGCAAATGCAGGATTTGCATTAGGGCTTGCCGGACTTGGCGGCGGTTTCTGTCTGCAGAGTGACAGAATCCCGGGTCAGGATATTTTTATTGGATATAAAGAAGAAAATACATTATATATGCTGCCTTTTTATGAAAAAAGCATTTCTTCTGAAAAGGATACCTTTGCAAAGGATGAAAATGGATCTTCTCTTCAGGAGCATGCGTTTACAGAAGCAGAGGTCAGCAGAAGCTTCGGGCTTGCGACTGATACGTTTCAGGCCGGGAGACTTTCGTTTTCCCTGATGAACCGGGTAACAGAGCTTTCTGATGTGGAAAGAGGAGAGGAACCGGATGTAAAGGCGAAGATCCTTCCTGCTATTGTGGCAAGATTCTGTGTGGACAACAGGGATGGAAGACAGGATATCCAGGGATTCTTTGGTGTTGGCAATATGAAGGGCAAGCAGTTTTTAAGCCAGATCTACGGAGAGGACCGCTGCGGTGTGATCTCCAAAGACGGCTATGGCTTTGGAGCTGTGGCAGAAGGGGCAGCAGAACTGCAGGAGATCGCAGACTTTGATATGTTCCATGTGTTTGAAAGAAAACAGCCGGTCAGACTGATGCTGGCTTCCATGGGCGGTATTCTGTTCCGGGTTCCGGCAGGGGGCAGGGCAGAGATTGACCTGGCACTTGGCTGGTACCTTGGAGGAACTGTTACGCAGGGACTTCACAGCTGCCATTATTTATATACAGAGTATTATGAGGATCTGCCACATGTTTTGGCAGCCGCTCTTGCTGACAGGGAAAGTCTCTTTAAGGAAGCAGAAGAGAATGAGCATTATCTGGAAGGAACCGGCTTAAGCAGTGTACGAAAAAAGCTGCTCTGTCAGTCGGTGAAGTCCTACTATATCAGTTCCATGCTGATGAAGGAAGGGGAAAAGATCCGGTGGATCGTAAATGAGGGAACCTTCCTGATGATGAATACCTTTGACCTGCTGATTGATCACCTTTTCTTTGAGTGCAGATATCATCCCTGGACGGTAAGGAATGCGCTGGATTTCTTCGTGGAATCTTATTCCTACAAGGATCAGTGCGGTATTTCCTTTACCCATGATATGGGCTCCCATTATGTTTTTACACCAGAGGGACATTCCAGCTATGAAATTCCCCATCTGACAGACTGTTTTTCCTATATGACACAGGAGCAGCTCTGTAACTGGATCCTGGCAGCAGCGGTGTATGCACACAGGACCGGTGACACGGCATGGCTTCTGTCCAGAAAGGAGACACTCACAGAGTGCCTGCATTCCATGAAGAACAGAGATGGCCAGATCCCGGATGGAATCATGGATGTGGATTCTTCCAGGTGCGATGGCGGCAGTGAGATCACAACCTATGATTCACTGGATGTTAGTCTTGGACAGGCAAGAAGGAACAGTTATATTGCAGGAAAGTGCTTTGCTTCCTATCTGGCTCTTGGCAGTATGTTTGAGAAACTTTCCATGGAGAAATACAGGGAGATGGCTGACAGTGCAGCTGACATCTGTGAGGAAAATATGCTGGCATATTATGACAGTGAGAAGAAACGGTTTCCGGCACTGTTTGACGGGGAAGGAACCATGGCGATCGTACCGATCATTGAAGGGATCATTTATCCTGTCTTTTCCGGAAGACCGGAGGCTGTATCTGAGGATGGAAAGTATGGCAGGCTGATCCGGGCATTGAAAGAGCATATCCAGACTGTACTGGTACCTGGCATCTGTCTGTTTGAGGACGGTGGCTTCAAGCTTTCTGAGACAAGTGATAATTCCTGGATCAGCAAGATCTTCCTGTGTCAGTACATTATCGAAAAGGTGCTGCATATGAATATGCCAGAGATCATGGACAGGGCCGATGCGGCGCACTGGAGCTGGTGGACAGAAGGATGTGTATCCGACCCGGGCATTGACCAGATCTTTGCCGGAAAGCAGACAGAACGGGGATTCCATTATCCGAGGTGCGTAACAAGTATCCTGTGGACGGAAGAGTAAGGCAGGATTAAAAAGTTGTGAAAATATAAAAACCATCAAAATGAGGACTTTTTCTTCTATATTTGCCCTTATTTTGATGGTTTTTCTTTTTAAAGTAAAAAGGGAAGCATATAAATGGGACGGAATTTGATAGCCCCTTCAGAGGAAACATCTTTCTGGGAAATCAGATATTGTTCTCCCACACACTGAGAATATTTTTTGGCAAACTGATCCAGGGAAGCATGTTTTTTTACTGAAGAAGATTTTACTTCTATGGGAACCACTTTATGTTTGTGGATCACCAGAAAATCAATTTCGTAATGATGGCTGCTGTCAGGTTTTTTCCATGTATGATAGTAAAGATCCCGGCCATTTGCAGCAAGAATCTGGGCAACAGCATTTTCAAATAAATATCCCATATCCGTGTCCAGTTTATCACTGAGAAGCTTTTTGTAGATATCACTGTGCAAACCATCATCATCATGAAACAACATGGTAGTAAACAGTCCGGTATCAGACATATAGAGTTTAAAGTTTTCGTGACTTCTGGTCTGGGACAGGGCAAGCCCGGGCTTAGTGACATCATAGCAGGGAAGCACTATTTTTGAATCGATCAGATCAAATAAGCGTTCTTCGTCTTTTTTAGTTCGTTGTTTACCAGTTGCAGCGGATATGACAAATCTTTTTTTCTTCAGGGCTAACTGACTGGGAACAGATTTATAAATATCTGATAATCTTCCGGATTCATCGATTTTCTTTAAATCCTCCAGATACAGATTAATAATACCCTGTTTTATTCTGTCTATAAAATCGAAGTTTTTATTGTTTACATAAGCCTCTACGGACTGGGGCATTCCACCGACTGCCATGTAAAGACGAAAGTCACGAACAAGCTTGCGATTGGTAGATTCGCCAAGAGCAATATTCTTTTCGCTAATCGTACGGATCAGATCAGGGTTTCCACCGGTAGCCCACAGGAATTCTTCATAATCCATGGGATAAACGGGAATCCTGTATTCTTCAGAAGGAATCAGAATGTCCTTTACATTTTTTTTGATGGAAATAAGAGATCCGGTTTCGATGTAATCATATTTTCCATCTTTTACCAGATATTTGATAGCCTGTCTGGCTTTAGGAAAAAGCTGTATCTCATCAAATATAATGACAGACTTTCGCTCTGTCAGGGTAACACCAGTTTCAGCCTGCAAACGCAGAAAAAAGAGATCAGGTTTGGAAATATCCCTGAACACATCCAGAAGCTCATCTGTTATATTTGCAAAATCTATTTTGATATAGGATTCGTATTCATTTTGAGCAAAGGATTCTGCTATTGTGGATTTCCCTACACGTCTGGCACCTTCCAGAAGACATGCGTAAGTGCCGTTATATTCTTTTTTCCAGTTTAACAGGCTGTTATAGACTTTTCGTTTAAACATAATCATACCTCCACATGAAAAAAGTATCATTATTTCAAGTTTATTTTATATAAAAAGTATGATTATTTCAAGATGAATTTATGCAAAAAGTACCGTTTTTTCAAGTTATATCGAGTCGAAAAGTATCATTATTTCACGTAATAGACCCAGTTGTCCTTGCGGGGGTGTGTAGCAGGGTACTCTCCGTCAACATAACCGAGGACACAGTGGCCGATTCCTTCGTACTCACCTTCAATGCCGAGATCCTTCAGGATTTCCTGGCCTTCCGGGGATTCAAATTCTTCCTTGGCTCTGTGGATCCAGCAGCTTCCGACATCCAGTGCATGTGCGGCCAGCATCAGATTGCCCATGACAAGGCTGCCGTCATAAACATGGGTCGGCATTTCCTTTTTGGCGAGGACGATGAGGACAACGGGAGCGCCGTAGAAGGGATCCTTATCACTTCCCATGATCTGGGCATTCATTCTGGAAAGTCTGTCTCGCATTTCCTTATTTGTAACAGCTATGATAATGGGTGACTGTCTGTTCATACCTGTGGCTGCATAGGTTCCGGCCTTAATAATCTGATCGATGACATCAGAGGGAATCATATCGGGCTTGAAGCTGCGCACACTTCTTCTTGTTTCCATGAGTGTTAATAAATCTGTATTCATCATAAATACCTCCTGTTCAAGTATAACTTCACAGTATTTATAGTAGCATTGTGAAAACAGGATGGCAAGAAAAGTTCAGCCTGTTCAGTGAAGCTTAAATTTAAGTAAAAATTTAGGGAAATCCGACAGAATGGATTAGAAAATTGACACGAAAGTTAGCATTTGCTAACCTAAATATGACCAAAGCTGTTTACAACCTGTATTTCCACAGAAAGCAGTATTTTTGGTCAGATGGGGGAGCAGAGAATGGATAAATATGATATCAGCAAACCGTTTGTGCTGCCGGTTGGTATGCATCGGCTGAATCCGAATGAAAGCTTTAATTTTCAGTTGAACCGGCTGGTGAATTTTGATCTGGGAGATCTGGAGGAGGTCCGCAGGGTCGGTGCACAGATCAAAGATCTGAAAAGCTGGAAAACGGTGCTGCTGCAGGCGGCGGATGAGGAGTACGAAAAAGGACATCTGAAAAGTGCCATGGGATTTTACCGGATGGCCGAGTTTTACATGGATTATGAGGATCCGGATGCATTGATGGCATGGAAAAAGGCGAGAAAGCTGTTTTTCCAGTATTATGAAGATTTCTTTACAGGGGAAAATCCGATCGTTGAAAAATGGGATGTGCCCTATGAGGATTACAGCATGCCGGTGCTGAAAATGAATCCGGATGGAGAATCCAGAGGAGTTATTGTGGCACATGGCGGTTTCGATTCCAGTTATGAGGAATTTTTCCCGCAGATGATGTATCTGCGGCAGCAGGGGTATGCGGTATATCTGTTTGAAGGACCGGGACAGGGAGAATGTATCCGGCTTCATGGAGCACCGCTTGTGATCGAATGGGAAAAGCCGGTGATGGCAGTCACGAAGTACTTTGATCTGACAGATGTTACGCTGGTGGGAGAATCCCTTGGAGGTTTCTATGCACCAAGAGCTTCTGCCTTTGATGAACGGGTGACAAGATGTGTCAGTATTGCACAGTTCCCGTCATTAAAGCAGAATTTTGCAGACAGTCCATTTGTGGCAGGACTGACCGTAGTCCTCCTGGATATTGTCCTGTATGGCTTTGGCTGGCTGATCAATCTGATTTACAGGCTGAAAAAGGGAAAGGGAATGGACTTTTTCAGGACTTATTATCACAGAACCGGTACAACAAATGCCTATGTGCTGGCAAAGTTCCTGTGGAGCGTGGATTTAAGGCCGCTTGCGGATAAGCTGACCAGGGATTATCTGATCATAGGCGGAAGCAGGGATACCATGAACAGCAGAAGCTCGATCGGACAGCAGATGTATCTGTTAAAGAATGCCAGATCGATCACGGCCCGTGAGATCACAGAGAAAGAGCAGGGGGCAGACCACTGTAACTGTGGCAATCAGCAGGCAGCGATGGATATGATCGATCTGTGGATAGAGAGCTTAAGGCGCAGGGATGAGACTCTGAAACGGATCAAAGAGTAACAGAAAATTCTGCTTTTTGCAGATTGACGAATCAGGAAAAGGAAACGTATAATGTGGGTGAAAAAAGGAGTAACTGACATGAAGACCCACCAGACAGACTTTTCACAGGGAAGTGTATATAGAAATATACTGGAGGTTGCAGTACCCATGACCGTGGCACAACTGCTTAACCTCCTTTATAATGTAGTAGACCGTATGTATATAGGAAGGATCCCGGAAGTAGGAACACTGGCGCTGACAGGTGTTGGGCTGTGTTTCCCGATCATTACGCTGGTTTCTGCCTTTACACTGCTTTTTGGCAATGGCGGCAGTCCGCTCTGTGCCATGGAGCGTGGACGGGGAAACGAAGAAGAAGCGGAATACCTCATGGGAAATTCTTTTCTGATGCTGGTGCTGACAGGAATGGTACTGATGATCGCAGGGCTGTTATTCTATAAGCCGGTGCTGTATCTGTTCGGGGCCAGTGATGCGACATTTGTTTATGCAGGCAGCTATATCAGGATCTATCTGCTTGGTACGCTGTTTGTGATGATTTCAGTGGGAATGAATCCCTTTATCAACAGCCAGGGCTTTGGTAACATCGGTATGTTTTCGGTGCTCATCGGTGCCGTGCTGAATATCGTACTGGATCCATTGTTTATCTTTGTACTGAATATGGGCGTGCGGGGCGCTGCCATCGCTACGATTCTGTCGCAGCTTGCTTCTGCTATCTGGGTACTGCAGTTCCTGACAGGAAAAAGGGCAGTGCTCCGATTGAAGTTTGCCCGGATGAAGCTGTCCGGGAAGCGGGTGCTGCAGATTATGGCGCTTGGTGTGTCCGGCTTTATTATGAGCTTTACGAATGGTCTGGTGCAGGTGGCCTGCAATGCGACGCTGCAGACTTATGGCGGCGATATTTATGTCGGTGTTATGACAGTATTAAATTCTGTCAGGGATATCTGTACGCTTCCGGTACATGGTATCACAAGCGGAGCTTCTCCGGTTATGAGCTTTAATTACGGAGCCAAAGCCTATGATAAAGTAAAGCAGGCGATCTGGTTCGTCACGGGACTCTGTGTAAGCTATACGCTTCTGATCTGGGGCATCCTCAAGCTGTTTCCGGAATTTTTCATCCGGATTTTCAATGATTCACCGGAGCTGGTGGAAAAGGGTGTTCCGGCGCTTCATATTTATTTTTTTGGATTCTGCTTTATGGCATTGCAGTTTACCGGACAGAATGTGTTTGTGGCGCTTGGCAAATCCGGCAAGGCAGTGTTCTTTTCCCTGCTTCGGAAAGCCTTTATTGTCGTGCCGCTGACGCTGCTTCTTCCCAAAGTAGCCGGGCTGTCAGTGGATGGTGTATTCTGGGCCGAGCCGATCTCCAACCTGATTGGAGGATGTGCCTGCTTTATCACCATGCTGTGTACCGTGCTGCCGGAGCTGAAACGCAGAGAGCAGGAAGGAAGGTAAATTCAGTGCTGCTGCCCGATCCCTGTCCGAAAGAAGTGTGTCTGGTAAGACTTTGGGGTATAGCCGGTTTCTTCCCGGAAGACTTTCGTGAAGTGGCTCTGGGAGCTGAAGGCCAGAATGGCAGCAATCTCTGCATAAGAGTATTCTGAATCAAGAAGCATATTCTTCGCCGTTTCAATGCGCTGTTTGCGGATATATTCTGTCAGGGTCATTCCCATTTCCCTGTGAAAAAGAGTGGAAAGATAGCCGGGATGAAGGCCTGTTTCCTTAGCAAGATCCTGCAGGGAGATCGTTTCATTCAGATGGTAGTAGATGTAGTCAATGCACTGCACGACCGGTCTGGAATAAACGGTCTCTTTTTTTGACTTTGCAAGCTGGGTGAAAAAAACATTTACCATTTCCAGTTCCAGTGCCCTTACAGCATCCGTGCTCTGACAGGTATCCATTTCCTGAATGAAAAGATCGCTGATATTGTAGGCAGTCTCCGGATCCATGCCGCCCTCAATCGCATAACGGGTGGTCAGGGTTACCGCAGAGACAAAGAGATATTTCCGGTTCCGCAGGGGATCATCCGATAAGTGGCCGACATGCGGAGAGTCAATGAGCTGCCTGTAGGTGTCCAGGGCTCTGGGATCTCCGGCTTTCATATAAAGATAAGGTCTGATCTCTTCTTCATAACGAAGGTGTCTGAAGTTATTTTCCCGGTTTACAAATTCCAGATATTTCAGTCGTTTTTCATTGATGTTTGCCATAAGAAAAGATCCCTCTTTCTTTTATAAAGATATATAAAAATCATAACATAAAAATGAAAATTGTGATATAAAGAAAAATCAGGATCCGATATGATGAAACCATGAAAAGCTGTTACGGACGAAAAGAGAATAACAGCGGATGGTGTAGAAAAACGATAAATGAATGGGGCTGCAGTGCAGCAGAAAGAGGGACTATGAAAGACTTAAAGAAGCTGATTTCAGAAATGACGCTGGAAGAAAAAGCAGGGATCTGTTCCGGAGCAGATTTCTGGCATACCAAAGCAGTAGAGAGACTGCAGATTCCGGATATGATGATGTCCGATGGACCTCACGGACTGAGAAAGCAGGATCTGGAAGGAGATCATCTTGGTGTAAATGACAGTATCAAGGCTGTCTGCTTCCCGGCAGGCTGTGCCATGGCATCCTCCTTTGACAGGGATCTTCTTCACCGTGTAGGAGAGGCTCTTGGAAAGGAATGCCAGGCAGAAAACGTAGGTGTGATCCTTGGACCCGCAGTCAATATCAAGAGATCCCCGCTTTGCGGACGTAACTTTGAGTACTATTCAGAGGATCCCTATGCAGCAAGTGAAATTGCCACCGCTCATATTGAAGGTGTGCAGAGCCAGAACGTGGGAACCTCCATTAAGCATTTCTGCCTGAATAATCAGGAGACCAGAAGAATGTCCATTTCTGCAGAGGTGGATGAAAGAACCATGCATGAGATTTATCTGTCAGCCTTTGAGGGTGCGATCAAAAATGCAAAGCCCTGGACAGTAATGTGCAGTTACAACAGGATCAATGGAGTATTTGGCTCTGAAAATCAGGAGACCCTGACGGATATCCTTCGTAAAAGATGGGGATATGAAGGCTTTGTTGTCAGCGACTGGAGTGCGGTCAATGACAGAGTACCGGGCTTAAAGGCAGGACTGGATCTGGAAATGCCAAGCTCCTTTGGTGAAAATGATGCCCTGATCGTAGAAGCTGTAAAGAAGGGTGAGCTGGACGAGGCAGTTGTAGATCAGGCTGTTGAGAGAATTTTAAATATCGTTTACAGAGCACAGGAAGGCAGAAATGAAAGTGCAGTCTTTGACAGGGATGCCGATCATGAGCTGGCAAGAGAGATTGCCGGAGAAACACTGGTACTTCTGAAAAACGAAGATCACATCCTTCCGCTGAACAAAGAGCAGAAGCTGGCTGTGATTGGAAAATATGCGAAGAAGCCCAGATTCCAGGGCGGTGGCAGCTCCCATATCAACTGCCATAAGGTGACAGCCTTCCTTGACTGTCTGGATGAGGGAATTGACTATACCTATGCGCAAGGTTATGATGATGATAAGGACGAGATCAATGAGCAGATGATCACAGAAGCTATGGAAGCAGCAAAGAATGCAGATGTGGCAGTGATCTTTGCCGGACTTCCTGATAATTTCGAATCAGAAGGCTATGACAGAAAGCATATGAGAATGCCTGACTGCCAGAATGAGCTGATCCGTCGTGTTACAGAAGTACAGAAGAATGTAGTTGTGATCCTGCATAATGGTTCCCCTGTGGAAATGCCCTGGATCTCAGAGGTAAAGGGTGTGATCGAGGCTTACCTTGGCGGACAGGCTGTCGGCGGTGCTGAATATGATGTGCTGTTTGGTAAGGTAAATCCCAGCGGTAAGCTGTCAGAGACTTTCCCCTTAAAGCTTTCTGACAATCCTTCTTACCTGAATTTCCCCGGTGGACAGGATACGGTAGAGTATAAGGAAGGTATTTTCGTAGGCTATCGCTACTATGATTTCAAGGAAATGGATGTCCTGTTCCCCTTCGGCTATGGACTGAGCTATACAGACTTTGCATATTCCAATCTGAAGCTGGATAAGGAAACCATGAAGGATTCTGATACCCTGACCGTCAGCGTAGATGTGACAAACACCGGTAAGATGGCTGGTAAGGAAGTTGTAGAGGTTTATGTAAGAGATCTGGAGAGCAGTGCTGTACGTCCTGTAAGAGAGCTGAAGGAATTTGCAAAGGTTGCTTTAAATCCCGGAGAAACAAAGACGGTAACCTTTACGCTTTCAAAGAGAGCTTTTGCTTACTATGAGCCGAAGGTACATGATTTCTATGTGGAGCCGGGTGATTTCCTGATCGAGATCGGACGTTCCAGCCGTGATATCGTACTTTCTGAAAAGGTAACGGTAACCGGTACTTATCTGCTGGCAGACCATTATGACGAGAATTCCCTCATAGGTGATGCCATGAGAGATGAAAGAGTCAGCGATATTGTGAAGGACCTGATGGAGAATGGCTTTATGGACTTTGGCGGCAGCGAAGGCGGCTCCGGTTCTGAAGCAATTTCTGAGGATATGATGGCGGCAATGTTTGAATATACCCCTCTCCGTTCTGGACTTTCCTTCAGTAATGGCAGACTGAAACGGACAGATCTTCAGGAAGTATTAAAAAAGATGAATGCGAGAATTAAGAAATAATATGTTAAGTAAACTACTGTTTGATCTGGATAACACGCTGCTTGATTTTGATAAGGCGGAAAGGATTGCACTGACGAAAGCGCTCAGTGCCCTTTCCCTGGAGCCGACAGATCATTTGCTGGACCGGTATAATAAAATTAATCTGGCACAGTGGAAACTGCTGGAAAAGGGGGAGCTTGACCGTGATGCGGTAAAGCTCCGCCGTTTTCTGCTTTTATTCGAAGAATTTGGAATTGATAGGGAAGCAAAAGAAGCGGCCCGTCTGTATGAAGGATTCCTTGGAGAGGGGCATTACTTCATGGACTATGCAGAAGAGCTTCTGCAGAAGCTTTCAGGGGAATATCAGCTTTATATTGTGACCAATGGAACGGCTCATGTGCAGAAAGGGCGGATCGCAAGTGCAGGTATCCGGAACTATGTTGAAGATGTTTTCATTTCTGAGGAGATCGGAGCCAATAAGCCATCGAAGGAGTATTTTGACAGATGCTTTGAAAGGATTCCGGGCTTTGACAGGAATGAGGCAGTGATGATAGGTGACAGCCTGACATCGGATATCCTTGGTGGTATCAATGCCGGGATCAGAACCATCTGGTTCCACCCGGAAGGGAGTCAGAACGAGACAGAAATTGTCCCGGATTATGAAATAACAGATTTAAGAGAATTACCGGATTTACTGAAAACGCTGTAGGATGTCCTGCAGCGTTTTTTGATTCACAGGAAATTACGTCCTATGAATCAAAAGCCCTTCGGGCAGACTGCATCCGGCACTTTCAACCGGAGGTTCCGAATACCGTATAGGTCCGGTAGTGCTTTGGTGTACATCCGATCTGCTTAAGGAAGGTCTTATTATAGTAGCTGATATTGTTAAATCCAGAGCGCAGGGCGATCTCACCGATGGGAAGGTCAGTTTCTGTCAGGAGACTGCAGCTCTGCATGACCCGGTAGTGCATGATATACTGGAACGGAGTCTGGTTCATGGTTTCCCTGAAGATCCGGCAGAACCGTCCCTCACTTAGTGCAGCGATATTGGCAAGCTGCGCAAGGGAAAGCTCTTCTGAAAAATGTTCCCGGATATAGGACAGCACAGGAGACAGCCGTTCTCTGTTGTGGCGTTCCTGACGGTTTCCGGAGCCGCCGGGCTGTGCCTGCTGGAACAGAAGTTCCCAGAGCAGGTAGATCCGGGACTTCAGAAAGAGCTCTCTTTTGGAAAGCATATCATCCGTACAGCTTTCGATCTCTGTTAACGTAAACAGTAGTTTGGACTGCCAGGAAGAATCCGGGAGAAGAGAAGAAAAGTCCTGTGGCAGCTGGCTTTCGGCAGCAGAATGTTCCGGATATCCGGGAGCTGCACCGGCCGGGATTGCAGTATCCACAGGCGGGACCACAGTATTCTCAGGCAGATGAACTGCTTCCGGGAAGAGCAGATATCCTTCCAGAACGGGATTGATATATTTCCGGGAAAAGTGGCTGTGAGGGTTCTCGTCCAGAAGTTCGTAGGAGAAATCCAGTGCGGTGAAGGAGCAGGATCCGGTACCGGCATTTCTTCCGCTGTGGCTGAAGGAGGCATTGATAAAAGCACCTTCTCCTGCCTGCAGGACATGGGGCCTGCTTTCTATGGTAAGCTCAAGGAGACCATCGGTGACCATAATGAATTCAAACTCTTTGTGCCAGTGCTGGTAAAAAAGGATATCCGTACCAGCCGGATAAGAAAGTCTGTGCAGGGCAAAGGGAAGATCGGCTGTAGTATGGCTGATCTTTTCTTCATATTGCTGTCTGGAAAGTGTGGACTTTGCTTCCATAAGTGGTTCTCCTTTAGGAAAATTTACGAAAGTTTAATGGCGCAGCCTGTATTCCCGGGTCTTCAGAATGTAAATCGCCGTCATTTTGTCTGTCCCCGGATCGCCAGCTACCTTCATTTTTACTGTTTTGAACGAAAATG
>CACXDC010000214.1 GCA_902766365.1 uncultured Lachnospiraceae bacterium | reverse complement strand
TTATAAATATCCTCCGGTTTTTCACAGCAGCCGATCTCCCACTCCGGCACCTGGATACTGCTCGAGAAGTTTACCGCCAGCTCTTCATGAATCAGTTCAACCGAAGTATGTTCCTGATCTTCCGGCACAAAGATAAAAGCCTTCTCCCGTACAATGTTATCTAAGGAACGGAAAAAGCAATGGTTTTCTCCTTCCCGCATAATGATCAGCGGCGTGCCGCATTCACGCCATCCCTCCGGATAATTGATCACGAGTCCGGAATCTGGTATCGCGTTTCTGCAAACATCAATACTATTGATGATCCTGCCTCTTGGCATGTTCCTGACTGTAAGCTTGACCCGCCGAATTACTTCCACAGAGCAACTCATCTTGGCATTTATTTTTACACGTATGCCACGGTCTGTACCAATTGCCTGCAGAGAGCAATGGCCCTCCACCTTTTCCTGACCACCCGCCCAGAGCAGTCCGTTGCACTCAGCCGTAAGCAGTCCGTCCTTTATCGTAATTTCAGTGCACTCTGGAGATAAGGTATAGACATTTCTGAACGTGTAGATTGCAACCGAAAACGTATATCCCCGAAAGACGAATTCCTGATTCACCTGTTTAAAACTAAGATCCTGCATACATGTTCACCTCTGAAAGCCGTTATGTTTTTACTGCGCCGACAGCGATCCCTTTGACGATATATTTGTTTAAAATGATATATACGATTAATGCAGGAATCACCGACAGCATCATGACAGCAAACTGCAGTGCATAATCCGAAGACCACAATCCAGTAAAGTCTTTTACCAGGAAAGGCAAAGTTCTCAGCTCGATCCTGCTGGTATAAGTCATTGCACTGATATACTCATTCCAGTTTCCCAGAAAGGTCATGATCATCACAGTCGTCAAAGAAGGCTTCATGATAGGAAAGATCACCTGAAACAAAACACGGTATGCCCCTGCGCCGTCGATCAGCGCCGCCTCCTCCAGTTCTCTTGGGATCGTTTTGATATATTGAGATGTCAAAAGAAAGCCTGTTGCCAGGGGAAACGCTGTATAAGGCAGCAGGTAGGCCAGCCAGGTGTCTGTGATACGCAGCCTGGAGAACACCAGAAAGTTGGGCAGCAATGTCACATGCCCCGGGATCATCAATCCCAGCAGGAAAATCACCGAGACTATACCGGAGAGTTTCCATTTCATTTTGACGCAGGCAAATGCCGACATCAAAGAAAAAACCACGACCAGAAGAACGGAGGTTCCGGTAACGAACACGCTGTTTCTGAAATATAAAAAGAAATTACTATCAAAGATGCCCCGGCGGTAATTATCCCAATTGAACGGTTCCGGCCATTGCAGAATCTTATCTCCAAAAAGGTCCCTGCTTTCGCAAAGAGAATAGTCCAGCATCCAGATCAACGGAAAAAGTTGAACAACTGCCAGCAGGATCAATAACGCAGCTCCAATCATACGTCCCACAAGCCGCCAGCCTTTTGCTTTACTGCGTACCATCTTCCTACTCCTTTTCCTGAAAAGCTCTGTTAATCATCAAGGACCCAGTCAGGCATACGATCACGAATGCGATCCCTATGGTACATCCATAACTGAATTTCAGATTGGTAAAGCCCATTTTATACAAATAGGTTGCCAGAAACTGTGTACGATCCAGCGGTCCGCCCCCTGTCAGAAGAAATGGAACGTCCATGGTTTTCAGAGCACTCACTAATGCGGAGACCATATTGTACAGAAGGATCGGTTTCAGCTGAGGAAGTGTAATGTAGAAAAATTCTTTTAAGCCAGAGGCGCCATCCAGCGCCGAGGCTTCATAAAGCTGCGGATCGACGTTCTTTACACCCGTGTAATAGATCAGCATTCCCCAGCCAAATCCGTGCCAGATACAGAGGATCAGGATCGCAAGTAATGCATGGTTTACATCCAGCATATTAAATTCACCCTGATAGCCAAAGAACTGCATGATCCGAACCAGGAGACCGAAATTGGGATTGTAGACAAATTTCCAGAGTGCCACGACGATTGCTACGGAAATAACATTAGGAATAAAATAGATCCCGCGCAGCAGGCTTTCCACTTTACCTCCGATACGATCCAATGTAACTGCGACCAGCATTGCGACCGGATGCTGAATGACCACAAACCCCAACGCCAGCAGAATCGAATTTTTGAGCGCGCGCCAGAAGATCGGATCCTTCACCAAGGTAATATAGTTCTTCATCCCCACGATCTTCATGCTGTTTTGATTCGCGCCTGTAAAATCTGTAAGGCTGAAGAAAAAGCTGATAAGAATCGGTGCCAGAATCACTGTAAAAAATAAAAACAGCCCCGGGAAGATCAGCGACAGGATCACCCATTTATTACTGTATGCCTTACTCATAAAAGCCTCCCTGAATAAACAGAAATGGGAAGAGGCTCTCTGTACGAGGGCCCCTTCCCGAAATACAGGAGTTTATTCGCGCGCTGCGGCCGCGTCTTTCAGTCCCTGAATATA
>CACXDC010000213.1 GCA_902766365.1 uncultured Lachnospiraceae bacterium | reverse complement strand
GTCATGATCGTATTTCTGGTCAGCGGATTATGGCATGGTGCAAACTGGACCTTTATCCTGTGGGGTGCGCTTCACGGACTTTTGAATGTGCTGGAAAAGGCACTGCGGATCAAGGATCGGAAAATACCCGCTCTTCTCCGGAGAGGGTTTACCTTTAGCTTCGTGACACTGGCCTGGAGTATTTTCCGCGCACCTTCCCTTTCTGATTCCATGGCTCTGTTTGGCAAACTGTTCTCCGGCGGTTTTTCTCTCTATCAGCCCATCCGGGATAAATTTATGGATGTCATCGAGATCAGCGTCCTCTACCGGGCAGGCCTTGGAGGCCTTATGGAATCAAAGCCCTGGCTTATACTGACCCTGTTTATCGTGGTTCTTATGACCGCATGCTTTACCATGAAGAACACGCAGGAGAAAATGGCTCTGTTCACCTTCAGTCCCGAAAAGGGAAGCCGCCGGAAAATGCTGTGGAAATGCATGGTAACAGCAGGGCTTTTATTCTGGAGCATCCTGTCCCTTGCAGAAATCAGCGAATTCCTGTATTTTACTTTTTAAGAGCGTACACAAATATGGAAAATCAAAAGCATTCAGAAAATTTAAATAACAGCAGAAATGATCAGTCTGAAGCAGCCGCCAGGAAATGGTTCTGTAGATGTCTCAGTGTCCTTACCGGCCTGTTACTTCTGACCGGTCTTGTCGTTGTGGTCGTAGATCCCTACTTCCATTATCATAAGCCCTTTTCCTTTTTATCCTACAGGCTGTATGAGGAGCGCTATACCAATGACGGGATCTCCCGGCATTTTGACTTTGACGCCATGATCACCGGTACTTCCATGGCGCAGAACTTTAAGCCCAGTGAAATGGACGAGTTGTTTGGAACCAATGCGGTTAAAGAAACCTTCTCCGGTGCAGGCTATCAGGAGCTTTCTGAAAATCTGGGGCGTGCCCTGAAGCGCAATCCGGAGCTGAAAACAGTGCTCTGGGTCGTTGATTACAATGGATTTCTCAGGGATTATGACTGGAAGCAGTATGAAGATTATCCAACCTATCTTTATGATGACAATCCATGGAATGATACCGCTTATTTATTTAATAAATCCATTCTTTATCATGGTGTTTTTTCCAACGTGCACATGACGCTGTCGCACACGAAAAGCACTACTATGGATGAATATTCTTCCTGGGAAAGAGACTGTGGACTTGACTATATTCTGCAGTCATATGACAGAGAAAATGTGACCATTCCGGCAGATACCGGCTTTGGTCCTGAAGAAAAGGCGAAGGTAGAGCAGACGATCAATACAAACGTGGTTGATCTTGTCAGCCAGTATCCGGATGTGACTTTTTATATCATGTACCCGCCTTACAGCATCTGCTACTTCGATGCTCTCATGCTGAAGGGAACCCTGGACAGACAGCTTCAGGCTGAGCAGACCGCTACCGAGCTTCTGCTTGACTGCCCGAATGTAAGGCTCTATAACTTCTTTGATCAGTATGATATCATCTGTAATACGGATTATTACTGTGACGATGGTCACTACAACGGTGAAGTAAATTCCATGCTGCTTCAGATGATTGCAGAGGATAAATGCCTTGTTACCCATGAAAACTATCTGGAAAAGCTGGCTGCTGAAAGGGAGTTCTTCAGCAGCTATGATTATGATGCGATCTATGAACAGGCTGGCACTGATTAATCCTTCAGTGCCAGTACCACATACTCTCTGTCATCCTCTGACTTCTGCAGGCCCTCAGCCAGCCAGTCACTTACATGCTCCTCATATTCCCCGGATTCCAGCATTGTCTCTGCAAATGTCTTACGAATGCACAGGTAATCAGAGCCGTAATAGGTTTCTCTAAGGCTTTCCAGTGTATCCTGCGGTGTGATCATGCCGTCCACCACATCTGCCCTGTACCATGTGGAGCGATAATCAATATCATCAAAGATCACTACCGATCTTTCCGGGATCTCCGCATAAGCCTCCTCCCACTGCCTTGCTACCGCATTATAATAGCAGTCTGAAGCATTAAACTCCCCATTTGCCTGAAGGGAAAGGACGGAGAG
>CACXDC010000212.1 GCA_902766365.1 uncultured Lachnospiraceae bacterium | reverse complement strand
CTGGCAGGAACAGCTGTATTCTTCGTCTCATTTCAATGTAAGAAAAATCAAAATTTGTTCCGCATGCAGTTTCTGTCATATTTAATTTACACTATTCACCTTGTTTTACTTGGCGCCATTACCGGCTGTGTCAGTTACATAATCAATATTTTTCGTTCTCTCTGTCTTGGAAGCAGATGGGACTTTGCCCATAAAAAGAGCATGTGCGCTGTTATCTGCCTTATGCAGGCTGTAGCTCTAATGTTCACATGGTCTGGCTGGTATTCTGTTCTCCCTGCAGCTGCCAACATTGCATCAACCATTGCCGGATATACTCACAATGCAAGAAAAATCAGGCTTGCCGGCATGCTTATCAACTCACCGCTGTGGATTATATACGATATCATAGTTGGTTCGTGGGCAGGAATTCTTGACGAAGCCGCAAGCGAGCTCTCTATGATTATTTCGATCATCCGCTATGGATGGAAAAATCTCGACGATGCTGGACGTTAAATCCGGTATTGGTTGTCTGCTCTTCGGCTGAAGTTAAATAATTATGTTCCGCTGTATCAGCCTGTCATACGATGACCGCAATTTGTCTGTTTCACTAAGATAACAGGAATCATCAGATGTCGGTGTGGCATCTTTTATGCAGGACAGTATTCTCTTGTTATCCGAACCGGGTATAAGCAGCAGATTGAATTCTTTCCACACATACCCTGATTCTCCATCTTTTGCATTATTCAATATTCTGAAATACTCCCTCAAAATCCCGTCAGACGTTTTCAAGATACGATCTATCATGGTGTCAGGATCTGCAAACTTCCAATAACGCTCACGGTCTTTGGGGTGAACCATATGGCAGCAGAAAAATTTAAGTCCTTTGCGCAAGTCATCCTGATTTTTAAGGCCTGCGTCAATGCCGAAGTTATTGATCAGATTATCTGCCGTATCCTGTTCAGGATTAAGAATATGAACATCATCAAACAGCAGAACTATATCCGACAGAGATTTATCGAGGAATTGACCTATCTTATGCGTGCGGTCATTTGTAATATTTATCATTGTTAACAGCAAAATGCAGTGATCACGATATCTGGCAACCATTCTGCAGGCAATTTTCAAGAAACATGAGTTGTCAGAAACGTATGCGGTAACAGTATCAGAACTGTGAATTGCCCTGTCATAGCATTCCAGAATTCTCGGGTGCAGAGGATTGTTCTTATTGTTCAGCACGAACTCTGAATCGGCTTTTGTCTTGCGTCCGAGACTGCGCAGTTGTTCCTTTTCGTTTTGATTGATAAACAGATAATGACTGTGATCCTGCTCTATGTCATATTCCACGACGGCGCGCGGAGCATCGCTGTTAATCACACAGGCATCTGCCTGATCATAAAATTTCTTCCATTCCATGGTCTCTGACTGTCTGTCCGAATGGAGGAAGAATGACTGTAATGCTCCGCATGAAACAGGTTTCGTCAAGTAAAATCCCTGCATCATATCGCAGCCTATTTCGGTCAGAAAACGAACATGTTCTTCTGCTTCCACTCCTTCCGCCAGCGTGCGTATGCCCAGCTTCTTTGCCAGATTTACAGTACTTCTCATTATTTCCATGGACGTATTTGAGAAAGATTTCAGAAAAGCCATGTCGAGCTTGATCACATCCAGCTGATAGTCATTGAGAAAGATCAGCGAAGAGTATCCACTGCCGAAATCATCCATCCATATCTGAAATCCCTCCGACCTCAGATCCTTTACAACTGAAATCATTTTTTCCTTGTTCTTAACGAGCATGCTTTCGGTGAGTTCAAGAGCGATCAAATCTTTACTGATGCCATATTTGTCAATCTGTTCGTGGATAAAAGAAGCTACATCCAGCTTGTCAAAATCCTGTCGTGAAAAATTGACTGTGACAAGTCCGACCGGAAGTCCGGCATCAATACGCTGACGCTGAATTCTGGCTACCTCTTTAACCATAAATAAGTCTATTTTATAAATAAGTCCGGCTTTTTCCAGTACAGGCACAAATGTACCGGGCATGATGATTCCGTATACCGGATCTATCCAGCGAGCCAGGCATTCTCCTCCGGAAAAATTTCCTGTAATAGTACGCACAAAAGGCTGAAAATATGGCGTTATCCATCTTTTTTCCAATGCTTTATCCAGATTGGTGATAATATAATGTTCCATGGCAGAATTGTTCATTAATTAATATTCCGCCTCCTTTCAGCGCCATTGCGATCTGGTTTATCAATGCGGCAGTTTCCGCTGTGGACACAACCTTGCAAATCATGAGATCCATTCCAATTTTCTTCAGATGCATATCCAGTCTCCGCCTTGCAGGAATCTTCTTTTATGTATTTCATCTAACGTATCGTAATAAGATAGTCATAATTGTAAAATTGAGTTTTTCAGTAGGATCATTTTGGCAATTATTATAATTGATATATTATAGGCGGTCAATCTTCCATTGCCATTTAAACACTCTTTTACCGGCAGATCCTCCGCGGTTCACACCGCAGACTTTATCATCATAAATTCCAAAAATCAGAATTCGGAGCATCATGAAAAAATTTCAGGATGCTGCATTAACCTCTGCAATACTTCACAGAAAACGGCATATGAAAGCGTTTGCTTCGTTCTCTCAAATATTTCAGTCAGGAATCAGATGATTATGAGCGTATTAATACAGTATTTATTGGCAACTCAAAAAGTGGTATTATAGCTCACTGGTATATGATTTTGAAGGATAGAAATCTTCAGAATCTTGATGATCAGATCAAATGGTCAATCGAATCAAGGAGAGTACTATATGAAAAAGATCAATGATTATATAAAGCGCACTGATGCGGAACAATACTGCAGTCCAGATGACAGTTCGCATCTTGTAAATAATAATAGACAGCGAAACAGACTTGCAGTAACATGCATTCTCATCATGCTGTCTGCAGTCGGAATGGCAATAGATGAGTCTGACTATTTATGTAAGAACAATATCTCTGTTATCCATTATCTGGAGGTTTACAGTGCTTTTGTTCTGCTGCTGGCATATATCGTGCCGTTCGTAATTCTTATGAAATGGATATGCGCAAAATATAAAATATCCGGTATGGAGCTTCTGACCGCGGTTTTATGCGGTGCATTTGTCCCTGCTGCCTTTGCCGGAGAACTGAATGGAGGCTTTGATAACCTTATGAGATCTCTGATGGGGCATTCCTATTCTGACGCATGGATCGGATCAGCGGAAGCCGGCATTGTAGAGGAGCTTCTCAAACTTGGCACAACTGCTATGCTTTTATATGTGCTGAACAGGAAATCACTGAAGCATTACCTGACGATTGGAATGTGTGTCGGCATTGGTTTTCAGATTGAAGAGGATATTTCATATATTACGGAAAGCGGATTTAGTAACGTAAACGATGCATTTCCGACGGCACTTGACAGAATCACAGGCGCACTCGGATCACACTGGGCCTATGCTGCAGTTACCGCAGCAGGACTGTATCTTATCGTCCGAGCCTGCAGCAGGAATCACATACGAAGGGGACTGGGCTGGATTGTCCTCGTTATGGCAGATCATTTTCTTTATGATTCGCCGATCGGGAATGCAGCGCTCTTCAATGCGATTATTACGGCTGCAGTCGTACTGCCTGTAATCATCTTTTTCAAAAGCTCGGAAATGACAAAAGAAAAAAATACAGCAGACACACAAATTCCCGGAGTACATGAAGGAAACAAGCAGTGATGCCGGCAGGCACCTTTTCCTCTGATTATTCAATCCGATTCCATGCAGGCTCTGACTGCCGGCCATCGTCGAGAAGTTTGATGATAATGTCTTTTCTCTAATGAAAACACTACCATATATTCATCACATGCTGCATCAGAAGCCTCACTGCAGTGATCCCTGCCCAGCATCCGTATCCAAGCAGAAAGAGACCGGAGTTTCCTGATTCAGCCACTAATGTATTGGCTGAAATATCACGGTAAGACACCGTCTTACGCCATGTCCACAGGCGTATAAGCTGGGCCTGCTCCACCTCTGCTGCTTATACCTGCATGTGGAATTAAATCCGTTTTTCTTTTACTTGATGTTTGCATTTATTATATATATAATACAAACATTAGGAAAATTGATTGTGCTTCTTTTATAAATAGCAGAGGTTTGCTGCTTATGCAGTTGCTGTACTGCTTGGTAATGAAAGTCCTGATTTAAATATATTTACATTGGTAACTCCAAAATCTGAAAACCATGTGCTATTACAAGCTTCACTTGGCAATCAGAACACCGCTGGCTTGCCCGTCGGAGCAGTCAGAGTAGTACTATCAGGTCTTTGTTATAATAACAATCAAAATAAACAATAATAACTTCGATATAAAGGAGCGATAAAAATGTTTGATTACACAGGAAAAGTTGTTGCGGTTACCGGAGCCTCTTCAGGTCTTGGAAAGCAGGTGGCAGAAGGATATGCTTCTGTTGGTGCAGATCTCGTCATTCTTGCCAGAAGAGCAGACAGACTGGAAGCAAGTGCAAAAGAATGGTCCGAAAAATACGGTGTCAGGGTTGTGCCTGTTGCCTGCGACGTTACAGACGAAGCAGCCATAGACGCAGCTTTTGCTAAAATCGATGAAGAATATGGGCATCTTGAGGTTCTGTTCAATGCTGCCGGCGGCGAAAAAGGAACAGGCACTTCTCTTACGGAATTCAGCAGAGACGACTGGGAATTCACAATGAACCTTGACCTTACTTCAATCTTTACTATGAATAAAAAGGGTGCAAAATATATGGAAGAAAAGATCGAAGCCGGCAGACAGACATATGGCCGTATAATCAACATCGCTTCCATCTATGGTCTGGTGGGAAACACCGCCATTCCGACCATTGCTTATCACGCATCAAAGGGTGCTGTTGTAAACTTCACAAGAGGTGCTGCGGCAGAGCTCGCTACTAAAGGAATAACAGTAAACGCTATTTGCCCTGGCTATTTCTACACTGAGCTTACTACTGCTACTCTTGATACCGAGTACTTCCAGCAGTTTGCCAAAAACACTGTTCCGATGCAGAGATATGGAAAGCCGGGCGAGCTGAACTCCGCAGCCATATTCCTTGGCGCAGAAGAATCAAGTTATATAACCGGACAGATGATCTCTGTTGACGGCGGTTACACTGCAGTTTAAATATATTTATATTACGCCATAAAAGAATGCAAGAATAAAGTGGCTGCTGCAAATTTTAAACAGCCGCCGAGGATTTTTCGGCGTTTCAGAGTTTTTCTCTGCCAGCTGTAACTGGTCAGCTCATTCCTTACGGACAATAAAAAATCCGGCTCTATGAGCCGGATTTTTTATTCAACGATTATATTAGCTTCAAAGTCAATTACCCCGACCCGTAAAGGGATCGGGGCTTGCTAAAGGCTCCTGCCCAATACAGTTTCGAGATTTGCAGCTCGCTCATGTGGTCCTAACGTAAGTCTTCCACACTATGTTTTCGCGTTCATCCCTCGGTACAGAGGACTGCGGCTGCAT
>CACXDC010000211.1 GCA_902766365.1 uncultured Lachnospiraceae bacterium | reverse complement strand
CCTTAAGCTGAAATGGTTGTTCCAGGCAATGAACTGCCAGATGGATAAAAAGAAGCTGACCGGACTGATGAAAGATGAGGCTTATTCCCATTTGAGCGAAGAAACATGGGAGGCCATAGCCAGTTATGACGGATAATGCGGGAGGAGTATAACATGTGCCAGGCGTTAGAAGAATTGATGGAAGACAAAAGGAATGAGGGAGAGAAAATAGGCGAAAAAATAGGCGAAATGAAAGGTGAAATCAAGGGTAATTTGGAAAGGACGAAAATAGTTGTCCGGAACATGCTGTGCAGAGGATATGAAATAGAAGATGTTTGTGCAATAGCAGAGTGTGATTCATCATTGGTAGAAGAAGTAAGAAAAAGTATGGCATAGCGGCGGTATGAGAGAACCAATAATAGATCTGCTTCCTGTTTGCTTTATGATTAAAAGAGCAAAGAAAAAAATAATTAATATTTTCTCTACACGATCCGATAATATAATAGAGACACTAATATCGAGAAAAATACGGACACTATCAACAACAAAATGCAGGGATGTGAGATTTTCTTCAGGGAGGAAGAAGTGTGATGGTAATTCAACATAACCAGTTGGCGATGAACGCTAATCGCATGCTGGGAATCACCAATAAGAAGCAGGCATCTACGACAGAGAAGCTGTCATCAGGATATCGGGTCAACCGTGCAGCAGATGATGCAGCGGGGCTTGCCATATCTGAGAAAATGCGAAGACAGATCCGTGGACTGACACAGGCTTCGGCAAATGCACAGGATGGTATTTCCATGGTGCAGATTGCGGATGGAGCCATGGCAGAAGTACATGAAATGCTTCACAGGGGAACAGAACTCAGTGTAAAAGCTGCCAATGGCACACTGACAGATGATGACCGTTCCTATATTCAGCAGGAGATCAGCCAGTTAAAGAAAGAGATAGATGGTATTTCTGAAAGAACAACGTTTAATGAGATCCAGGTGCTGAAAGGAAAAGATGTTCCCGTCGTGGAGGAAGATGAAAATGTAGTCATTATGGGGGAAATGCCGGCCTGGGTAAAAATGGGATCACAGGGAAAGCTGTCAGAAAGCTATACAACGACAGAAACATATCAGAAGGATGGAAATACAGGTAGTGTATCCATTAACCATGCGGCGGCAACGATTGATTTTTCAAGTTTTACAGGCAGTGCTGACCAGATAAAGGATCTGATTGGAAATGGTTTCTATACAACCTGCTGTACCTGTTCGAATCATTACAGCATCCGGTTTACGGATGGAACGACAAACAGTGTGGAAACCAGCGGGGAACATTACATCTACAATATAGGTATTGAGGGAGCTGCTAATGCAAATGATCTGATCAGTCGGATTATAAATGGAACAAATAATGGAAATCCACAGGGGCATTATACGAAGCTGACAGTAGATGGGGATAAACTGGTCATTTATGATGACAGATCCAGTGAAGCTGAACCTGCGGGAACGAATGGTGCCATCTGGCCCAATTGGCGAAATCCAAGCTTTAATGTAAAAGCATCTGACCGCTATGGCAAGTTCGGGCCCGGTACTGCATATTCGATAGACGACACGGGAGTATTTCGAAGTCCTGCAACAGTGGCACTGCAGATTGGAGCAGAAGCAGGGCAGCACCTGGAGATTGATCTGCCATCGATCTCTTCCAGGGCACTCGGGATAGCCGGAGCGGATGTCAGAACTATGACAGGAGCAGACAAAGCAATTACTGCATTCAAGAGGGCATCCTCTTATGTGAGTGGAGAAAGAAGCCGGATGGGTGCATACCAGAACCGTCTGGAGCACACAATCAATAATCTGGACAATGTAGTAGAAAATACCCAGTCAGCGGAATCCCTGATCAGGGATGCAGATATGGCGGGCCTGATGGTACAATATGCCAATACCAATATTCTGGCGCAGGCCGGGCAGGTAATGCTTGCGCAGGCAAACCAGTATGGACAGGGTGTACTCCAATTATTACAATAAAATACAACTCAGAAATGAACAAAATAAAAAATATTCAAAAATTTCCAAAAATCTATAAAGTATTTTTAGGTTTCACCGATATAAATAACAAGTAAAGCAAGATAATTGCTTACGAACTTTAACAGTGATGATTTTTGGTGGTGCGTACGACTGTCAGAAGTCATTACAGTCAAAAATGAGTCGCAGGGAAGCGACCTTAAATTCAAGGAGGAATATATTATGGTAGTACAACACAATCTTACAGCAATGAACTCTAACAGAATGTTAGGACTGACAACCAAGACACAGGCTAAGTCAACTGAGAAGTTATCTTCTGGTTACAAGATCAACAGAGCAGCAGATGATGCAGCAGGTCTTTCTATTTCTGAGAAGATGAGACGTCAGGTAAGAGGTCTGACACAGGCTTCTGCAAATGCTCAGGATGGTATTTCTGCAGTACAGACAGCTGAGGGTGCTCTTGCAGAAGTTCAGGATATGCTTCAGAGAATTAACGAACTGGCTGTTAAGGGTGAGAACGGAACTCTGACAACTCAGGACAGAAGTTACATCGGATCTGAAGTTTCTCAGTTAATGCAGGAAATCGATCGTGTTAAGGAGACAACCACATTCAATGAGCAGAGCCTGTTAAATGGTTCTTTCAAGGATAAAGGACTTCAGGTTGGTGCTGAATCTAGCAAGAATAACAAGATCATGGTAACTATTAAGAACATGGGTGTAGATACTATTGGAGCATCTACATATAAGACAAAGTTAGATACCATGAAAGCTAGTACAGAACTCGATACAGCAGCAAAGGTCGTTGGAAAGTTCAAGAATTTTGCAAGTAAGACTTCAGCAGAGAAAGTTGCTGCATTTAAGCTTACAGCTTCTAACTTTGCAGGTCTGAATGTTTGGGCTAAGGCAGCTCTTCAGTCTGTTTCTGAACAGAGATCCGATCTTGGTTCTATTCAGAATCGTCTGGAGCACACTATCAACAACCTTGATAACGTTGTAGAGAACACAACAAGCGCTGAGTCTGCTATCCGTGATACAGATATGGCTTCTGAAATGGTTAAGTATTCTAACAATAACATTCTTGCACAGGCAGGTCAGGCTATGCTTGCACAGTCTAATCAGGCTAACCAGGGTGTTCTGTCCTTACTTGGCTAATAAACAGAGTCACTGGCGTAGAGACAACTACCAAAAGGAATCGGATTCTCTCCGATTCCTTTTTTTATAGACAGAGAATACAGGAGAACAGACAATGAATTTTCCAGATTCCTATTTTGAAGATGAAGTAAAAGCAGGTTTTTTTGTAAGTGGTAAGATGAAGAGTTACTGGGCAATGCAGATTGAGGTGTTGAATGAAATTGACCGTATTTGTAGAAAACATCATATTACTTATTTTGCGGAGTGGGGTACATTGCTTGGAGCAGTACGACATCGTGGATTTATTCCATGGGATGATGATATGGATATTGCCATGAAGCGAATGGATTATGAAAAATTTCGAAAGGTGCTTCCAACAGAACTTCCCAAAGGATACGCAGTTTTGGATTATGAAGAGGAAGAAGATTATTGGGATGTCATGACAAGAGTACTGAATGCGGAGTTTGTGGACTGCTCACCAGAATTTCTTGATAAATACCATAACTGCCCGTTTGCGGGGGGCGTGGATATTTTCCCTTTAGATTATGTTGCTAAAAATGTGGAAGAAGAGCAGATCCAGAAAGAACTTGTCGAGCTGATCAAAACTGTCGCAGATACAAATGGTGCAGGATTATTAAGTGAGGATGAATTAGAACAGTGGCTTATTTATATTGAAAATGCATCAGGACAGAAAATAGATAGGAAAGAAAATATTAAAAATCAGTTATATAAAATTGTTTGTGCTCTTTATGCTTTGTATGGGGAGGAAGAGTCGGATTATATTGCAGCTATGCCACAGCGATTAGAAAGCGGAGGACATACTTATCCAAAGGAGTGCTATGCAGATTCAATAAGAATGCCATTTGAAAATATTATGATTCCGGTGCCGGTTGGGTATGATAGCATACTGAAGTTAAAGTATGGAGATTATATGAAAAGTGTTCGTAAAGGTGGAAGCCATGACTATCCGCTTTATGACAAACAGGAAAGGTATTTGAATCAAAGAGAAGTATATTTCCCTAAATATCAGTATAAAAGGAATGATGAAAAAAAGAATCCAGGATTTTTAGAAACTTTGCTCAAGAAATTAGAGCTGCTTAGAAAAATTCATGAAAAACTGCAGGTGCTCATGCAATATAATGAGCAAAATACAGTTCTTCAATTATTACAGGAAATGCAGAATGTTGCAGTGGGAATCGGGGAGTCTATAGAAAGGAAAGTGGGAGCGGGAACACAAACCGTAGCATGCCTGGAGCAATATTGTGAAATGGCTTATCAGGTTTATGAGATGATCTGTGAACAGGGAATGCCCGATCCCGGGGAAGTACGGGCGATTCTTGATGAGACAGTACGGATGATTATGCAGGAAGCAGAGCAGATGAAGATTCGCAGAGAAGTTGTATTCATGCCGTACCATGCGTCCCACTGGAGCGTACTTGAGAGTCTTTGGAAGGAAGCATCTGCAGATGAAAACTGTGATGTAAAGGTAGTTCCCCTTCCTTATTATTATAAAAGGCAAATGGGGGCAGTTTTAAGTGAAATGCAATATGATGGAGATCAATTTCCTGATTATGTGCAGATCACACCTTATTATGAATATTTTGTGGAAAATAATCATCCGGATGTTATTTACATTCAGAATCCATATGATGAGTGGAATTATAGTGTAACCCTGCCTGAAAAGTATTATTCCAGTGAATTATGGAAGAACACAGAACAGTTAATTTATATTCCGTGGTTTAAGATTGATGAAATGGATCCGGAAGATGAAAGAGGTCTGAAAAGCAGAGAATATTTCGTGCCATTTCCGGGTGTCGTAAATGCAGATCAGGTGATTGTCCAATCAGAAGCCATGAAACAGAGCTATGTAGAGTACCTGTGTCAGTGGGCCGGAGCAGAAACACAGCCAATCTGGGAAGAAAAGATTAAGGGAACAGGAGCAGAACTTTATGAAGTGAAGAATGAAGTGCAGCGCCCTATAGAGTGGCAGGATAAGAAACTGATTCTGTATTATATCAGTGGAAATGGACTTCTGGAGCATAAAGAAAAGATGATCTCCAAAATAGAATATGCCCTGAAAGTATTTGAAACGCAAAAGGAACATATTCATGTGCTTTGGCTACAGGATGAAAACCTGAGGGAAAGATTACTTCACAGGGTTCCGGGGGTACTGAAAAAATATGAAAACCTGCTTAAGCAGTATGATGGAAAAGAATGGATTACCATAGAAGAACCACTTGAGGAGGAGAAAACTGTGCAAATGGCAGATGCGTTCTACGGGGATGCCGGAAGAACAGCGCAGCTTGTGAAACAGAGTGAAAAACTGGTGATGCTGCAGAATGTAGAGATTCAGGAGTGATGATCAGATCGTATGACAGAGGATAGTCAGAATATACAGATGAAAAAAGAAATACCGGTATCTTTTCTACTGGATGAAGTAAGATGTGGCTTCGTGATCCCGGTAGCGATAAAGCAGGCATGGGCAGCGGAACTCACTGTCCTTCAGGAAATTGACCGGGTCTGCAGAAAACATCATATTACATATTATGCTGACTGGGGAACACTTCTTGGATGTGTACGACATGGAGGTTTTGTCCCATGGGATGATGATATAGATATTGTCATGAAAAGAGAGGATTACATCCGCTTTCTGACAGTAGCAGTCCCGGATATGGAAGAGGGATATGCTGTGCAGACTTATCGGAATCAGAAGGATTTCTGGTTATTTATGGGAAAAGTGGTTGGAAGAAATCACTTCTGCTTTGAAAAGGAACATCTTCGAAAGTTTCATAACTTTCCCTATATCGCCTGTGTGGATATTTTTGTACTTGATTATATGTACCGTGATCCGGAAAAGGAAGAAAAACGCCGGACAATTTGCAAATATATGATTGGTACAGCGGATGCTATTGTAGAAGGCAGATCAGATAAAGAGGAAACGGAAAAAAGGCTTCGTATCATAGAAGAAATGTGTGGAGAAACCCTGGAGCGAATAGAAGATCCGGAGGCCATGGGAAGATATCTGTATGGCAAGGTAGAAGAACAGTTTGGAGCAGTACCACAAGATGAGTCTGACAGACTGGTACAGCTTTTTCCGTGGGGATTAAAAGGAAATACGAATGGTTATGCCAGTGAGGAATATGATCCCCCGATTTATCTGCCATTTGAATATACAGAAATACCTGTTCCCAGACTTTATGATAAAATGCTCAGGGAAAGGTATGGTGATTATCTCAGACTGGTAAAAAATGCCGGTGCCCATGATTATCCATTCTTTGAAGGACAGAAGAAAAATCTGCAGAAAGTGCTGGATTTCCCTCTGCCGGCATTTCGATTTAATAAGGATAAGTTACAAAGAACAAAAGAAGAAAAGGAATACAAAGCCAGTTCTTACAAGGTGATGGCAGAAGAATGCCTTCAGGAAATCAGAAAAATGGAGGGGGCCATCGAAACTGAAATCAGCAAGGAACAGATGGATCAGGCACAGGATCATATAGCGGCCTGCCAACAGTTAGCAGTTGATCTGGGAACCATGTTGGAACAGATATTGCCTTTGCATGAACCAATGGTAAAGAAGTTGGAGCAATATTGTGAAGAGCTATATCATTTATATGAAGGAATAGGAACAGAAGATTTAGAACTGGATAATCATTTGACTCAAATCAGAAATGACATAGAAAAAGAATGGGAAGAACACTATAAGAACCGGAAAACTGTACTTTTTCTGGCAAGCTGGTATAAGGACTGGGAGACAATAGAAGGGCTGTGGAAAGAAAAATGTGAGGATCCAAGTTGTGATCCTTACATGGTAGCCTTACCCTATTTTATAAAAGATTATGATGGTTCGCCCAGACAGTGGTATCAGGAAGAAGATCAATTCCTGGTAGATATGCAAAGGAGGATAGAAGCAAAAGATTTAACACCGGAGTATCTGGAGCTGCTTCATCCGGAACAGATCATTATCCAGAATCCCTATGATGGGTGGCATCCAACAATAGGAATTTCGTCAGTGTTTTATGCGGAGAATGTCAGAAAATATACGGATGAACTGATCTATGT
>CACXDC010000210.1 GCA_902766365.1 uncultured Lachnospiraceae bacterium | reverse complement strand
CTGTCTGTGAATTTGTGACAGATATGTCAGATAATATAGTAAAAAGAAAGTCTGCGCAGCAAAGCATGCACAGACTTGTTGACGGCAAAGGTGCCTTCCGTATTGCAGAAGCTTTAGAAGAATGCTCTCTTCATCCTTTCAGAAGCCTGTAGGAACCTCTCTTCCAGAGAGCTTTCTTCCGGCTTTTTCTGTATGTTTTCTTCTGTGGCTTCAGCCCTGCTTTCCAGAACAAAATAACCCCGTCCCATAACAGAATGGCCATCGGATACCGGCTGCAGCACATCTCCTTCATTGATATGGCAGACATATTCTTTCAGCATGATATCCGTATCTTCCTGCTGTAGGATCTGCTCCATTTCTGTTCTGTCCGGAACCCGGTCCACTTTTCCTTCCATATCAAAGTAATGGATCATCATGGCCTTTGTTTCTTTTGGTGTAAAACAATATGGCTTTCCCATACGATACCGGATGTATTCCTCTGCTTCATCAATTCCCGTACAGAGTGGTGTAAACAGATTGTGCAGATTATGTCCGGAAGGCCGTGCCGAAAGTTCAATGACAAAAGGCCCGTTTTCTCCCTGTATCAGATCGGCATGCAACAGACATTCATCAAGCTCCATGGCTTCAATGACCGCCTCCATATATGCCTTCGCCTGCCCATAAAAAGGATCCTCAGGCAGAACGGAAAAATATGCAACCGCCTGTCTTGCAGGAAACGGGGTATTTTTCTTTTTGCGGAGCAGGATCAGATGAAACTTTCCTCCGATCACAGCACCATCAATACCATATTCCCCACCCTCTATACATTCTTCCAGAATATAATCTTCTTCTCCGGTCTCCGAAAGCTCTTTCTGCAGCTCCTCCTTTGAAAACAGCACATGGATCCCACGGCTGCCAGAGCCAAATCTCGGCTTCAGGATAGCCGGAAAAAACAGTTTATTTCCTGATTCCAGGTTTTCTGAAAACTGTCTTTCCGCATGCTGATCCTTTTTTATTTCGCTGGTACGGTAGCAGTGGCAGTTCCTCAGGCCTTTCTGTGCCAGTGTCTCGTGGAACAGCCATTTGTCCGTACATTTCTCTGCCATTTTCCTGCTGATTCCCGGAAGCTGCAGCGCATCATTCACCATGCCGATGGTAGTCAGATATCTGCCGATCGGAACGGTCAGTACAAAGTCCGGATTTTCTTTTCTGACTGCCTCTATAGTCGCCTTTTCATCTGAAATATCCACAACCAGTGCCTTATCTGCCGCCGCCAATCCACCGGCACTCGGATTTCCATCCAGTGCTGTTACAAAAAGTCCGTTTTCGTGGGCTTTTTCTATGGTATGCAGCGCTTCTTCACTGGCCCCGATGATAATAGCTTTTTTCTGTGTTTCGCCGTTCATGAGGGGGACTCCTTTATTTCAGTACTTTTTCCAGTTCTTCGATTACTATCTTAAGTGCCTTGATCCTGGCGTATTTCTTATCCACGGATTCCAGAATATGCCAGGGTGCATAAGTGGTGCTGGTCTTCTGCAGCATCTCATTCACTGCCACTTCATAAGCATCCCATTTTTCCCGGTTTCTCCAGTCTTCGTCTGTGATCTTCCACTGCTTGCCGGGTGTATTCTGTCTCTCTTCAAAACGCTTAAGCTGGGTATCCTTGTCGATCTGTACCCAGAATTTGATGATGACTGTGCCAAAATCATGCTGTTCTTTTTCAAACTCATTCATTTCATTGTAGGCGCGCTTCCAGTCATTTTCACTGCAGAAGCCTTCCAGTCTTTCAACCATGACTCTTCCGTACCAGCTTCTGTCAAATATGGCAATATGTCCGGTCTTTGGGAGTCTTGTCCAGAATCTCCAGAGGTAATGTCTGGCTTTTTCATGGGGTTCCGGGCTGGCAATAGGATGCACTTCAAAGCCTCTCGGATCCAGAGCCTGCGTGATTCGTTTGATATTACCGCCTTTTCCGGCTGCATCCCAGCCCTCATATACGATAACCACAGGTACCTTCTTACGGTACAGTCTGTTGTGAAGTTCCCGAAGCTGTGCCTGCAGACGGTCCAGCTCTTCTTTATATTTCTCCTCTGTCAGTTCTTTGTTCAGAGGGATCTCTGAAAGCTTTGGCATTTTCTTCAGTGGAAAGATATTCTGCAGAAGCGGCACTGCCAGCCTTGCATTCTGCATGGCAATCTCGATTCCCTGCGTCAGTGTCTCAAGTGCCTGTAATTCTGCCCATTTCTTTGATTTACAGTCCAGGAGATACCATGGATCGGAAGGAGAATTGGTATCTTCCATATAACGGTCAAATACAGACAGGCACTTCTCATAATGCTTATTCTGCCATACGTCTCTGTCACTGACCCGCCAGCTGGTATCTACATCATCACACAGCTCCTCGATCCGTTTCTTCTGTTCCTTTTTGCTGATATGGCAGAAGAATTTCACCACCAGATAGCCATTATCCGTCAGCTGCCGTTCAAAACGTCTGACACTGTCTATTTTCAGCTGATATTGCTTTTCACTCAGTTCGCCACTCAGAACGCCCTCTGTGACCTCATCCATCCAGCCGGAATCCAGGAATGTGAATTTTCCCGCCTCCGGTATTTTTTCAAAAAACCGGCACAGAAACGGCTTTCTTTTTTCTTCCTCTGTCGGAACTGTCATGGAAGCCACCTTAAAGAAACGGGGATCGATATTCGTGATCAGTTCTCCGATCAGGCTGCCTTTTCCTGCCGTTCCCCAGCCTTCCACCAAAACAAGTACGGGTATCTTATGTTCTTTCAGCTGCAGCTGCTGTGCCTGCAGTTTCTCTCTGGCTGCTTTCAGCCTTGTCTTAAGTTCCTCTTCTTCCGGTTTCTCCGGAAACTGTACATCCTTCAGCATAAAATCCCTCCCGTTTTTTCTTTCAGTTTATCATATTTTCTGTAAGATTCCCATAGGTTATCTTTATTTGGCAATATGCTGTTTGAAATAAAATGGTTTGTGATAAAATGGTATTTTTCTCTTGTATTGTTCGTATATCTGTGTTACACTCGCTTCATTCCCACCCGTTTCCGGGATTCCGGGAAGATCATGTTGATTCTTTATTTTATCTTTTGGTATTTCGCCGGATGTTTTCAGAACAGGTCTGCATGATGTAACTATTCACTTTTGTTTTTGGATGTAATCGTAAGGACTGATTTGCAGT
>CACXDC010000209.1 GCA_902766365.1 uncultured Lachnospiraceae bacterium | reverse complement strand
TATTCAGTTTATGAAAAAGTCCGGCTGTCTTGTCACCGATCCCTTTCAGGCTGGTGATACTGTCTGTATACTGCATAGGCAAATCCCTCTGACAGGAAAAGGACGGCTTTCACCGTCCCTTTTATAACCTGGTTTTGTGTCCCTGTTTCTTATTCTCCTGAAACAATATAATAATAGATTGGCTGTCCACCATACTGAAGTTCTACATCACAGGAAGGATAAGCCGCTTCCACCTTATCACGCAGTGCCTGTGCAGTCTGTTCTTCCACGTCTGATCCATAATAAATGCTGATCAGTTCCAGAGAATCATCCATCATATTTTCGATCATTTCAAAGGCAACTGCATCCATTTCTGTGCCAACAGAAAGGATTCCATGATCACCAAGACCCATATAATCACCCTGCTTGATCTCCTTATCATCGATCATGGTATCTCTGACAGCATAAGTAACCTGTCCGGTCCTGACATTACCGATCTCTGCATTCATGGCTTCTTCATTCTCTGCTGCTGAAAGATCCGGCACATAGTTGATCACAGCTGTAATTCCCTGTGGAACTGTTTTGGTAGGGATCACGATAATATCCTTATCCTTCACCATAGCCTTGGCCTGGTTTGCCGCAAGAATAATATTCTTATTATTGGGGAGAATGAAAACATGATCAGCATTGACTTTATCAATGGCATTCAGCATATCCTCTGTACTTGGATTCATGGTCTGTCCACCTTCAATAATATAATCAACACCAAGCCCCTTAAAGATCTCATCCATTCCCTTGCCGACTGAAACAGCAATAAAACCGGTATCCTTATGAGGCATCTGCACTTCTTCCTGTGCAGCCTTTTTCATTTCTTCCTTAAACAGCTTTTCCTGATGCTCCAGTCGCATATTGTCGATCTTCATATTGGAAAGAGCACCATATTTCAGAGCCTTCTGGATTGCAAGCCCAGGGTCATTAGTGTGTACATGTACCTTGACAACATCATCATCTGCTACCACTACAATAGAATCACCGATAGATTCCAGATAAGCTTTAAAGTCAATTTCCTGTTTTACATTGAAGGTCTTATTCAGAAGAATGATAAACTCTGTACAATAACCGAATTTGATTTCCTTCTCTTCCTTCTGTGCTGTTTCTGACTGTGGCTTACCCTGTGTATTCTCAGGGATCGTCAGATCCAGTTCCTTACCAAGGAATGCATCATAAGCACCTTTCAGCACCTGCATCAGACCCTGTCCACCGGAATCTACTACACCTGCCTGCTTCAGAACCGGAAGCATCTCAGGGGTCTTCTCAAGAACTTCATCTGCATATTTGATAATTTCGTCAATAAATACGGAAAGATCATCACATCCGTTTTCTGCAAGCTCTCTTGCCTTATCAGCACCGCCTTTGGCAACAGTCAGAATTGTTCCTTCCTTTGGCTTCATAACTGCTTTATAAGCAGTTTCCACTGCCTTGTCAAACGCTTCTGAAAGGATCGGGATCGTAAGTGTTTCTTCCCCTTTGATCCGTTTGGTAAAACCTCTGAACAACTGTGAAAGGATAACGCCGGAATTTCCTCTCGCTCCGCGAAGGGAACCGGATGAAATTGCTTTACACAGGGTTGCCATGTCCGGATCTTCCATAACAGCCACTTCCTTGGCTGCAGACATGATAGTCAGTGTCATATTGGTTCCTGTATCACCGTCAGGTACGGGGAAAACATTGAGCTCGTTGATCCACTCCTTCTTTGCTTCCAGATTTTTGGCTCCAGCTAAGAACATCTTTGCAAGTAACTTAGCGTCAATCGTATTAACCACGAATGTATCCTCCTCTTAGTCAATCACTCTAACACCTTCAACAAAGATGTTTATTTTTTCAATTTCTATGCCGGTAAATTCCTCTACCTTGTATTTCACATTGCTGATCAGGTTATCCGTAACAGCAAGAATGCTGACTCCATATGCCACGATCACGTGAAAGTTCAGTGTCAGCTTATTGTTCTTTATGGAAACATTGATTCCTCTTGTCATGCTGTCCATCTTTAACAGCTTCACAAGTCCGTCTTTCACATTAATGCCCGCCATCCCGACAATACCAAAACATTCCATGGCTACACTGCCGGCATACTGGGCGATTACTTCATTATCAATTGAAACATTTCCCATGTGGGTATTCATTGAAGAAGATTTCATAGGCTACCTCCTTATTTCTTTCCATATATTCTGATTATAACCTGTATCTTCCAAAAAAGAAACTATAAAATAAATTTAAATTTCTTCTTGCATTATTTTGGGTTTTCTGATATTATACAACTGTTGCGGATATAGTCCGCTATTTGAAGCACGCAGATAATAATATGTTAGGAGGTGCAACGATGGCTAAATGTGATATTTGTGGTAAGGGCGTTCATTTTGGTAACAACGTAAGCCATTCTCATAGAAGATCTAACAGAATCTGGAATTCCAACATTAAAAGTGTTAAATGTAAAGTAAACGGAGCTCCTAAAAGAATGCACGTTTGTACAAACTGCTTAAAGTCTGGTAAAGTTGAGAGAGCTTAATAAGCAAGAAATGCGTAATAAAAAACTTCACTGCAAAGTGAAGTTTTTTTATGCTCTTTTTCCCATTTCATACTCTTCTTTCAGTTCCTCATAGGCCGCATTGATCAGAAGCACCATCTCATGGTCTCCTGCAATATTGTCCGGATGGAACATCTTGAGCAGATCCCGGTATCTCTTTTTGAGGGCAAGCTGGCTCTTTACCCCCTGGAACAGAAGCTTTGCCGTCATCTGGCTGTATTCCATACGGCGTACCTTTTCTTCGCCCCTCTTTTCACCGGCAAATTCCTGTTTTTCACGGTTTAATTGTTTTCGCTCTGCATCAAGCTGCAAAAATCCGCTTTTCAGGATCTCCATTTTTTTATCAAAAAACAGCTCGTCCTGCTTCAGGCGTTTTCTTTCAATGACAAGTCTTCTGTTGACCTCGTCCATTTCCCTCTGAAACTGCTGTTTTTCTTTCAGGAACTCCTCCTGCCTGTGTTTCAGGTCTTTTTTCTCCGTCTCCACACGGATATTTTCCCTGAACAGCCAGGCCTTCAGTTCATTCAGTTCCTCTTCCTTTCCATCCACCAGTTTCTTTTCGAACTCCGGCTGATGATCATCCTTTTCTTTAAACATGTCCATGAATCATTCCCGGCGGCCTGATCGATTGCCGCTTTTCTTTTAATCACAGTAAAAATTATAGCCTACCAGTAAAAGCAGTCCGATAATGATCAGTGCGATCAGATAGTGATGGGCAAGGAAAAGCATGAACAGCATCCCTACCGCGATCCAGAAAGCAATAAAGCCGATCATTTTTTTCATTCTGCTGCTCTCTTTCACATACTTCTTTCTTTATTGTATGCAGAAATTCCTTAATTTTTCCTGATTTTTCTAAATGGATCAGTTATTTTCTTCCTCTGGAAAAGCCACATCTACAGCCTGTTCATCGTCGATCATCTCTTCCTTCGGTGCTGTAAATTTATCCACGATATCAGGGATCATATCCAGTACCTTTGTCATGGTATCCTGATTCTTGATGTTAACAAGTTTGGTGCTGCCATTTTTGATCACCAGAACTGCACTTGGTGACATCTTACCACTGAAGCCGCCCATGCCCCCGTTCTTCTTATCTCCCACACTGGCACCGGCACCAACACCAAAGCTTACGTCTACAAGCGGTACGATCACCGTATCATCTGGAAGCTTCGTTGGCTCCCCGACAACCGTTTTGGTGGAAAGTACCGTATTCATTCCTTTCATCAACGACTCGATCACACCGGTAAAATTATTTTCTGCCATTTTGCACTGCCTCCTTCTTAAATAAGCGGATCACTCTTTTCAGATCCTTATCAAAATAAATCTTCGCTGCAATCCTGATCAGGGTAAATGCAGTAATCTTCCCTTTAAATCTAAAGTTGCCCTCCATCACCGGCTTTTCAAAATCGGGGATCACCGTAATACTGTCCCCGATCAGTGGATACAGAATCCCATATATGGAAAGAATCTGTCCTGTAGTTGCAGGATCCTCCATGCCGATCGTAAAGGTACCGGATACCTTCCTTGGAAGAACCGTCTTCAGGAGCCATAAAAGCTGTTCCCTGCATAACGCAAACGCTCTTTTAAAGCTCTCCGTCTGTAGAATCTTTATATAATATCTGATGTTACGAATGATATGCTTTATCTTATCATATATTTTCCGGATTGTGTACTTAATATTTCTGATGGCCGAAAAGAGCTTTCTTGCGAAATCCGGAAGGGTTCTTCTGTCATCTCCGCTGTCCTCATCACTGGCATCCCCGATGCGCTCATCACTGTCATCTCCGATGCGCTCATCACCGTTTCCCGTTCTGTCTTTGTCAGGATTCTTTTCTTCAGAGGCATTTCCTTCATCAGAAGTCTTCTGCTCAGGAACTTTTTCTGTGTTCTTACCGGTGAGCTTATCTGTATTTTCTGCGGTTTCAGCAGTCTCTGTGTTTTTTGCATCCCCTGCTGCTGATTCTGCTTTTCCTTTTTTCCTTTTCTTTTTCTTTTCTTT
>CACXDC010000208.1 GCA_902766365.1 uncultured Lachnospiraceae bacterium | reverse complement strand
GGAAAAGCCAGCGCCTTTAGACGCTGGCCTAGTACCGGAGGCTTATAGCCTCCGACCGAACCACCCGTTTTACGGGTGGCGGCGATTCCAGGTGTCGTTGGATTTTGGACGGCTGCATAGTAATCCCATTTCAGTCTTACAGCCAAGAGGGTGTAGTGCGTTCACACCGTACCCTCCGATAAACATGATAACGTATAATAAGTTTCGCAAATTCAAAATAAAATAGACATAGTCTATTGCCATCGGTAAAATTAAGTTACCACACAAAAAAATACCGAGGAGGCAATAGAACCATGTCTGATAACATTATACAGTTAAATGAAGATCTCATAAAGAACAATCTCAAAGATCTTGTCCGCAGCAGCGTCGAAGAAACACTGAATGCGCTTCTTGACCACGAGGCGGATGAACTCGTAAAGAAGATCGGGAAAGCTGGAAGAACTTCTTTGTTTTCCTCAAGAACCGTGGTCTTAAGGGTGTCCGTCTGATCATTGGTGACAAATGTCTTGGCATGCTCGAATCCATACCAGAGGTGTTTCCGGAAGCCAGATATCAAAGATGCACTGTGCATTTTACCGAAACATCTTTACCGTTACGCCTCGTACAAAATGGCTGATGTAGCCAAAATGCTTAAGGCGATTCATGCTCAGGAAGATAAGGCGGCCGCTCGTGAAAAGGCTAAGGCTGCAGCACAGAAGCTCCGTCAGATGAAGCTGTCTGCGGCTGCAAAAAAGCTGGAGGAAGGGGTTGAAGAAACCCTTACCTATATAGACTTTCCTTATCAGCACTGGCTCCGGATTCGTACAAACAACACCACGGAAAGAGTCAACCGAGAGATCAAGCGGCGAGCAAGAGCAATCGGTGCTTTTCCAGATGGCGAAAGTGCTTTGATGTTAGTATGTGCCCGACTCCGATATGTAGCAGCTTCAGACTGGGGAACCAGGCGGTATCTGAACATGAAACATCTAACCAGCATGGAGCTTCAGGAACAGTCATCCGATTTGTCGGCAAGCTGACGCTGCATTACCGATGGAAGGTAATTTGCGAAAAACTATTTACACAATCGGTCACTACACGATGGGCGCTCTTTTATTGTTGTTTTAGGGAGAAGAAGCATATGTAAGCACTGATAGGGTATACTTTAATTGAACATTTCAATCTGTGCAGGGAACGTTAAATAGAGTTGGAAATATATTTTATGAGCAGATAGTTCAGCACATTAAAGACTTATAATGAACAAAGTGGTGCTTGTGGAGGATATCAAATCTAAAGGTCAGGCCGTTGCTTATATTCGGGTTTCCACAGTGGAGCAAAATGACGGACGACAGCGCGAAGCACTGAGTAAGTATCCTATCGACAAGTGGTTTTCAGAGAAAATTTCCGGAAAGGATACGAACAGGCCTCAGCTGCAGGCCATGCTGGAGTATATCCGTGAAGGTGATACAGTATATGTTGAAGAATTCAGCAGACTTGGCCGTTCTACAATGGACTTGCTGCAGATAGTGCAGGAGATTGAACATAAAGGAGCTAAGCTGATCAGTCTGAAAGAGAATTTTGATACGTCGACGCCGGCTGGAAAGCTGCAGATGACAATGCTGGCGGCGATAGCAGAGTTTGAACGCTTCATGATCCTGGAACGACAGCGGGAAGGCATTGCTCTTGCAAAAAGGGCAGGTAAATATAAGGGGCGCAAGAAAATTGACATTCCTGACATTGGAAGACACTACAACCGGTATATTCATAGAGAAGTCACAAAGGTACAGCTGGCGAAAGAACTGAATATCAGCCGGAACACAATGGATAAATTGTTTGAGAAATACAGACAGGAACAGGGAGTCTAAGTAAGAGAAAGAGGACCTGATATTAGAGATGAAACGCAGCATCAGAGGATCCGGCTGAAAAGGAAAATCAGCAGAGGAGATTGCCTTTTTCTCCGGTTCGCGAAATAACATTTGAGAAAGTCGTTATCGTTAAGATGGCGGCTTTTTCTTTTTCAGTCAGTATAAAGCGCCAAGAAGTCGATAAGTTGGAAAAGGAGTCCTTTCATTATGGAATATCAATATGTGTTGAAGGATAATAAAAAATCAGAATTCTGGCCGGCCCAGATCCGGCTGATCTCACGGGATCAGAACAGTATTGAGGCAGAGATCCGGGGGCGTGGTTCATGCTTCTATGTGATCGTGGGTAAAGGAATCTATGGAAACTATCTTTGTATCCCAGGTCTGGACATCGGCTGTGCTATTGCTGCTCCGGACGACCTTTCTGGAACAGTGAACAGCTTGGCAGGCATCTTGACAGAGTAGACTCTATCACGATTGCCACAGGCCTTAAATATCTGAATCAGTTATGACCTTTTGCCTCCTAATCTTATTTGACAGAAAATAGCATTGAAGAAACTGTGGACGGCGCAGCGAACAGCAAAACTTAGCGCTAAGTTTAGGAGGATTCAGTGCGTGTTATCGGTCTGCACAGTAGAAGTGAATTATTTCGAATAAGAAGTCGGCGTCATGTCTTTTGACTGGGTATGGCGCCACCATGCTTTTTGGTGGCGCGAATATACGCCACCATGGATTTAGTAGCATGTAAGATTGGGCATGTTTAGGTTATACTGAAATAGGAGATTTTAGCAAGTGTGCTTTTCAATTGGCTGGAGACATATTAAGGACCATGAGTATGTTTACTAAATTTCTGCAGAGGTTTTCCGGATGGGCTTTAGTGGTATAATTAATATATAATTGCGGCGGGAAGAGTAACGAGAATGCATTATTACAGAAGTTGATAAAATAAGGAGCCACTATCTTGTTTATTGGTAAATGGGATTCTAACGGTCATGTTTTGACAGTACAGCAACACCTACGCGACACTGGTGGCGTGATGGATTATTTGCTGCATCATTTTGTTGCCAAACAAACTATAAGGGCGGCAGGCTTAAGTGAAACGGAATTTCGGGCGCTCTCGATCTTTTGCGCTCTTGTTCACGATATTGGTAAGTGTACCCCTGCATTTCAGTATAAAACGGCAAACAGGCAGGAACTTCTATCTGAGGGATTTGAACCGGATTATGTTCAGGCTACACCACATAACATTGCCGGCGGAGCGATACTGCATGTAGTTTACGGCGTGCCTGACGAGATTGCAGACATTATTGCGGCACATCATGGAAATACACGTAAACCAGGGAAGCAGGAGGATTATAAAAAACAATTCAGCAAATATGCAATCAATTATTTTGTGGAAACACGACGAAGATTATATGAAGACGCCTGGAATGAAATCTATGAGTATGCAATAGACCAGTCTGGGATGATGTTTTTCCCGGTAATTGAGGTTGGTACACAGATTCTGATAACCGGGCTCGTGACAATTGCAGACTGGATCGCTTCGAATGATGCATATTTCCCTTATGACAAGGCAGAAAATCAGGAAAAGAGATTGAAAACAGGAATTGAGAAAATCAAACTGCCTTCTTTGTGGAATCCGGAATACATCAATCTTTCTGCAGACGATTTTTCAGCTCGGTTTGGATTTATGCCAAATATTTTACAACGAACTGCATTGGACATAGCTGCAAATTCAGAAGGATCCGGGCTAATGATTATTGAATCTACTATGGGGACCGGAAAAACAGAAAGCGCACTTACTGCTGCGGAGATACTTAGTACCTATTCAGGGTCAGGAGGAGTTTTCTTTGGCTTGCCGACACAGGCTACTGCAAATGGATTATTTCCCAGAGTAACTTCCTGGGCAGGAATTGTATCAGAAGGGATGTCGGCATCCATACGTCTGGCGCATGGTGATGCCTGGAATAATGAGTATTATAGGGAACTTTCTATTTCTGACAGCAGCGGCATTACAGTAAACCAGTGGCTTTCAGGCAGACATAGGACTTTGCTCCCAGATTTTGTTGTCGGAACGGTTGATCAGATATTGATGGCAGGACTGAAACAAAAGTTTTTTACTCTGCTCCATCTAGGCATGTCGGGGAAGACAATCATCATAGACGAAGTGCACTCGTATGATGCTTATATGGATATTTTCCTTGAAGTAGTCCTGGCATGGCTTGGTTATTATCATGCATCAGTAATCTTATTATCTGCTACTTTGACAGATGAAAAGCGCAGAAATTTCATCGAAGCATATTCTGGCGTAGAAGCTGCAGAGATTAATAGGAGCTATCCTTCCATTACATGGGCAGATCAAAGTGAAAACAAAGCTTATAGAGTAAACTTTGAAGAGCAGGATAAACAGGTTCAAGTTAAACATATCGCCTATGATGAAATTGCATATTTAGTGATTGAGGCTGTAAAGGATGGCGGATGCGCCGGTGTTATTGTTAATACGGTGGATAAAGCACAAAAATTAGCTGGAGAAATCAGGGCGAAATATGAATACAAAGATAGAGTAATTTTGCTTCATGCCAGATATCTTCCGGAAGACAGGGCGAGAATAGAAAGGCATGTACAGAATCTGGTCGGCAAGGCAAGTGGAAGCAGGGAACGTGATCATACGATCATAATTGGAACGCAGGTACTTGAACAGTCATTGGATATTGATTTTGATGTATTGTTTACAGAAATCTGCCCAATGGATTTGTTGATCCAGCGTGTGGGCAGATTGCACAGGCATCCCATTCATGACAAAATGAGAACATTCCAATGGAGAAAATCAACATGTTTCCTGTTTGAGCAAGCTGACCAGGTGATTTATGATGCTTATATTATTAGACGCACCAGGGAAGTCCTTCCGGATGTCATAAGGCTTCCTTCAGACATCAAACCTTTGATCGAGCAGGTTTATGACCTTGATCAGGGAAGTGATGCAGAAGATAAAAATGTCTATCAAAGGCATATACGGGAGATGAAGATCCACGCCAGAGATTTTTTGATTCCTCTTCCTTCTAAATGTCGGTCATTTAAGGGTCTGACAGAGGGAATGGAGCATATTGAAGGTGTCAGATATAAGATAAATAATATCTCCTGCTTATTGATAAAGAAAGATACAGATGGAACTTATAGTACTGTCGGAGGAGAACAGATTTCTCAGAAGCCAGACCCGGAAGAAAAAGCTTTGATTGGCCGTCAGAAAATCAACCTTTTCTATACGAAAGGCATGAAGGAAGCACTGGAATTGCAGGAAAAACCAGAATGGAGTGGGATCTTTTATGAGCACTTGATGATATTAGACAGTGATAATTCGGTAGAGTTAGATGGAGTCACATGGAATTATTCGTTCGATTATGGATTGCGGAGGATGCCATGAAATATAATTTGTGTGATGAAGAATGGATTCTTCTTATGGGTGAAGATGGGACACCAAAGCCGGCAGGACTCAGGAAAGCATTTTTGAATATGAACAGGTATCTGAGTTTTTGCGGAGAAATACGTCTGCAGGATACAGCGATGCTGAGATTATTTGCCGCGATTGCTGTGACTATGATGTACCGATATGATACAGACGGCAGATTGAACGAAGATGTTGATTGGGATACTGTGCTTGATAGATATCAACAAATATTGAGGAATGGCCAGTTTCCTGAAAAAGTAGTGAATTCTTACTTTGATGAGTGGTATGATCGTTTTTATCTGCTAGAGGGAGAGCATCCATTCTTTCAGGTACCGCTTTCTGCACTGCATAAAAACATACGCAATGCCGGGAAAAAAACAGAAGAGATTCAATTTGGACTTCCAGGAACAGATGGCAAGATCAGATACATGAACCATAAAGATATCTCGTGTATCAATGGGACAATTCTTGAATCCGGAAATAAAGCTTCGGCATACGCAGATTTGTCCGGGACTGAAAAACATAAGGTCTCATATGCGGAAGCGGCAAGATGGCTGATCTGGTATATGGCTTATGCAGATTGTGGAACGAAAGCACCAGGAAAGTGGGCTTCACAAATGACGTTTCCAAGTATGGGAGCCAATATTTATCCGACCGGAAAGAATCTGTTTGAGACAGTAATGCTGAACAGTGTTCTTCTATATAACGGGGAAGATATTTATGATCATGTAAGCCCTGCGTGGGAGAGAGAACCCTCATTAATCGTTCAGGATAATCCTTATGGTGATGCGGCACCTCGGAATCTCCCGGAATTGTACACGCAGCAGAGCAGACGGGTCATGCTGGAAGATGATGGAAGCGGAATAATAGGGGCTTATGTTATTGCGGGTGATAAATATTCATCAACATCTGCTTTTATAGAGCCTATGTTTATGTGGAAAGCTGATCCCAAGGATAAAACCGGGCTGGCAATGATAACAGTCAAATATAACATGATGTCATCCTGGGAAAATTTGAGAAATATCCTGCTTGCATCCACTACAAGCCGGTCTATTAGATGGATTAATCAGTTGGAAGAAAATGGGATCCTGGACGGAGAAAACATTCCCTATCTGATGACAGGTATTTCCTATGGTTCTATGCAATCTTCAGTCGACAAGATGCTCACAGATAGTATTGTCGTTTCACCGGTGTTTTTTATAGATTCCTTAAAAATAGACGACATGAGGAAAATAATAGAGATCATCAATAATCTTTCGACTGTGTTTTATCTATTTGGGTGTGGATTAGCAAAAGCAGAGGGGGCTGAGGAAAAAGACGCAAAGGTTAGAGGAGGTCAGCTTCAGGTAATTTTTCAGAATCGTGGAGAATTTATTTTAAGAAAATATTTGCAGAATTCGATTGATAAAAAAGAGGCGCGTGATCAATTGCTTTTCGCGTGCCGGAAAATAATCGATCATGAGATGGACGTCACAAGTATTTATGCATTCTGTAAAAAAGACGGCAGGAATGCGGCAGATGAAGAATCCATCGCAATACATAAAGTTATGAAAATCTTGCGGGAGGAGTAACCAGGATGGAGAAGAAGGTGATCTTTGCATCGATGGAGAAAATGTTGAAAAAGTTGTCGCTGGATACCGCTGAAAGCAAACATATGCTGGCGCTTTTTCGCAGATCTGCATCATCAGGTATTGATGAACCAGAATGTCTGGGATGGATGTTTTCAAACATTGAACCCGAATTACAGGGATCATACGGGTATCTGAGTAAGGAAGAAAAAGCGATTTTCCTTGGATTATGTACATATGCGGTCAGCAGGGGAAAGTCAGTTTCTGATGTTAGCATGGTTACCGCAATGAAGCGGGCAGGAATAGGTAGAGAAAAGTTGGAGAGAGTCGAATTGGCTTTAACATTCGATGGTATCAAGATGCCTTTGTTCCTGTTGACGAAATATATTGTTTCGAAAGGGCAGAATTTTAATTACGCATCATTAGCACTGGATTTGTATGAAATACAGTTTGACTGGATGAAGGTTGTAAGAAAATGGGAGCGCGAATACGCAAAGCAGGAGGACATACAATGAAAAATAATTTTAAAACCTTGTACCTTGATATTCATATTCTTCAGATGCTTCCGCCTTCCAACGTGAATCGCGGAGAAATGGGAGAGCCGAAAACGGCAATCATTGGAGGAACAACAAGAACCAGAATCAGCTCACAGGCGCAAAAAAGAGCGGCTCGGATTTATTTAATGACGCATGGTAATGAGACCGGAATCCGTACAAGAAGCACGTTAAGTGAACTGGAAGGACGATTGACTGCGAAAGGACTTGACGAGACAAAGGTGAGTGATGTCGTCAAAAAAGCAGCAGTGGAGGCAGGCATCATTTCTGGAGGAAAAGAGGCAAAAGATACACTGACTTTCTTAAGTGACGCACAGTATGAAGCCATTTGTAATGTGATCATTTCCAATGAAAAGAAAGAGTTTAAGACGGATAAAGACTATAAAAACGCTTTAAAACAGGCAGTCATGGAACAGCCTTCTGTGGATGAGTTGTTGTTTGGCAGAATGTTCGCAAGTAATCAGTCCTTAAATTACGATGCGGCGTCGCAGGTTATGCATGCGTTTTCAGTGAACCAGGTAAAGTATGAGTTTGACTATTTTACTGCAGTAGATGATCTGATTAAGAATCAGGGAGCTGCACATATGGATTCAAAGATGTTTACAGACCCGGTTTTATATCGGTATGCGAATGTTAATCTTTCTGAAACATCAGAGTTATTAAAGTATGACAGAGAACATGCCGCTTACAATGCAGCATTATTTGCGGAAGCGTTCATTAGATCTATGCCGTCAGGCGCCTCTAATTCTTATGCGAATGTGACGATGCCGAGCTATGTGATGATAACTCTGCGGGATGATCAGCCGGTTAATTTTGCACCAGCTTTTTTGAAATCTGTAACGGGTGAGGATTTTATGAATGAGGCAGTAAATAAACTGGAAGCAGAAGCAGAACGGATCGCACGGGATTTTGGTACACCTGTTTTCTCTGCAAAGTTAGGTGAAAAGCCCTTGTGTGAGATATTAAAAGATATGGAATCCGAAATTGCCGGGAGGATCTAATATGGCAATCCTACTTCTGAATATAAGTGCGCCTATGCAGTCATGGGGCACGGAACTGAAATTAAAGGATCATCCAACAGATAATTATCCTTCAAAAAGCGGGATTATCGGAATGATCGCGTCAGCGGAAGGCCGGTCCAGAGAAGAGGATATCAGTGATCTGGCTTCTCTTAAGATGGCTGTCAGGATTGATCACGAAGGTACATTAGCACTTGATTACCAGACTGCCTGCATCAGGAAAAATGTATGTGACCGGGACATTAAAGATAAAGACCGGTATCTTGGACATCGTTATTTTTTGTGCGATGCTAAATTCATGGTCGCAATAGAGGGAGCGGAAGATCAGTTGAATGATATTGCCTATAATCTGAGGCATCCTGCGAATGCATTATTTCTTGGAAGAAGAGGATTCCCTGTTAATTCAGATCTGGTTGCAGGGGTATTTGATGAAGAAATCAATAATTCTTTGCATGGACATGGATATAAAGATGGAATGATGATCGTAGAAGAAACAGAGGAACAGGGAGACAGGATGGTTAAGGATCAGCCCGTGTCATACGATTATAGAAAGCGGCAATGGAAATACCGTATGATAAGAATTCATTCATAAAAGCAATTTAAGAAGGTTCCGATATGTACTTGAGTAAAGTTGAATTAGATACGAAGAAAAGGGAGACAAGCAGAGCACTTTATGATCGCGGGAAATTGCATAGTATACTTGAAGACTGTTTTCCTGGAGAACGGCAGCATCCTCTCTGGAGATTAGAAGCAAACCAGGGAAGTTACTCATTGATCATACTGAGCAATGATAAGCCTGATTTTGAGAGTTTGTATCTTAGGATTGGGAGAGGTATTGGCAAGACAATAGATTACACCCCGTTTCTTACTATGGTTTGCGATGAGGGGCGTATACTGAATTATTTAATTTCGTTCAATCCAGTAATCTGTAAAAATGGCTCCAGAATTCCTCTCAACTTAAAAAGAACAACCAACAGAAATTATTGTGCAGAGGATTGGCTTAAAGATCGGCTGGAAAAAAATGGAGCAAAGGTTCTGGAAGCGTTTAGCAAAGATTCTGGAACAGTTCGCATTAAGGAGGGGAAAGGCAGGATATTTATTGCCACATACCAGGGGAGATTGGTGATTACTGATCCGGCCCGCTTTAGAAACGTGTTGGAGAATGGCCTGGGACATGCAAAAGCATACGGTTGTGGATTGATTTCGGTGCTGCCATGATGAAAGGAATGAAACCACCGGCTAGGTTCGAATTGCCGCGTATTGCGGACAGGATTTCATTTTTATATGTGGAGCATTGTCAGTTGGAAAAAGATGATGGGGCACTCTTACTTAAAGATGACAACGGATCTGTAAGTATACCTGCCGGTCAGCTGCTGGTTCTCATGTTGGGACCTGGAACAGCGATCACACATAAGATGATTCAGACTGCAGCGGAGGCAGGAATGTCTGTCGTTTGGTGCGGGGAAGAGGGTGTGCGTTTTTATGCCGGCGGGTCTCCGTTATCCGGAGATACAAAGCTATTATTGAAACAGGCGGCAATCGTTTCAAATCTCAGGAAGCGTGTCGATGCAGCCCAAAGAATGTATCAGATACGCTATCCGGATGAAGATTTTTCCAACTATACAATAAAGCAGATGCTTGGAAAGGAAGGAAAAAGAGTTACACAAAGATATGAGGAACTTGCCAGACAATATAAATTGAATTGGACCGGAAGACGCTATAAACCGGAAGATTTTGAAGGTAATACGGCATTGCAGAATGCGCTGTCATGCGCAAATGCCTGTCTGTATGGAGTTTGTTATGCTGCAATATTTGCACTTGGACTTTCTCCGGGACTGGGGATTATTCATACAGGGATGGCGAAATCATTTGTATTGGATATTGCTGATCTATACAAAGAAAAAATGTCGATTCCCACAGCATTTGAGATCATATCTAAAGGAGAAGAAAATTATGAACATAGAGTGAGGTGCGCAATGCGGGATCAGATTAAGGAAAAGAAGCTGTTGTACACTATCGTGCATGATATTATCGAAATTTTGGATGAATCTCCTCTTCCAAAGTCTGAGGGAAACCATTTATGGGCAGGCCGGCAAAATATAGTCAGCGGAGGAAAACTTTATGGGACTCATCACGCTAAGCCTGAATAATGTTCCTCCCAGACTTCGGGGATTTCTTACAAAGTATCTGTGGGAAATAAATACCGGGGTTTATGTCGGCAATGTCAGCGCACGTGTCAGAATAGGAATTCTGAAAAGATGTACAGAGTTGTTGAATCCTGAAAGTAAGCTCATAATGGTATATCCGGCAGACAACGAACAGGGATTTCAGATAGAGACATATGGCATAGAATATACTGCTATTGACTTTGATGGGCTGCAGCTGGTCCGGAAAAAGCAGGAGAGAACTCTGCCCGTCAGAAACAAAAAAATTGAGACATCATATGTCGTCCTGGATCTGGAAACGACCGGATTGGATGTTAGCAAGGATCACATCGTGGAAATGGGAGCTCTGAGGATTGAAGATAGTGAGGTTACGGAGCGATTTCAACGATTAATCGATGTACCTGTTTCGGCAGATATAGCAAAGCTAACTGGAATTGAACCGGATCAGATAAAGGATAAATGTGATATAAGGGATGCTCTCTGTGATTTATCGGAATTCATAAAAGGATTTCCTGTTGTAGGATATAATATCCGCGCGTTTGATGCAAGAATTCTGCAGGCAGAATGCAGAAGAAATCAGGTGAATTTTCCATTAACTCGAATTATTGATGTTCTCGATATCGTAAGAATGGATCGGAATGTGCACAGTTATAAAATGTATGAGGCGGCAAGAGAGAAAGGAATTGCAGTAACAGAACTGCACAGAGCAATTCCGGATTCTTTTATTTGCTATCAATTATATCAATTCTATGTTAATCAAAGTGAGGGCAATTAGGTGTCAGTCAGGGCAAAAAACAGGGCATTGAGGGTGGAAAAATGGCTTAGAATCTACCGTATTCCCCGCGCCTGCGGGGGTGAGCCCAGGAGGAAGAAATTGGAAGAACGTGAACTGAAGTATTCCCCGCGCCTGCGGGGGTGAGCCTATCGGATGCTCTGCCGTACACTTTATAATCCTGTATTCCCCGCGCCTGCGGGGGTGAGCCCAGCGCAGGATGCTTATCAGTATGATTCTAAAAGTATTCCCCGCGCCTGCGGGGGTGAGCCTATTCGAAGTCTACGTTTCGGACGGCTTAAAAGGTATTCCCCGCGCCTGCGGGGGTGAGCCTAGATATATTCGGAACATAGCTCAGTGGTAGAGGTATTCCCCGC
>CACXDC010000207.1 GCA_902766365.1 uncultured Lachnospiraceae bacterium | reverse complement strand
TACATATGGGAATACGGTTTTGTTAACCGGTTAACTAAATTATATTCCATTTATGTCTGGTGTCAATCCGATTTCCATAAAAAAATATATTTTGTTTGAAATATACAAATTTCAGAATTATATTTTGGAACAAATTCACGACAAAAAAGAATCCTGCCCGGAGGGCTTTATTATGTCATTGGAACATTACAGCGCAATTTCCTACGACATAATAAATGCCCCGGAATCTTCCGGGGCATCCACAGGTTTTATCTCACCTGACATATCACTTTTGAACTTATGTCTGATCTGCCATGATCCTCGGGCTGCATCTGTCAACAACCTGCAGTTCAGCTCAGTCTCTGCAGCTCATGAAACACAAATCCGGTTTTACAGTGCGTGAACCGCATCTGTCATGGACTTCACATACTCTCCGACAGGGCCTGCTGCCTCTTTCCCGTACTGGGCGATCAGCTTCACGATCGCAGAACCTACGATCGCACCATCGGAAATACCGGCCATCTTCGCCGCCTGCTCCGGAGTGGAAATACCAAATCCTACAGCACATGGTACCGAAGAATTCTCTCTTACCAGCTTCACCAGGGAAGAAATATCCGTACGGATCTCACTCCGCACACCGGTCACACCAAGGCTGGATACGATATAGATAAATCCTTCTGCCTCTTTTGCGATCATCGCTACACGGTTCTCTGATGTCGGTGCGATCAGAGAGATCAGAGCCACATCATACTTCTTGCAGATATCAGCAAACTCTTCCTTTTCCTCATAGGGAAGATCCGGCAGGATCAGACCATCGATCCCAATCTCTGCACAGGTAGAGATGAATTTATCTGCATCGTAGGAAAATACTACATTGGCATAGGTCATAAACACCATGGGAAGGGTGAGCTCTTTTCTCAGCTCCCGCACCATGTCAAAGATTTTGTCCGTTGTCACACCGCCGGTCAGTGCCCTTAAGTTTGCTCCCTGAATGACAGGGCCTTCTGCAGTAGGATCAGAAAAAGGAATACCAAGTTCAATCAGGTCTGCACCGTTTGCCGCCATGCTTTTCACAACAGCCTTCGTGGTTTCCAGATCCGGATCTCCACAGGTTATGAATGGAATAAATGCTTTGCCTTTTGCAAATGCTTCTTTGATCTTACTCATTGATATCCTCCCCTCTGTAACGGGCGATGGCTGCACAGTCCTTGTCACCACGGCCGGAAATGGTAATTACCATAATTTTATCCTTATCATAGTTTCCTGCGATCTTCATGGCATGCGCCACTGCATGGGCACTCTCGATCGCAGGGATAATGCCCTCGGTACGTGACAGATATTCGAAAGCATTTACTGCTTCATCATCTGTTACCGGTACATAGCTTGCCCTGCCGGTATCATGAAGCCATGCATGTTCCGGCCCGATTCCAGGATAATCAAGTCCTGCAGAAATCGAATAAACCGGAGCGATCTGTCCATATTTATCCTGGCAGAAATAGGACTTCATACCATGGAAAATACCAAGCCGTCCTGTATTAATGGTTGCTGCTGTCTCAAAGGTATCGATTCCTCTTCCGGCAGCCTCACAGCCGATCAGTTCTACATTTTTATCTTCAATGAAGTGATAGAAGGTACCGATGGAGTTGCTTCCGCCTCCCACACAGGCAAGCACAACATCCGGCAGCCGTCCTTCCTTTTCCATGATCTGCTGTTTAATCTCTTTGGAGATCACAGACTGGAAATCCCTGACCATAGTCGGGAAAGGATGGGGTCCCATAACAGAACCAAGGCAGTAATGGGTATCATCGATCCTGCTGGTCCACTCTCTCATAGCCTCAGAAACAGCATCCTTCAGTGTCGCTGTACCGGTCTTTACCGGAATCACTTCCGCACCAAGAAGCCGCATACGATATACGTTCAATGCCTGACGCTTCGTATCCTCCTCACCCATGAAAACCACACACTCCATGCCAAGCAGAGCTGCTGCTGTAGCTGTGGCAACACCATGCTGACCGGCACCTGTTTCAGCGATCAGTCTTGTTTTGCCCATCTTTTTCGCCAGCAGGGCCTGACCAAGTACATTGTTGATCTTATGGGAACCGGTATGATTCAGATCCTCTCTTTTCAGATAAATTTTGGCACCGCCCAGATCCTTTGTCATCTTTTCTGCATAGTAAAGACGGCTGGGACGGCCTGCATAATCATTGAAAAGAGCAGTCAGCTCTCTGTTAAATTCCGGATCATCCTTATAATGGTTATACGCTTCTTCCAGTTCGATCACGGCATTCATCAGTGTTTCCGGAATATACTGACCACCATGTACACCAAAGCGTCCTCTTGATTTTGACATCTGTTACCTCCTCACGGCATCCATAAATGCCTTCATTTTCTCATAATCTTTATATCCATCCGTTTCCACGCCGGAGCTGACATCTACAGCATAGGGATGAAAACATTCTATTGCTTCTTTTACATTCTCAGGCGAAAGCCCGCCTGCCAGAAAAAATGGTTTCTCCTGCTCCTGAAAAAGTGACCAGTCAAAAGTTTCTCCGGTGCCTTTCCCATTGTCGAGCAGGGGATAATCTGCCGGAAAAGCAAAGGCTCTGTGGATATCCTCACTGCTTCTGACTGCAAATGCCCGGATAATGCAGTGATCACAGGCTCTTCTCAGTTCTTCAACATAGGCTTCGTCTTCCTGCCCGTGAAGCTGTGCGATCTGGATCGTCCCCGCCTGAAGCAGCCGGATCACATTTTCCACCGGTTCATTAACAAACACTCCAACAGCCGGGATCGCCGGATCCAGGAGGCTTCGAAGGTGTGCCGCTTCCTGAAAGGTGACATACCGCATTTTCCCTTTCAGGAAAACAAATCCGATATAATCCGGCATCAGTTCATTGGCATAGCGGATATCCTGTTCTCTTCGAAGACCGCATATTTTAATCTTTGTCATGACCGGATTCCTTTCAGCGTATCAAGCATGGCTTTTTTATCCGGGGAACGCATCAGCGTCTCTCCGATCAGTACACCATTTACACCGGCTTTCCGCAGTACCTCGATATCTTCGGCTGTTTTGATCCCGCTCTCTGCTATGAAAAGAACAGAGGGTGGAACCAGACTGCGAAGTCTTTCAGAATTATGGACATCTACCGTAAAATCCTTCAGATTTCTGTTGTTCACTCCAATAATTCTGGCTCCTGCACGAAGTGCCATGGCAATTTCCTCTTCATCATGGGCTTCCACAAGCGCTGACAGGCCAAGGCTGTCGCAGATCCTGATATACTCCCGGATCGTTTCTTCTGGAAGAAGTGCACAGATCAGAAGTACTGCGGATGCGCCAAGAAGTCTTGCCTCATAGATCATATATTCATCCACGGTAAAATCCTTCCGGATACAGGGAATAGATACCGCTTCTGTGATCTCTTTCAGGTACCGGTCACTGCCAAGAAACCACTTTGGCTCAGTCAGTACGGAAATGCAGGATGCACCTGCTCTCTCGTATTCTCTTGCGATCTCCACATAGGGAAAATCTTCTGCGATCAGCCCTTTCGACGGGGATGCCTTTTTGCATTCACAGATAAAACTGATATCGCCTTCTGCCAGTGCCTTTTCAAAGGGGAATCCGGAAAGAGACCCCATAGCCAGTGCCTCCTCCTTTACCTCAGAAAGCGGCTTTTGCTTTTTGGCTTCCTCTACCCGCACCTTTGCATGCTCTGCAATGGTATGTAAAATGGATGTCATGAATTGCTCTCCTTAATAAATGCTTCCAGTGTTTCCAGTGCTTTGCCACTGTCGATCAGTTTTCCGGCAAGTTTGATGCCATCTGCAAAGCTCTCTGCCTTGCCGCCAATGTAAAGGGCTGCACCGGCATTTAAAAGAACTGCATTTCTCTTGGGACCTTTGTCCTCACCTTTCAGGATCGCACGTGTGATCTCTGCATTCTCTGCCGGTGTGCCGCCAAGCAGATCATCCTTTTTACAGGTTTTCAGACCAAACTCTTCAGGTGTAATGGTATAAGTCTGATATTCTCCGTCCTTAAACTCGCAGATCAGAGTAGGGGAGCTTGCAGAAATCTCATCCAGCTTGTCGGTTCCATATACTACCATGCCTCTCTTTACACCAAGGCTTGTCAGTACTCTGGCAAGAGGCTCTACCAGTGACTCATCATAAACACCAAGAAGCTGCATATTGGGGGTTGCCGGATTGGTCAGGGGTCCAAGGATATTGAATACAGTACGGATTCCAAGCTCTTTACGGATCGCACCTACATACTTCATGGAAGTGTGATATTTCTGTGCAAAGAAGAAGCAGATACCTACCTTCTGAAGAAGCTCCACACATTTCTCCGGCGTCAGATCAATGTTCACACCCAGTGCTTCCAGACAGTCTGCTGTTCCGCAAAGGGAAGAAGCTGCACGGTTTCCGTGCTTGGCAACCTTCACGCCGCCTGCTGCGATCACAAGGGCGGAGGTTGTGGAAATATTGAAGCTGTGTGCATTATCACCACCGGTTCCTACGATCTCCAGCACATCCATATCGTGCTCTACCTTTAATGCATGCTCTCTCATCGCTGCTGCACAGCCTGCAATCTCGTCGATCGTCTCAGCCTTGGTACTCTTGGTAGAAAGAGCTGCCAGAAAAGCTGCATTCTGTGTGGGGGAAGTCTCTCCGCTCATGACCTCGTTCATAACCGCATAGGCTTCATCATAAGTCAGGTCCTGTTTGTCAACAATTTTGATAATCGCTTCTTTAATCATGTTTTTCGTCCTTTCTCTTTCCTGTATTTTTATTTCTGAAGGTTTAAAAAGTTCTGAAGAATCACTCTGCCATCCGGTGTCAGGATCGATTCCGGATGAAACTGCAGTCCGTACACGGCCTTTTCCTTATGCTGGACTGCCATGACTTCGCCGTCCTCTGTTTCTGCGATCACCTTAAGGCAATCCGGGATCGTATCTCTGACTGCTGCCAGGGAATGATATCTGGCTACCGGTATCTTCTCATCCAGTCCCTTAAAAACAGGGGATGTGAGATCCAGCTCTGCCAGTGACTGCTTTCCGTGCATCAGCTCTTTTGCATAGGAAACGGTAGCTCCAAATGCCTTGCAGATCGCCTGATGTCCAAGACACACACCAAGGATCGGGATCTCTCCGGCCAGTTCCTTTACCACATCAATACAGATCCCTGCATCCTCCGGCCTTCCCGGTCCCGGTGAGATAATGATGGAAGAAGGCTTCATCTTCCGGATCTCCTCCGGTGTGGATACGTCGTTCCGGATCACCTGAATATCCGGATCAATGGATCCCACGAGCTGAAACAGGTTATAGGAAAAACTGTCATAATTATCAATTAAAAGGATCATTCCGTTACCTCCTTTGCCAGTTCCAGTGCCCTTACCACAGCCGCTGCCTTGTTCAGACATTCCTGATATTCCTTTTCCGGAACAGAATCGGCTACAATGCCGGCTCCGCTTCGGATAAACACCTTATTATTTTTCTTGTAGGCGATCCGGATAGCGATACAGGTATCCAGATTGCCGGTGAAATCTATATAACCAATGGCTCCGCCATAGATTCCTCTTTTATTGTTTTCCAGATCATTGATGAGCTGGCACGCCCGGAGTTTAGGTGCCCCGGAAAGTGTTCCCGCCGGAAGAATGGAATCGATGGCTGACAGGGCATCGCAGTCATCCCGGATCTCTCCCCGCACAGTCGATCCGATGTGCATAACGTGGGAATATCTTTCAATGCAGTGATATTTCTCTACTTCCACAGATCCGAACCTGCTGATCTTTCCGATATCATTTCTTCCAAGATCTACCAGCATGTTGTGTTCTGCCAGTTCCTTTTCATCAGCAAGCAGTTCCTTTTCCAGTCGGAGATCCTCTTCTTCAGTCTTTCCTCTTGGCCTCGTGCCTGCAAGCGGGAAGGTATGCAGTACGCCATCTTCCAGCTTGACCAGAGTTTCCGGTGAAGCTCCTGCTACCTCCATATCACTGCTGGAGAAATAAAACATATACGGTGAGGGATTTAATGTACGCAGGATCCGGTAAGTATTTAAGAGGCTGCCTTCAAATCCGGCTTCCAGTCTGTTAGACAATACGATCTGGAAAATATCTCCTTCTTTGATATGGTGCTTTGCTTTTTCTACCATTTCACAGTATTCCTCTTTCTGAAAAAGAGGAGTTACCGGTGTGGTACAGTGTCCCGGTATATCTTCCTTCGGTGTCCCGTTTTTGATCAGATCTGCCATAGTACGAAGCTCCAGGGAAGCTCTGTTATATTCCGTTTCCAAATGCTCCAGATCAATATTTACCATCAGGATGATCTTCTGTCTGAAGTTATCAAAGGCGATCACTTTGTCAAACAGCATCAGATCCACATCCTTAAAGCCTTCCGTATCCTCTGCATCCAGCCGCAGTGTCGGCTCTGCATATTTCAGATAATCATAGGAGAAGTAGCCCACAAGTCCACCGGTAAAGGAAGGAAGGTATTCAAACTTCGGACTCTTGTGATCTGCAATGACCTGTCTGATATAGCTTCCCGGATCCTTTGTTTCAAAGGTAAGGGATCCGATCTTCATCCGTCCGTTCAGGCAGGTGATCTCAAGGCTCGGATCATATCCGAGGAAAGTATACCGGCCCCACTTTTCATTGTCTGCAACGGATTCCAGCAGATAGCAGTGATCTGAAACATTTTTCAGGATCTTAAGTACCTCTATGGGTGTTTTGATATCGGAAAGGATCTCCATGCTGACCGGTGCTGTCCGGTAGATCCCCTGTTTTCTGATTTTCTGTAAGTCATTGAGAGATGGTGTGATCATATGTCCTCCTGCTTCTTTATGGCAAATAAAAAGTCCCTGACAGAATCGTAGATTCTGTCAAGGACGAATAAGCTTTACTACTATCCGCGGTGCCACCTTGATTTACAGCCTTCGCTGTACCCTTATGAGATACTAACATATCCCCGACAACTGACGTATGTCTCACGTTGCAGAATACTCGGCATTCGATTAAACGCCTTTCCCTGCACCCTCAGCGGTCCATTTGATGACTTGTTTTCCACCTGCTCTCAGCAATCACAGGCTCTCTGTAGGAGCATCATCACCGTTATCTCCGCTTCAACGGTTTCGGTGTTCTTAAATTTTCTTTATCATACTGCTTCTGTATGAAATTGTCAATTACAAATTCACAATATTTCTGTTCTCTCCGCTTAAGAAAGCTTTGATGTTTTCTGCTGTCTCGTCGACACATCTGATCCGTGCCTCCACGCTGGCCCAAGCCATGTGTGGTGTGATGATCAGGCGGTTGCTATCCTTTATCCTGCTTAACGGATTGGATTCTTTCATGGGCTCTGTGCTTGTCACATCAAGACCGGCTCCTGCAATCTCACCTTCCATCAGGGCATCATAAAGATCCTCATCACAGACAACAGGACCTCTTGCTACATTGACAAGAATTGCAGAAGATTTCATCTTTTTCAGTGCCTCTTTGTTGATCAGATGTCTTGTCAGATCACTTAACGGGCAGTGCAGGGAAAGAACATCAGATTCAGCGAGAAGCGTATCAAAATCCACTCTCTCATAATCGGTACAGCTGCTCTTTCCGGTTACAGAATAAAAGATTACCCTGCATCCAAAAGCTGTTGCGATCTGGGCTACCTTTCTGCCGATATTTCCCATGCCGACAATACCCCATGTCTTCCCTGCAAGTTCAAAGAACGGAAGATCAAAGTTGGAAAAACGGCTCTGGGCTGCATAGGTTCCTGACTTTACATAGTCATCATAACGTTTTAATTTCTCCAGTACATACAGGCAGAGTGCAAAGGTGTGCTGTGCAACAGAATCGGTAGAATATCCTACGATATTGGCAACCTTGATCCCTCTGCTCTTACAGTATGCAATATCCACATTGTCAAAGCCTGTGGCAAATTCACAGATCAGCTTTACATTCGGTGCATCCTTCAGGGTGCTTTCGTTTAAGGGTACTTTATTGGCTACAATGATCTCTGCATCATGGACACGCTCTACGACTTCATCCGCTACGGTATTGGGATAAACCACTGCTTCTCCAAGGGAAGTGATCCCCTCGATGGAAATGTCAGTTCCCACGCTGTTTCTTTCCAGTACTACAATCTTCATAATTTTTCTGTTCCTTTATCCGTTATTACAGTCTCTTTAACAGTTCTTCTCTCTGTGCCTCATAGCCGGGCTTTCCAAGAAGGGCAAACATGTTCTTCTTGTAGCTTTCCACACCAGGCTGGTTGAAAGGATTTACACCAAGCAGATATCCGCTGACACCGCAGGCAAACTCAAAGAAGTAGAACAGCTCACCAAGATAGAACTCATTTACTTCAGGAACCTTTACCATAAGGTTGGGAACCTGTCCGTCTGTATGTGCAAGAATGGTTCCGTTCATAGCGCTCTTGTTTACAAAGTCAACGCTCTTTCCTGCCAGATAGTTAAGGCCGTCCAGATCAACAGGCTCTTCCTGCAGTACAAGCTCTTCTCTGCTTGTTTCAATATTGATCACGGTCTCAAACATATTTCTGGAACCATCCTGAATGAACTGACCCATGGAGTGAAGGTCTGTGGTAAGGTCTACACTTGCCGGGAAAATACCCTTCTGATCCTTGCCTTCGCTCTCGCCGTAAAGCTGCTTCCACCACTCAGATACATAGTGAACGCTTGGCTCATAGTTTGCAAGGATTTCGATCTCCTTACCCTTTCTTAACAGGATATTACGGATTGCTGCATATTTCAGGGAATCATTCTCTTCAAAAGGTGCATTTAATGCTGTCTCACGTCCTGCTCTTGCACCTTCCATCAGCTTGTCGATATCAGCACCGCTGACTGCAATGGGAAGAAGTCCTACTGCAGTAAGTACAGAGAAACGTCCACCGATATCATCCGGAACAACGAAAGTCTCATAACCTTCCTCGGTTGCAAGATGCTTTAAGGATCCCTTTACTCTGTCAGTGGTTGCATAAATTCTCTTGGCAGCCTCTTCCTTGCCGTATTTCTTTTCCATCATTTCCTTGAATACACGGAATGCGATGGCAGGCTCTGTTGTTGTACCTGACTTACTGATCATGTTGATGGAGAAATCTCTGTCTCCAATGACATCCATCAGATGTCTGATATAGGTAGAACTGATAGAATTTCCTACGAAATAAATTTCAGGAGTCTTTCTGATCTCTTTGCTTACTACGTTATAGAAGCTGTGACGTAAGAACTCAACGGCTGCTCTGGCACCCAGGTAGGATCCGCCAATACCGATCACGAGCAGTACCTCGGAATCGCTCTGGATCTTGGCTGCTGCTTTCTTGATTCTTGCAAACTCATCCTTGTCATAATCTACCGGCAGATCGATCCATCCAAGGAAATCATTGCCTGCGCCTGTCTTTGATACAAGCAGTTCCTTTGCGTCTTCTGCCAGTTTCTTCATGGAATCTACTTCGTGATCCTTAATGAAGGGAGCTGCTTTGGAATAGTCAAATGTTACTTTGCTCATAATATACACTCCTTTTATTATTATATTGATAAAACTTTCCCTTTAAATCTTCTCTAGTGTATCAGAGAATATTGATTTTTTCAAGATTTCTGCATTTTTACCGGACTGACAGATTGCACAATACAAAATCTTGATCTCCTTCCGTTCTTTCCTACATCCTCTTGTATAAAAACTGCATATCTGACTGTTTATGCTTCCCGGTGCGGCAATTTTTTTCTACTTGCACGATATAGAACAGGCTGATATACTGCATTCAACGCAGAAGAACTGGTTTTCTGTTTCTCCTGCGTTTCCGCTTATTTTCGGAAGCCGTCCGGCTTTCCCGTTTTACAGTTTCAGCTTTACTCATGCTCCCCAAGGGACATCCTTCCGGTTTTCACCGGATATTTTCACTTATTATTTTTTCACACCATTCTAAGGAGGATCTTATTTTCATGT
>CACXDC010000206.1 GCA_902766365.1 uncultured Lachnospiraceae bacterium | reverse complement strand
TACTATACTTATTTTTCTTCTGATTATAGCACAGAGCATTTATCCTGTAAACGAGAGAATCTGTGCGGATATCGGAAAATTTTTACCACCCGCAGCACTGATCCCTGCCACCTACCAGACTGTGTTCCAGAACACACAAAAAACGGCAGCGGATTCTGCTCCTTTGCAGAACTGCTGCCGTTTTTCTTTTTATCCTGCTCTTACATGATCTTACATTTTAAACAGAGTCTTCATCAGTCCTCTTCCAAGAGAAGCTCCCACATTACCGCCAAGCTTCTTGCCAAAGCTGCCGCCTACAGATTTGCCAAGAGTATTGCCTATTTCTCTTCCTATGGTCCCGGCTGCACTGCCTGCCACCTGATTGACAGCAGATTTTGTTCTCTTCTTCTGACGCTCCGCTTCTTTTTCCTTCTGCTTCTGAAGTGCTGCTTCTTCCTTCTCCTGCTGCTTTCTGGCTGCCGCTTCCTCTTTTTCCTGAAGCTTCTTCGCCTCGGCCTCTTCTTTGGCCTTCTGCGCATCCGTCGCATCTGTCAGTGCCTTTCTCTGCAGGAATTCATAGGCAGAATCACGGTCAAAGCTTTCTTCATATTTGCTGTAAAGAAGACTCTCTCTGATCTCCTTTTCTCTCTCTGCATCCGTGATGGCTCCCATCCGGCTCTGCGGAGGCAGGATCTTACATTTCTTCACCACTGTGGGGATTCCCTCTTCATCCAGCACCGAGATCAGTGCTTCCCCGATTCCGAGGTTTGTCAGTGTCTCATAGGTATCAAATTCCGGATTTTCACGGAAAGAAGCTGCCGCTGCCTTCGCCTTCTTCTGCTCTGCCGGTGTATAGGCATGCAGGGCATGCTGGATCTTATTGCCAAGCTGGGCAAGCACACCGTCCGGAATATCCTTAGGGCTCTGTGTCACAAAATAAATGCCGACACCCTTGGAGCGGATCAGCTTTACCATCTGCTCCACCTTTTCAAGCAGTACCCTTGGTGCCGTATCAAAAAGCATATGGGCTTCATCAAAGAAAAAGACCATTTTCGGCTTCTCTGCGTCTCCTGTCTCCGGCAGTGTCTCAAACAGCTCAGACATCATCCAGAGCAGGAAAGTGGCATACATGGCAGGACGGTTAATGAGCTTCTGACAGTCCAGGATCTGGATCTTCCCACGGCCCATGTTGTCTGTGCTCAGCCAGTCCCTGATGTCCAGTGCCGGTTCCCCGAAGAAAAACTCGGCTCCTTCTGCTTCCAGTGCAATGATCGCTCTGATGATAGCTCCAAGGCTCTGCTTTGAAATATTGCCATAGGTCAGGGAAAGTTCCTTTGCATTCTCCCCTACATACTGGAGCATGGCCTTCAGATCCTTCGTATCGATCAGAAGCAGATCCTGATCATCTGCGATCTTAAAGATCACTGTCAGGATATCTGACTGCGTATCATTCAGATCAAGGATCCGGGAAAGCAGGAGCGGTCCCATCTCAGATACCGTGGTACGAAGCGGCATTCCCTTCTCCCCGTAGATATCAAAAAAATTGACAGGATATTTTTTCAGGGAAAATCCAAGTCCGGAAAGCCCAAGCTTTTCTACACGGCTTCTGATATTCTCACTGTCTTCCCCATCAAGGCACATGCCTGCAAGGTCACCCTTTACATCTGCCAGAAAAACCGGAACACCGCAGTCACTGAAGGACTCTGCCAGAACCTTTAAGGTAATGGTCTTACCGGTTCCCGTAGCCCCTGCGATCATGCCATGACGATTTGCCATTTTCGGATAGATAAATACCTTTTCTTCTTCGGATTTACCAATCAGTATTTTATTTTCAGTAAACATCGTTTCCCCTCCTGATAAAGCTTCTGCCCTCCCACAGTCCGCAGGAGGGCAGATCATAGATTATATTCAGTTTACCGCACACAGAACATGTTTGTCAAAACCTGTCTGCATACAGACCACAATATCAGGCACATTCTCCATACAGTCCGTATTTCTGCTCTCTTCCGGCAGGGTCCCAGGTCTTTCTCACTAGCTCAGTTCAGACAGACCGGTATACAGCTCGTAGTAACGTCCTTTCTGTGCAAGCAGGTCCTCATGGTCACCACGCTCAATGATCTCTCCGTTTTCCAGTACCATAATGGCATTGGCATTTCTTACGGTGGAAAGTCTGTGTGCGATCACAAGCGTTGTTCTCTGTGCCATCAGTCTGTCCATACCCTTTTCGATATGCTTCTCGGTTCTGGTATCAACCGAACTGGTCGCCTCATCCAGGATCAGGATCGGTGCTTTGGAAATGGCAGCTCTTGCAATATTGATCAGCTGTCTCTGACCCTGGCTTAAGTTCGCACCATCTCCCTCAAGGAGAGTATCATAACCATTCTCCAGACGCTTGATAAAGGAATGGGCACTTGCTGTCTTTGCTGCCTGCTCCACTTCTTCATCTGTGGCATCCAGCCGTCCATAACGGATATTTTCCCTTACCGTTCCGGTAAAGAGGTGGGTATCCTGCAGTACCATGGCGATATTCTTTCTCAGGTCATCCCTTCTGATCTCTGTCACGGGAATGTCATCGATCGTGATGCTTCCTTCATTGATATCATAAAAACGGTTGATCAGGTTGGTAATGGTTGTTTTGCCGGCTCCTGTAGATCCTACAAAGGCGATCTTCTGTCCCGGCTTCGCATACAGGGACACATGCTTTAAGATCGTTTTGTCCGGATTGTAGCCAAAGGTTACATCCTGCAGCGTGACTGCACCATTTACTTTCTTATAATAGTAATCTGCATCCTCACGCAGAATATCTGTCATCACCTTCTGATCCTTCGTAACTGCATTTGACTTCGGGATCACATAGCAGAAGCCGTCTTCCTCTTCCCTGATGGAAATGGCATTTTCTGCATCCTCTGCTTCCGGTGCTTCATCCATTACAGCAAAGACTCTCTCTGCACCTGCCAGTGCGGAAAAGATCGTGTTGACCTGCATGGCGATCTCATTCAGCGGTCTTGAGAACTGTCTGGAATAGTTTACAAACACTGTCAGTCCACCGATATCAAAACCACGCAGTACACAGAGGATACCACCGATACATGCTGTCAGGGAGTAGCTTACCTGACCCATGTTTCCCATCACAGGTCCCATGATACCGCCAAAGAACTGTGCCTTGATCTGCTTTCCACGAAGATCGGTATTCAGATAATCGAACTCTTCCTTTGCCTCTTCCTCATGGCAGAATACCTTGACAACCTTCTGTCCGGTTACGGTCTCCTCAATATAACCGTTCAGGGTACCAAGTGCGGCCTGCTGTGCACGGTAATACTTCCGGCTCATGCTTCCGATCTTCTTGACTGCCTGCAGCATCAGCGGGATCATGACGATCGTGATCAGGGTCAGCCATACATTGGTATACAGCATCAGGCTGAAGGTTCCGATGATACTGATCAGACCGGAGATCATCTGTACTACGGTATTGTTCAGCATTTCTCCTACCGCATCCACGTCATTGGTGAAACGGCTCATCAGGTCGCCGTGGTTATTGGTATCATAATATCTGACCGGAAGCTTCTGCATCTTCTGGAACAGTTCATTACGCAGTGTCTGGATCGCATTCTGGGAAATCCCGATCATGATCTTCTGCTGCATATACTGTGCCAGTGTTCCGATCAGATAGATCCCAAGCATCACGAGCACACCCTTTAACAGGAAAGCAACGCTTCCATTTTCGGATGTCAGTCCGTTGATAATGGGACGGAGCATATAGGAACCGGCAAGGTTCGCTGCTGTTCCCAGGATCACACAGAAAAATACAAGGATCAGTTTTCCTTTTTCATGGGAAATATAGGAAAGCAGTCTTCCTACTGTCTTTTTCAGGTTCTTTGGCTTTCCGCCCATTCCCTG
>CACXDC010000205.1 GCA_902766365.1 uncultured Lachnospiraceae bacterium | reverse complement strand
CTTATAACCACATTTGCGAAGCGCTTCCATGGAATGATCCACAAGCACATCAACTACTGCCTTCTGGAAGGAAGCTGCCACATCTGCCTGATTGATAGTCTCTCCCTTCATTTCACAGGAATTCAGATAATTCAGTACCGCTGATTTCAGGCCGCTGAAGCTGAAATCATACTCTGCCTGTGCTACCTTTGCCCGTGGGAAATGAATGGCATCGGGATTGCCCTGCTTTGCCACTTTATCGATCTTCGGGCCGCCGGGATACCCAAGGCCTATTGCCCTTGCCACCTTATCAAAGGCCTCTCCTGCCGCATCATCCCTGGTACGTCCAAGGATCTCGTATTCTCCATAATCCTTAACGACTACCAGATGGGAATGCCCGCCGGATACTACAAGACATACAAAGGGCGGCTCGAGATCTTTATTCTCTATGTAATTTGCACTGATGTGTCCTTCAATATGGTGCACGCCAACAAGTGGGATTCCTGTGGCAAAGCTGATCGACTTGGCTGCGGAAACTCCCACAAGTAAAGCCCCAACAAGTCCGGGGCCATAAGTGACTGCAATTGCATCCATATCCTGTAATTTCATATTGGCATCCACAAGCGCCTGATCAATGACCTGGATCACCTTCTCAATATGCTTTCTGGAAGCGATCTCCGGAACCACACCTCCGTATACTGTATGCAGTGCGATCTGGGAGTATATCACATTAGACAATACTTCTCTGCCATTTCTTACAACGGCTGCTGCCGTCTCATCACAGGAGCTCTCTATTGCCAGAATCGTAACATCCTTTTCCATCTGTATTTCCTCACTCAATATTATTGGCATCATCTGCCAGTTTAAAGCCATAGATCTTCCAATGTCCCTTCGGGTCTTTCCGTAAAAGAAATACCTCCTCCACAGAGCCAAGGGTTGTTCCTTTTCTCAGATTGAAGGTACAGTATAATCTTGCAAATTCATTTTCATCTACAGAATAATAATCCACATCTGCACTGGAGCTTACTGTACAGCTTGAGATCACGATCTCCTGCTCTTTAAAATTATTAATATCCCACTTCAGATCCTGCAGATACTGCTCCTGTGTTTTATTGGCGATCAGCTCCTCATCATAAAGATTTTCGATCTTAAACGCCAGTTCTTTAAATTCTTCATCTGTATATTCTTCATTATAGAAGCACTGCGTCATTTTGCCATAAAGCTTCACTACCTCCTTGGGGGTAGGCGGATAATTCCGGTCAAAATTGTACAGAAGGGCTTCCTGGACCGCTGTGATCTTAACCGGTTCTTCTTCCGTCTTATGACTCTTGTTTGAAAGATAAAAATAATATCCTCCAACCAGAAGTATCAGAATCAGACCAACAATGACTACCTTATATCCTTCCGCTTTTACTTTCTTTTTGTTCATGCTTCATCCTCAAATAAAAGAGTGATCGTCTTTCCATCTTTACAGGTTTCTGTCCCGGGGAATATCTTTCTTGCTGCCGGAAGATATTCCTCCGGTCTGTTCAGCGACGGACTGTAATGAGTCAGCCACAGACGCTTTGGCATCGCTTTTCTTGCAATCTCCGCAGCCTCATAAAATGTCATATGCTTATTTTCTTTGGCTTTTTTCAGCTTATCCGGTTCCCCGTACATGCCTTCACAGATAAAAAGATCTGCCTCCTTCGCATGCTGCAGAATACTCTCTGTCGGTCTGGTGTCAGTACAATAGGTTACCCGGAGGCCTTTTCTTTTCTCTCCAAGAACCATCTCCGGTGTCAGGGTTCCTTCCGGTGTTTCAACTACTTCACCATGCTGGAGCCTGTTCCAGTATCGCTTGTCAATTCCAAGAGAAACAGCCTTTTCCACCTGGAATTTTCCGATCCTGTCAATCACCATACTGTACCCATAGCAGGGCACATTATGGTTCACCTTAAAGGCCTCGATCTTAAATCCATCAAAAACAATGCTCTGTTCGTTCTCGGTCAGTTCCAGGCAGTCGATCACAAAGGGAAGCTCCGGTGCGATCACCCGAAGGGATGCCACCACCCGGGAAAGCCCCTTTGGTCCCACCAAAAGAAGCGGCTCCGTCCGTTCTGCATTCCCCATCGTGAGAAGCATACCGGGCAGTCCGCTGATATGATCGGCATGAAAATGGGTAAAACAGATCACATCGATCGGTTTGGGGCTCCAGCCCTTCTCCTTCATGGCGATCTGTGTTCCTTCTCCACAGTCGATCAGTATACTCTGACCGTTGTACCGGGCCATCATGGATGTCAGCCACCTGTAAGGAAGCGGCATCATGCCTCCGGTACCAAGCAAACAAATATCGAGCATAGTACCTCCCTATATTGCAGGCAGGAAATGCCTGTCAAAGCAGTTCTGTTTCCTCCCTGATCTCCACAGGAATAGAAAATTCTGCTATCATTTTATCATAACACTCTTCGCACAGGTCAAACAAGTACCTTTGACCATCCTTTTGGCTGAAATAAGAAAAAGGAGTCTCCACATGGCAGCATCCCTCCATCAGGATCCCATTTTCAACCTTCATCTTTTTTCCGCACTGATTACAGATCACAGCAGAAAGTTTTTCCCTGCTTCCTTCTTCATAAATACGCATGGTATCCTCCCGTTTTTCATAAAATCTCTGCTTTTATTATGAAGGATACAGAGAGAAAGAACCAGTGGTAAATTATCCTTGTTCTTCCTGTCTCTTCCACATGATCAGTGCATCTTCCCTGGGCTTTGTATAAAACCCCGGCCGGATGCCTTCTATACGAAACCCGAGGCTTTCATACAGACTGATTGCCGGACTGTTCCCGGCACGCACTTCAAGGGTGCAGTCACCCACACCGCAGATAGGGGCTTCTGTAAGCAGATGCTCCATCAGCTTTCTGCCGATCCCCTTTCTCCGAAAAGCCGGTGCTACGGCAACATTGGTGATCTCTCCTTCACCTGCCATATTTCTGAGCCCACAGTAGCCTGTGATCTCTCCAGCTTCCTCTGCCACAAAATAGTGTGCATAATCTGCTTCCACCATTTCCAGGAAATCCCGTTCTGTCCACGGCTCTGAAAAAACTTCGACTTCAATCCTGGCAACTGCCGGCACATCCTCTGCGCGAAGCTCCCTAATCTGCATGATTCCGCTCCCGTTCTGCCTGGGACAGACGCAGGTATTCCGGTGCATGCTCCATGGCACTGACATACTTTCCTTCTGAATACCAGTCAAAGGCCAGTACACCAAAGGCTGCCGCACGCTGTCTGTTCATGTGTGCAGGAGCAAAGCTATAGGGAACCTTCATCAGTTCCTTTAATTTCTCCCCATATACCGGAACACCATCTCCAAGGAAGATCACTTCTCTTCCCAGTTCATTGCAATGCTGTGCGATCTCTGTAATGGCGATCGGCCTGTCAGACAGAATCTCCTTCATCATATAGCCATCCGGCTCATGCATTTCCTCTGTACTTCCTGTATTTTCTTTCTTTTCAAAGGCATAGATTCCCGTATAAACCTGTTCTCTTCTGGCATCCATGATCGGACACACCAGTTTATCCGTTCCGTACAGATTGCAGGCAAGACCCTGCAGTGTCGGGATCTCGATGATCGGGATCTGCAGTGCATAGGCAAGTCCTTTGGCTGTCGCTGAGCCGATACGAAGTCCTGTAAAGGATCCGGGTCCGCTTGCTATAGCGATAGCATCTACCGTAGAAAGATCCAGCTCCACCTGATTTTTCAGCTCCTCCAGCATGGGAAGAAGTGTCTGGGAATGGGTCTTTTTGTATTGAATATTGTATTCTCCTACCAGTCCGGTTTCTTCAAGCAGCGCAACGGATGCCACAAGACCGGAGCTGTCCAGTGCAATGATCTTCATATTGCCTCCTATATCTCTTCTATCAGGATCTTCCGGTAATCAAATCCTTTTTCCAGATCCTTCAGAATCGTGATCTGCGTATAATGATCAGGCAGGATCTCCCTGATCAGATCGGCCCACTCCACCAGACTGACCCCGTCTCCGTAAAAACAGTCCTCATATCCGATCTCATCCATCTCGGAAATATCCCCGATCCGGTATACATCAAAATGGTAAAAGGGAAGTCTTCCCTCTTCATAGCTCTGTAATATGGTAAAGGTCGGACTGTTCACCGGTTCCGTAATTCCAAGGCCTGCTGCCAGCCCCTGCGTAAACACGGTCTTACCGACACCAAGGTCGCCGATCAGCGTATAGACCTCTCCCGGCTTTGCATTTTCCCCGATCTGTCTGCCAAGGGCAAAGGTATCCTCTGCCCGGAAGCTTTCTTTTTCTGTCAGCATCTTATTTTCACCTTCTTTGGCGGCATATGGGTGGATATAGCCTCGATCACAGCCGCTGTTTTCTCTCCCATGGCTTTCTTCGGCAGAATGGTTGCATTGACTGCCGAGGTATAAAGAACAATACTCCGCATGGTGGATACCGCCCTCTGCATGTCCTCCCACTTGCAGCATTCCTCATGTTCTCCCTGTGATACGGTGATCCCTTCCTCATCCATCCGGTAATGCAAAGGCTGCTTAAATGCCGGATTACTGAGGAACTGCCGCTTGGAACGCATGAAAAGTGCCACCGGAAGATACAGAAGGATCACGATCCCCGCAATCGTACATAAAACGCCGCTTCCTGCAAAGCCTGCTACGATCATCAGTGCACCGGCTACCGCACCGATCAGCCCGGAGGGACTGGTAAAGGTATGATGCAGCATATAATCATAAAGATCTGCTGATGTCATCTGTACGTCAAATTCTACTTCCATCGCTATGTCCTTTCTGTTCCGTTTATGATCATTTCGTATGTTTTCATAAAATAAGGCCGGAAGTCATTGCTTTGCATTGTAAAAACAATAACCTCTGACCTCAATATTTTTATTATACTAAAAATCGGGCAAAGTGCAACACCCTATTCATGTCTGAGTGCCTCGATCGGACTTAAACGTGCCGCTTTTTTCGCCGGATAAATACCGAAGAAAATTCCAACGCCACAGGAGAATACCGAAGCACCGATCACCGTGGCCGGATTGACTGCCGGTGTGATCCCGGCGATACTTCCTACCAGCATGCCTCCGAGGATACCAAGGATAATGCCGATCAGTCCTCCAAGCAGGGTAATGATACCTGCCTCTGCCAGGAACTGCAGCAGGATCGATCCGGTTCTGGCACCGAGGGCTTTCCGGATACCGATCTCCCTTGTCCTTTCTGTCACTGATACCAGCATGATGTTCATGACACCGATACCACCAACCAGCAGGGAGATAGCTGCCACAAAAGATATGAAGATCGTGATGAATCCAAGGATCGTATCAAACTGGGAAGATACATCGGTAAAGCTCTGCATCATAATCTGGTTTTCTCCACGTACATTGTGCCGGATCTCCATCAGGTTCAGTACTTTGGAAGCCACTTCCACAGAGTTTTCTGATGAATCAGCCATCACATAAAACTGCTCGGTATCATCAATATAAAAGCCATACTTGTTACCCACAAAGGTAAGTGGCGCTTCTGCTGTTACCGTCTGATCCATGCTGGATCCCATGTTGATCAGGGAAGAAGCACTGTCCTGCCGGATCCCGACAACACGCATCTCCTGTGTCACTCCATAAAAAGTGGCATCAAAAGTCATGCCTATCACATCCGTTGTTCCAAACAGGGCAATGGCGCTGGCTTCCGTGATCACACAGGCATTGGCTCCGCTGTCATAATCATTCTGAGTAAAATACTTGCCCTTGATGATCGGTTCAGAAGACCGGTACTGCAATCCTGTTGTTCCTGCTTCGAGACTGATGTCAAAATCACCCTTTGGTCCTTCTGCCGTGCCCCAGAGACTGAATGCCGGTGTCACACCCTTTACATGATCCACCTGCTCCATAATGGCATCAAAGTCCGACTGATCAAAGGTAACAGTCGTATCCTTCCTGGTACTGTCCACATAAAAGGCAATCTGTCCACCGGCCAGGCCCTCCAGTTCGGAATTGACCTGTCCCCGGACACCATTACCAATGGAAATGACCATGATAACTGAGGAAATACCGATGATGATCCCGAGCATAGTCAATATGGACCGTCCTTTGTTGCCCCTGATATTCATCAGGGCAATCTTTATATATTCCCATATCTGTGCCATAATCCGTGCTCCTTAATTCATGGGAACAGCTACTGCTGCCATACCCTCTGCAATATCTCCATTCACCTCTGTGATCAGCTGGTCTCCTTCGGAAACACCACTTAAAACCTCTGTCATGGTATCAGAAGAAATACCCGTTTCTATCTGCTTCTTCACTACCACATTATTTTCAATGACATACACAAATTCGCCTGTACTGTCCACATTGACTGCTGTCACCGGTACCAGAATGGTATCTTTTGATTCTCCTGTCTCGATCACTACCTTGGCTTCCACACCCAGATATACATCACTGTCCGGATTCAGGATTTTGATCTCTGTTCCCACAACAGCCGCACCACTGTCATTTTTCTGTGCCATCTTATTGATCTTGGAAACTTCACCTTCATATTCCTTACCACCGATGGTCACCGTTGCTTTCTGGGAAAGGGCGATCTTATCAAGATCATACTTGGTCACAGAAATCTTGACACATACATCCTCTGTGCTTTCCAGCTTTAAAAGCTCTGTGCCTTCTGCCGCTGTGGAACCTTCTACTGCACTGACTGAGGTTACAACACCGTCAAACTCTGCTGTCACACCGCCTGCGACTGCCTCCAGCTTTGTGATCTTATCCTCAGACTGGATCTCCTTGGTCTGATTACCGGCCTCCAGTTCTTCTTTGGCTCCGGCTGTCATCTTACTGCCATCAGCGCTGCTCTTCTGGGTTTTCATTTCTGAACGGTATTCCTTGTATTTGGAAAGCATGTCATTATATACTTCCAGCTCTGATTCCCAGCCTTCAATCTCCTTGTTATGAGACTGTTCATAGGTATTTAACTGGATCTGCTTCTGCAGATTCATATATTCATCAGAATCAGGCTGATCCTGCCAGTCCAGAAGGGAAATCTGGAGCAGTGTTCCAAAGTGTGCCAGATCATCTTTTTTCTTCTGGATCTTGTTGTTCAGACTGGTTATGTAAGCCTGAGTATCTTCGATCTGCTGATCCAGCACCTCCAGATTCACGTTGGCTTCATTCAGATCCCCAAGCTTTTCATTGTTGGTCTGTACTGAGTTCCGGTAGCTTCCTTCCGAAGCCTGCCTGTCAAGCTGGGCAAGTTCCGTTGCCTGGGAGAGAGCATTTTCATCATAGCTGATCAGGACATCGCCCTTTTTCACAGCATCTCCTGCCTCTACATTCACATTGCCGATCTTTACATTTACATCAGAAAAATAAGTCTTCTCTTCATTGGACGTCACACTTCCGCTTGTGTTGATCGTCTGTGTGATATCTCCCCTCTCTGCCGCTGTCGTATAGATTGATACAGGCCTGTTCGCCGCAACCACATTGGAAACGATAATATAAAGAACAAACACGCCCACAACAGAAAGAATGATGATCCGTCTTTTCTTCTTTTTCTTCGCTGGATCAACGGGCTTCTTTTCCTTTTTGGTTTTCTTTTCCTTCTTCTGCTTTTTCACATCATCTTTCTTTGATTCTGGTTCTGCTGCTTCCACTGCCAGAACGTCTTTCTTTTCTTCTTCCATCTTCTCCTCCAGAATTCTATGCCAGTACTGCTTCATTATTAATATCTGCTACAATCTTTCCATCCATGATCCTGATGATCCGCTTCGCCCTTGCTGCGATCTCATTATCATGCGTGATCAGGATCACGGTCCTGCCTTCTTTATGTAAATCCTTCAGGATCCCCATGATCTCTTTCGTGGAACCGGAATCCAGATTTCCTGTCGGCTCATCTGCCAGGATCACAGGCGGTGCCTGGGCGATCGCTCTTGCAATGGCCACTCTCTGCTGCTGTCCACCGGACATTTCAGAGGGCTTATGGTCCATCCGCTTCTCAAGTCCTACCTTTTTCAGTGCAGTCCTTGACAGTTCCTCCCTTTCTTTCTTCGGAACCCCCCTGTAGATCAGAGGCAGCTCCACATTCTCAAGTGCCGTCATATTAGCGATCAGGTTAAAGCCCTGAAAGATAAAACCAATCTCTCTGTTCCTGATGTCGGATAGCTCATCATCTGTCAGATGTGACACATCCTGTCCGTTCAGATAATAAGTACCTGATGTCGGCACATCCAGACAGCCCAGCATATTCATCAGTGTTGACTTACCAGATCCTGACTGCCCGATGATCGCTACAAACTCATGACGGTCGATCTGCAGATCCACATGATCCAGTGCCCGTACTTCATTCTCACCTGGATTATAGATCTTACACATATCCCGGATCTCTATCAGCTCATCCATCCTTTTCCCTGTCCCCTTCCTTTTCTTTATGTATTATTGTATTATATCATTAATACAGTTTTGTCAATAGGAAAATTCTCATTTCTCATTGTATTTCCCTTTTCTGTACAATATAACGAATTATATCAGAGGTTTTTCTTCAAAAACAGGATCATATCCTTAATTTTATCTTAAAGAAAAACGCCCACGCATCTGCATGGACGTTTTCATAATCACCTTTTTTCTCGTCAGTGTCTGTATATTCTTATTTATTTTACAGTTTCTACCCGTTTGATGCGCTCTGTTTTTCCGGAAATGGTCGCTGATTTCAGGATCGGGCTGAGCTTCTTGTAGATCAGCATGGTCACCAGGGAAACACTGCCACCCTTTAACAGATTCATGGGGGCTACTGCAAAGATAACAAGCGTCACGATACTGTTGATATTTCCATTTACTGCATTTCCCATCTGCACAATGGCATCCAGCGGGAGTCCGTAAAGCTTTGAGAATGCAGGGAGCAGATAGATCGCATTAAACGCAGTGCCAAACACGGTCATGATCAGTGTTCCTGTAACAGATCCGATCAGTGCGGTTTTTCTTGTTTTCTTAAACAGATAGATGATGGAAGCCGGCAGAATAAAGCTGCAGCCTACTACAAAGTTAGCCAGATCTCCTACAAATGCGGTGCTTGTTCCTTTCATCAGAAGCTTTAACAGGATCTTCACAAATTCGATCATCACACCTGCTACCGGTCCGAAGGCAAAGGTGCCTACCAGTGCCGGGATCTCGCTGAAATCCAGTTCATAAAAAGAAGGTGCAAAGGGCAGTGGGAACTCAAACAGCATCAGTACTGCTGCGATTGCTGAAAACACACCGATCATGGCGATCTTTCTTGTGCTTAAGATCCTCTCGGTATCATGGTTTCTTTTCTTGATCGCCTTTTCGGCTGCATAGGCGATCAGCATCAGTGCCGCTGCAATTCCGACTGAAACCAGAACAAATACTACATTGTCCTTTACACTTGTCCATAAACCATTATTCATTTCTTTTTCCTCTCTTTCTGCCTGTACGGCTGGCATATGCCATTTCAGAAAGGTTCTTCTGTCGCAGAAAGCTGCCATCGTGCTGCCAGATCTTCTATTTTCATCCCTGGCAATTCAAAAACCCCGGATGAAATTCATCCGGGGCTCACTTACTTTTCTGCTCATACAGAACATCAGGCTCTTTTCTGAAACCTGACTGTTCTTTTCTTCTCTCATCCAGACTGTACTGTCGGTTTTGGAATCGCACCAAATCAGCCGCTGTGCCTGCCTCTGACTATCCTGTCAGTCTCCTGCACATACGGGTCGCGGACTATACCGCCGGTAGGGAATTTCACCCAACCCCGAAGAACTTTTCTATTCTTTTATCCGGAGATAGAATAACACGGCTCTCTGTGAAATGCAAGAGGTAATTTTTACGCTTCCGTATTCTGCTCCTCCACACAGATAATTCCGGCATGCAGCCACCTTTCAAGGACAAGTATCAGGGCATTCCGGTCGATCGGCTTTGCCACGTGATCATTCATGCCCAGTTCAAATGCCCTCTGCCTGTCCTCTGCAAATGCGTTTGCTGTCATGGCTATGATAGGGATTCCTGCTTTTACCGGATCCTGCATCCTTCTGATCGCCTGTGTCGCTTTGTAACCATCCATGATCGGCATCTGCACATCCATCAGGATCAGATCATAATAGCCTGCCGGTGTCTTTTCCATCATTTCCACGCATACTACGCCATCATTGGCTCTGTCTACCAGAAGCCCTTCTTCTTTCAGCAGTTCTGTCGCGATTTCTGCGTTCAGCTCATTATCCTCTGTAAGCAGAATCCTTTTTCCCGCAATGCTTTCCTTATCCAGATGATATCTGGCTGCTTTCTCCTGGATATCTTCCTTCCCGGCAATACGGCACGGAATCCTGACTGTAAAAGCAGAGCCTTCTCCCAGTCTGCTTTCAACCTCAATCGTGCCATGCATCAGATCGACCAGTTTTTTCACTATGCCCATACCAAGCCCTGTACCGGGTACTCCGCTCACCGTAGATGACCTTTCTCTGGAAAATGCTTCAAAAATATGTTTCTGAAACTCCTCTGACATCCCAATGCCGTCATCCGAAACTATGATCTCTGTAATGCAGAAGCCTTCCTTTTCTCCCGGCTTCTGCCTGAGTATGCAGTGAATATTCCCGTCATTCCCCGTATACTTAATAGCATTACTGATAATATTAAGGACAATCTCTGACACATGGGCATTATCAATATAAATATAAGGATAATAAATATCTTTTTCTACTGTCAGAGTCTGGTTTTTCTCTTTCAGTGCTGTCGTAAACATGACAATGCAGGAATCAAACCCTTCCCCTGCCTTTATTGCGCTTTCTTCTATCACGGTCTGATTATTCTCGATCCTGGCAAGCTCCAGCACACTGTTGATAATGGATAACAGTTTTTCCCCGGAAGCCCGGATATGATTCATGTACCCCTCCAGCTTCTCCGGTTCGTGTAAATGCTCCGTAGCCAGATCCGTATATCCAAGAATCGCATTCATGGGTGTTCGCAGATCATGTGACATGTTGAACAGGAACGTGGATTTTGCCTGATTGGCCTTTTCCGCTGCATTTGCCGTTTCCTCGAGGAGACGCTGTTGCTGCTGTTCCTTCTGCTTCTGTTTCTGCATATTACCATAAACAAACGCAGACAGAATGACAGCTACAATGATAGCAATCGCAGCAATACCAACAGACATCCTGTTAATAT
>CACXDC010000204.1 GCA_902766365.1 uncultured Lachnospiraceae bacterium | reverse complement strand
TAAATCACGAAAAATATTGGCCTGTTATTCCAGATATCTGCATTTTCTTTGCCGGTAAACAGGATATATTTGTATTGCCCGGGACAAAGAATTATAATGTGCTTTATGGAGGAACAGAAGCATGATCAGAATATTACTTTTGGAAGATGATTTAAGTCTGATGAACGGGCTTTCCTTTGCCTTTAAAAAGCAGGGATTTGAAACACATATTGCCAGGACACTCAGGGAGGCGGATGCATTATGGACAGACGGGAAATATGATCTGCTGGTGCTGGATGTATCACTGCCGGATGGCTCAGGCTTTACGTTCTGCCAGAAGGTGCGTCTCACATCGAAGGTGCCGATCATTTTTCTGACTGCTTCGGATGAAGAAACAAGTATCATCATGGGACTGGATATTGGCGGTGATGATTATATTACGAAACCATTTAAACTGGGTGTTCTGATTTCCAGGATCAATGCGCTGCTTCGACGTGCCGGTTCCTTCCAGATGGCAGACACGGAGCTGCAGTCGAATGATATCAAAGTCCTTTTGCTGCAGGGGCAGGCTTTCAAAAAAGGAAAACTGCTGGATCTGACTGCGGCAGAATATAAGCTGCTGTGTTTCTTTATGCGTAATCCGAATGTGGTTCTTACAAAGGAACAGATCCTGGATAAGCTGTGGGACTGTGAAGAAAATTATATCGACAGCAGTGCACTTACGGTATATATGCGGCGGCTCCGCATGAAGATCGAGGATGATCCGGGGGAGCCGCAAATGCTTCTGACGGTACGTGGAATGGGTTACAAATGGAATGTCACTGACTGAGGTGTCTATGAAGATTTTGGCAAATAAAGATATCAGAAATTTATTTATTTCCCTGCTGGCTATCTGGACAGCAGTCCTTATTCTTACAGAGGGACTGCTGTGGTTCTATTGCCGTCATTTTTCCATGATATTACTGGTCGTTTTTCTTCTGACAGGTATGGCTGCCTGGCTGGTTTGTTTCTTTTATTTCAGAAAACAGCATGCCGTAATGGAGCAGGCAGTATCCCAGATCAATGCGTATCTTGATGGTGACAGGAGCGTCCGCCTTGAATGTGATCAGGAGGGCGAACTGTACCGGCTCTTTCATTCTGTCAATTCACTGGCGGCTGTTCTGGATGCCCATGCAGACAAAGAGCAGCAGGAAAAAGAATTTTTGAAAAATACCATTTCTGATATTTCCCATCAGCTGAAAACGCCGCTGGCGGCGTTGAATATTTATAATGGGCTTTTACAGGATGAAGATGTGGAAGCGGCTTCCGTGAAGGAGTTCGCAGATCTGTCCGAGCAGGAGATTGACCGCATGGAAATGCTGGTGCAGAATCTGCTGAAGATCACGAAGCTGGATGCGGGTTCTGTAATATTTGAAAAACAGATGGAAAATGTGGCGGATATGATGCAGGATGTGGAACTGCATTTTGCATATCGGGCCAGACAGGAGGGAAAAGAGATCATTCTGTCCGGGAAAGAAGATGTTTTTCTTTTCTGCGACCGGGATTGGATGACTGAGGCGGTCAGTAATATCGCTAAAAATGCGCTTGATCATACGAAAAAAGGAGATACCGTCCGGATTGAATGGAGAAGGCTGCCCTCTGTCATTCAGATTGAAATCAAAGACAATGGATGCGGGATCCACCCTGAGGATCTGCCCCATATTTTCAAGCGTTTTTACCGCAGCCGTTTTTCTGCTGATACACAGGGGATCGGACTTGGCCTGCCACTGGCAAAGGCAATCATAGAAGCCCATGACGGACTGATCGAGGTTGACAGTGAACCGGGAAAGGGTACAGTTTTTACACTGGATTTTTTCATTCCTACAAAATTGTAGGCTGGCTGTAGGGCGGCAGTAATATTTCAGTGCTATTCTCTGAGACGCAGACAGAAAAACAGGCTGTCTGCGTCTTAAAATATTTAGAAAGAGGTATCAGGATTATGGATCTGTTGGAAGTCAGAAATATCAGTAAGACTTACGGCAGCGGTGAAGCCGCTGTAAAAGCACTGAAAAATGTCAGCTTTTCTGTTCCTAAAGGGGAATATGTGGCAATTGTTGGAGAATCCGGCTCCGGCAAAAGTACCCTGCTTAACATGATCGGTGCACTGGATACGCCAACTTCAGGTAAAGTAGTAATTGATGGAAGAGATATTTTTACAATGAATGATCGGAAGCTGACAGTTTTCCGGCGTCGGAACATCGGATTTATTTTTCAGGCATTTAACCTGATCCCGGAATTAACTGTGGAACAGAACATAATTTTTCCTGTGTTATTGGACTATCAGAAGCCGGATGGGAAATATCTGGAGGAATTACTGGCGGTACTTAACCTGAAAGACCGGCGGGATCATCTGCCGGGACAGCTTTCCGGTGGTCAGCAGCAGAGAGTGGCGATCGGACGGGCACTTTTCACAAGGCCGGCACTGATCCTGGCCGATGAACCTACCGGTAATCTGGACACGCAGAATACAAGTGAAGTCATTACTCTGCTGAAAGAAACATCAAGAAAATATGAGCAGACCATTATCATGATCACCCACAGCAGAAGAGTTGCGCAGACAGCAGACAGGGTTTTACAGGTATCAGACGGGATACTGACTGATTTTGGGAGGGGACAGGATGTCCATGAGGCATCTGCCCTGCAGAAGTCCGGACAGAAAGGAGAACAGGAATGAAAAGTTATCTTGATCTCATTCCCATTTCTGCCAGAGTTCACCGCCGCCAGAACCGGATGACGCTGCTTTGTATTATATTTGCTGTATTTATGGTGACAACAATATTCAGTATGGCTGAAATGGGGATCAGAATGGAGCGGGTTCGTCTTTTGGAAAAACACGGAAGTCTGTCTGTGACTGAACTGCTTGACAGTTCCATGGGGCAGACGGTCATTCCTGTTGCTGTGCTTTTGTTTCTGCTGATCCTGATCGCAGGTGTTTTTATGATTTCCGGCAGTATGAACAGTCTTGTGGTGCAAAGGACCAGGTTTTTTGGAATGATGCGCTGCATTGGCATGAGTAAAAGACAGATTCTCCATTTTGTGCGTCTGGAGGCATTGAACTGGTGCAGAACGGCAGTCCCAGCCGGTCTGCTGCTTGGTATCCTTACGACATGGGGACTGTGTGCAGTGCTGCGTTTTCTGGTGGGAGAGGAATTTTCTGATATTCCATTGTTTGGGATCAGTATGACCGGCATTGTCAGTGGTATTCTGGTTGGTGTGATTACCGTGCTTCTTGCCGCAAATGCACCGGCAAGGCGGGCTTCCAGAGTATCTCCCATAGCGGCAGTGTCCGGAAATGCAGAAAAAGGAAAAAGGATCTGTCATGCGGTTCATACCGGATCTGGCAGAATAGAAACGGTTCTGGGTGTCCATCACGCAGTCTCTGCAAAGAAAAACCTGTTCCTGATGACGGGTTCCTTTGCACTCAGTATTATTCTGTTCCTGAGCTTTTCGGTTATTGTGGAATGGGTGAATTATGTGATGCCGCAGTCTGCGGCTGCACCGGACATCAATATTACAGCGGATGGCAGTAATGTAATCCCTTATGATCTGGCTGAGGATATCCGGGAAATGCAGGGAGTAAAGGAGGTTTACGGACGTCGCAGCAGCCTGGATATTCCGGCATCCATGAATGAAGTCGGGGATTTTTCGGGCACAGTTGATCTGATCTCCTATGATGATTTTGATCTCAGAAGCCTGAAAAAGGATGGCAGTCTGAAAAGGGGCAGCAAGCTGTCAAAAGTGTACGGGGACAGTCACTTTGCTCTGGCTGCTTCAGATGAGGACAGTACGTGGAAAATCGGTGATACTGTTCAGATCGGAGAAGAAATGCTTACCATAGCAGGACTTTTGAAAAATGATCCATTCAGCAGTGACGGTCTGACAGGCGGCAAGCTGACATTGATCACATCCGGGGAGACCTTTGTACGCCTGACCGGGGAAAAGGACTATTCCCTTGTGATGATACAGGTGACAGGCAATGCGACAGATGCGGATGTAGAGGCGATCCAGAAAGCTGCAGGTGAAACATACAGTTTTCAGGATAGGCGGGATGAACGGACGACAGGAACCTATATGGCATTTGTATTCTGTGTCTATGTATTCCTTACGATTATTGCACTGGTATCGGTGCTGAATATTGCCAACAGCATTTCCATGAGCGTATCCGCACGAATGAAGCAGTATGGAGCCATGCGGGCTGTGGGAATGGATGGAAGACAGGTGACAAAGATGATCGCCGCCGAGGCATTTACCTATGCCCTGCTTGGCTGTGCGGCTGGCTGCATAACCGGTCTCTGGTTCAACAAACTGCTATATGACATTCTCATTGCAGGGCGGTTTGCCTATGCTGTCTGGCGTTTCCCGGCGGCTTCTCTTTCAGTCATACTTCTGGCTGCGCTGCTTGCAGTGGCAGTGGCTGTGTATGCACCGGCAAAGCGTATCCGTAATATGGTGATCACGGAAGTAATGAATGAACTGTAAAATCTGTGGATCAGAGTATCCGGCATGAGCCAGAGCATTGCCATAAAAGGGCTGACGGAAAAGACAGGAATGAGTTTACAGGGGAAAAAAATCATGTTATGATTCCACTATAATGCAGGGATGAAATGATCTGTCGCTGGAAGATGGGTATTTTTGGAGGAAAGTGAAAAGATGGATTGTGATTACGCAGTTCTTGGTAATAAAGATAATTTTACCACATTTCAATATAAAGATTATGTGATAAGGTTCAGAGCACCGTATTCACTGGAAAAGTATACTGATGTGAAAGAGTGGGATAATGGATATCTTGTTGTTATGGCAAAATACCGTCATAACAAAGAAAGTGAAGAAGAATATATTGATCTGGTTCCTATACTGGAGAAACTGTATATTCGACCGGAAATTTTCTTGAAACCGATTAAGGAGGTAAAGCTGGAGAATGCCTGACATTTTAAAAGTTGCAGATGAAGCAGATATGATCATTAATGGATATGCGTTTACGAGATGTGAAGAAGGATTCAGGGTGTTGAATTTGAACAGACCAGATAAAGCTATTGTGATATCACCAGATGGTGAAACACTAGAGACCTCCATGGATGATATTGAAATTCAGATCGTAAAAGAGTATTACGAAAGTAATCGTAAATTTATGGAGGATTGATAATGCCCAAATATTATGAATTTAAAATTGCTGGATATTATCTTTATTTTACATCATTCTGTACGATTGAGTGTATGCATGTGCATGCTAGCGACAGAAAACTTACAGAGGCAGGATCGGCAAAATTTTTTGTAAAAAATAATGGTGACACAGTACTTCAGAGGAGAGGAATCCTTACAGATAAGGAAATGACTAAAATACAGGAATTTATAAAGTGCCATTATAAAGAAATGTATATAAAATGGAGTGAATACAGCCAGAATGGATTTTATAGGCAGGATAGGTAGAAGGAAAAGCTGTCACAGGACAGCTTTTTCAAAACCCAGTGGTTAGTAAAAACTAACCAGAAAAGCTTTGGGATCAGATCCGAAAGGAGAGTCTTATGTTCTGGGATCGTGTAGCGTGGGTCTACGATATTTTTGCAAACATCATTAACAGAAAGGCAAACCGGAAGCTGTGCGCTGTGGCAGAGAGTTTTCTACTGCCGGAGGATGAGGTGCTGGAATGTGCCTGTGGCACAGGACTTTTAAGCGGTGTGATCGCCAGAAAGTGCAAGAGCCTGACAGCTACTGATTTTTCAGAGAAGATGCTGCAGAGAGCAGAGAAAAAATACAGAAAGTACGGCAATGTAAAATTTGAGCAGGCAAATATCCTGCAGCTTGCCTATCCGGATGAAGCCTTTGATGTGGTTGTGGCAGCCAATGTCATTCATCTGCTGGAGGAACCCTATAAGGCTCTGAGGGAGCTTGACAGAGTCTGCCGCAGGGGAGGACGGATGATCATTCCTACCTATATGAACCAGACAGAGAAGGGCACGACCAATCATGTGTCAGGAGCCATAGGGAAAGCAGGTGCAGATTTTAAAAGAGAGTTTACTATGGATTCCTATCAGAAATTCTTTGCAGAGGCAGGATATATGGATGTAACTTATACACTTTGCGAAGGCAGGATCCCCTGTGCAGTTGCAATGATCAGAAAAGAAAGAAAAAGAGGAGAGGGAGAGAAAAATGAGGGTTAAAACACTGGATGAGGCTGTCATTTATGAAATCGGCCATGCTTTTGGCTATTATGATTACGGGGAAGAAAAGGGGATGAATGTCCTTTTTCCAGGAGAGGAAGCAGTCACTACCTATATCTGTGGATATGTGCGTGGAATGCTTGCGGGTGGATTCCTTTATGCCACCAGTGAAAAGGGAGAGGGCTATATTGCCTATAAACTGCCGGGAGAAAAGGTTGGCCTTAAGACGGGAATTCCGTTGCTTAAGGGAGTATTTCAGGTTATGAACCTGAAGCAGATCATCCGCTTTGTGAAAATCCTGAAAAGCGGCGGCGAAGGACTGCATGACCGGATGGATAAGGAAAAGAAGCCGCACATCTTTGTGGGTCTGGTCTGCGTGCGTGAGCAGTATCAGGGGCAGGGATATATGCGTAAGATTATGGACATGGCTTATGCAGAAGGAAACAGACTGCAGATACCGGTAGTTCTGGAAACTGATGCGAAAACAAAGTGTGATAAATATATGCACCTGGGAATGGAGCTGGCAGGTGTACGTGACCTTGGAGAGTATGGAAAGCTGTACGACATGGTCAGATACCCGGATCCGGTTTCCAGATAAAGGCACAGCGGAGCATATCAGATACATAACTGATGAAAGTCCACGACGAATGAAAGAAGAACCAGAAGAAAATGAAATAAGAAAGTCTGGTAGAGAGAAAATGAAGAAGTTTAATTATACGATGAACCATAAGGAAGACGAAGCCTATATGGCTGAAATGTGTCATAAGGGGCTGGCGGCTGTCAGTCTGGTAGAAGGTGTCTGGACCTTTGAGCCGTGCAGACCGGATCAGTATGTATACCGGGTAGGATATCTGCGGGGGATGAGAAAGAGTGAGATAGAAGCACAAAACAGAGAGCTTGCGGCAAAAGGGATCACTTTTGTTTCCCGGTATTCTTTCTGGGCGATTTACCGGAGTGAGCAGGATTTTCAGCTTTATGCACCGGAAGAGGAACTTGCACTCTGCCAGAAAATATACCGGCCCATGCTGCCGGGAAGTATTCTGAGCTGGATTGCCTTTCTGATCACGCTGTGGCTTGCGGTAAAGGTAAGTGGCTGGTTTGGAATCCTTTCAGTGCTTCTGGCTGTATACGCCGGGATATGTACCTGTCTTGGTATTTCCTATAGCAGACTGATCAGGAGGCTTAAGGAGGGACACATCTGATCCCTGAGGAAAAGCCTTGCAAAAGTCTGCTCTGACGAATAGAATAAAGTCAGAACAAACAGAAACACAAAGGACACAGTCAGCATGAAAACAGCAGTAAAAAATAATAACGAACTTATGACAGAGGGCAGTATCTTCCAGAAGATCCTGTTCTTTTCCATACCCCTGATCCTGGGAAATCTGCTGCAGCAGTTATATAATACAGCAGATTCTATTATCGTTGGAAATTTTGTAGGAAGCAACGCACTGGCAGCAGTAGGAGCCAGCTCTTCCATGATCTATCTTCTGATCGCCTTCAGCCAGGGCGCAGCAGTAGGTGCCGGTGTGATCGTGGCGCAGTATCTGGGAGCGAAAAACGAAAAGAGCGTTTCGGATGCTGTACACACCTCCCTTGTGATCGCCGGGATACTGGGTATTGTACTGACCATTGCCGGAATTGTCTTAAGCAGGCAGCTTCTGGTATGGATGAAGACCCCGGATGAAGTTATGGAGCAGGCAGTTACTTATTTTAAGCTGTATTCGGCCGGTATGTTCTTTGGCATTGTTTACAATATGGCAGCAGGCATTCTGAATGCGGCAGGTAATTCCAAACGTTCCCTTCTGTACCTGGCGGTTGCTTCTTTTACGAATATCATTCTGGACATCCTGTTTATTGCCATTATGGATATGGGTGTGGCAGGGGCAGCGATCGCTACGGATATCAGCCAGGCAGTTTCCTGTATTCTGTCTATGGCTTTCCTGATGCGGGTAAAGGACAGCTATCAGGTTTCCCTGAAAAAGCTGAAGATCCATAAGCAGATCGCCGGCAGCATGATCCGGGTGGGACTGCCTACCGGGATTCAGAACATGGTTATTTCCCTCTCAAACGTACTGGTGCAGACCAGTGTCAACGGTTTTGGGGCAGCTGCCATGGCAGGCTATACAGCCTATCTGAAAATAGATGGCTTTAATATCCTTCCGGTCATGAGCTTCAGTATGGCGGTGACGACCTTTGCCGGACAGAACTATGGAGCCGGTAATTATGACAGGGTAAAGAAAGGCATGTATGTGACACTGGCGATGGGCTTTGTATATACGATACTGACAGGAGCACTGCTTCTGACCTTTGATGATCAGATCATGGGAATGTTCTCAAAAGATGCAGAGGTGATCGCCTATGGAAAGCTGGCCATGAAGTACTTCTGTCCGTTTTACTTTATCCTGAGTATCCTGCATGGACTTTCCGGTGCCCTGAGGGGTGTTGGCAAAAGTATACCGCCTATGGTGGTACTGCTGCTGTCCCTTTGTGTATTCCGTATTTTCTGGATCTGGCTGGTGCTTCCTCATTTTGCATCGATCGAGGGTATTTATCTGCTGTATCCCGTATCCTGGGCACTGGGCGCCGTGATGATCATCATTTATGCCTGCACGGCAAAATGGCTGCCGTCACGTAAATAGCAGGGAAAATGTGAGATGAATTCTCGATAAAGGAAAAAACAGTGGCGTATCCCGCAGAATACAGGTATAATGAGCCTGTAAAAACCATAAGGAGGACGTAAAGATGTTAGAGTTCAGATATGATACACAGCTTCTGATCGAAGGAGAGGATCTTGATGAAGATGTGATCAGCGATTATTTCACAGAGAATTTTAAAGGTGACTGTCTGCTGGCAGTAGGAGATGAGGATCTGATTAAGATCCACTATCATACCAATGAGCCCTGGAAGGTTCTGGAGTACTGCTCCACCCTTGGAGAGATCTACGACATCGTTGTAGAGGATATGGACAGACAGGCACGTGGACTGAAAGGTTAGGAACAGAACCATGACAATGGACGAAACCATTAAGCGGATCAATGAGCTGTATCACAAGTCGCAGAAGGAAGGACTTTCCGAAGAGGAAAAGCAGGAACAGAAAGAACTGAGACAGGCTTACATTGACAGTGTAAAAAGAAATCTGCAGGGACAGCTGGATCATATGGAGATCCAGAGACCGGATGGCAGTATTGAAAAGGTAACCAGAAAGAAACCCGCTGTAAAGGAGGAAAAGGCAGAATGAGCGATTACAGGATAAGTACCAAATGCGTACAGGCAGGCTATACACCTGGAAACGGAGAACCCCGTCAGATACCGATCATTCAGTCAACAACCTTTAAATACGAAACCAGCGAGGCTATGGGTAAGCTTTTTGACCTGGAGGCCAGCGGCTATTTCTATTCCAGACTCCAGAACCCTACCAATGACTATGTGGCAGCCAAGATCGCAGAGCTGGAGGGAGGCAGTGCAGCCATGCTGACATCTTCCGGACAGGCAGCGAATTTCTTTGCCCTGTTTAATATCTGTGAAGCAGGCAGCCATATCGTGGCGTCTTCTTCCATTTATGGAGGAACTTTTAATCTGATCGATGTGACCATGAGAAAAATGGGTGTGGAAGCGACCTTTGTTTCCCCTGACTGCACAGAGGAAGAGCTGGATGCAGCTTTTCAGGAAAATACCAGAGCCGTATTCGGAGAAACCATTGCAAATCCGGCACTGACCGTTCTTGACATTGAGAAATTTGCCAGGGCAGCGCACAGCCACGGCGTACCGCTGATCGTGGACAATACCTTCCCGACTCCCATTAACTGCAGACCGATAGAGTGGGGTGCAGATATTGTGACGCATTCCACGACCAAGTACATGGATGGACACGGTGCAGCACTTGGCGGAGCGATCGTTGATTCCGGTAAGTTTGACTGGATGGCCCATGCGGAGAAATTCCCCGGTCTCTGTACCCCGGATGAGTCCTATCATGGTATCACCTATGCAGAAAAGTTTGGCAAAGAAGGTGCATTTATCACCAAGTGTACCTCCCAGCTTATGAGAGACCTCGGCTGTATCCAGGCTCCCCAGAATGCGTATATCCTGAATCTTGGACTGGAATCCCTGCATGTGAGGATGCCAAGACACGTGGAGAACGGACAGGCAGTGGCAGAGTTCCTGGAAAAGCAGGAGCAGGTAGCTTATGTGAATTATCCCGGACTTCCCGGAAACAAATATTATGAGCTCGCAAAGAAGTATCTTCTAAACGGAGGATGCGGCGTAGTTTCCTTTGAACTGAAGGGCGGCAGAGAGGCGGCAGAAACCTTTATGAAGCATCTGAAGCTGGCTGCCATTGAAACCCATGTGGCAGATGCCAGAACCTGTTGTCTGAATCCGGCTACTTCCACGCACAGACAGATGACAGAGGAACAGCTGATCGAAGCAGGCGTACCGGCAGGCCTGATCCGTATTTCCTGCGGACTTGAGGACAAAGAGGATCTGATCGAAGATCTGAAGCAGGCACTGCAGGCTATCTGAGAAAAGCCCGGAAAAGGCATTCTCAGAAGCAAGAAATGGATTGGAAAAAGGAAATGAAAGAAATAAGAAACGCAGCAGAATTTCTGTTGCGTTTTTCTTTCTTTTATGGCATAATATCTACAGTTTAAAGCGTAACGCTTTAAAGCACTAAAATACCGGCGCAATAAAAGAAAATACTAAGAAAAAGAACAGGGAATAAGGACAGGCCGGGCAGACAACACAGGAGGAATCAAAAATGAGTCGACAGAGACAGGGATCACTGGTATCCTACAGACCGGATATCAAGGTGCTCGACTGCACCATGAGAGATGGAGGATTAGTCAATAACTTTGCATTTACGGATGAATTCGTAAAGGATCTTTACCTTGCCAATATCAAGGCAGGCGTAGATTATATGGAGTTTGGCTATAAGGCATCCAGTGAGATTTTTGATCCGCAGAAGTTTGGAAAATGGAAATTCTGTAAGGAAAAAGATATCAGGGATATCGTTGGTGACAATAAGACCGATATGAAGCTGTCAGTCATGGCAGATGTGGGAAGAACCGATTACAAGAAGGACATTCTGAATAAAAAGGACAGCGTGATCGACCTGATCCGTGTGGCTACTTATATCAATACGATCCCGGCAGCGATTGAAATGCTGGAGGATGCGAAGAAAAAGGGTTATGAGACGACAGTCAATATTATGGCAGTATCCAAAGTCAGTGATGAGGAACTGGATGCAGGACTTGAACTGCTGGCACAGAGCAGTGCAGATGTGATCTATCTGGTAGACAGCTTTGGCGCATTCTACCCGGAGCAGATCGAGCGTCTCAGTGACAAGTATCTGAACGTGGCAGCCAAATACAATAAGAAGATCGGTATCCATGCGCATAATAACCAGCAGCTTGCCTTTGCCAATACGATAGAGGCACTGTCAAGAGGTGTCAGCTATCTGGATGCTACCGTGAGCGGCATGGGACGCGGTGCCGGTAACTGTTACATGGAATTATTGTTGAGTTTTTTGCGCAATCCGAAGTATAATAAGATTGCTATTATGAGTTTTGTGGAAAAGCATATGCTGAAGCTGAAAGAAGAGGGCGCTGTCTGGGGTTTTGATCTGCCATACCTTCTGACAGGGATCATGAACAGTCATCCTTCTTCTGCCATTCAGTTTGAAAAAGAAAAAAGAACGGATTACGCCATGTTTTATCAGGAACTGATCGATAATACCCTGTAATCCGGAGGAGGATCATGGAACGGGAGATCGATTTACAGGAAGTATCAGACGGAAGGCTTTATACTTCGGCAGATATGGTGAAGATCGGCTGTAATGACTGCAGTGGATGCTCCGAGTGCTGCCGTGTGGTGGAGGATACGATCATTCTAGATCCCTATGATATCAGTCAGCTCTGCCAGGCACTTCAGACAGACTTCCAGGGACTTCTTGCAGGGGGAAGGATAGAGCTTTCCGTTGTGGAAGGTGTGATCCTGCCTCACCTGAAGCTGAAGGACGGCAGGGGCGGCTGTACCTTCCTTGACAGCGCCGGACGCTGCCAGATCCATGGTTTCCGTCCCGGATTCTGCCGGATGTTTCCTATGGGAAGGATCTATGAAAACGGAGATTTCCGATATTTCCTGCAGGTGCATGAATGCCCCTATCCAAACAAGACCAAGGTCAAACTGAAAAAGTGGCTGGGGATCCCGGAGCTGGCAAGGTATGAGCAGTTTGTAAAGGACTGGCACTTTTTCCTGAAGGGCACAGAAAGAAAGCTTTCAGAGGCAGAGAATGAGGAGATCCCAAAGAAGATCAATCTTTTCCTGCTGCAGCAGTTCTTCCAGAAGCCTTATGGAGAGGGATTTTACGAAGCGTTTTATGCAAGGCTTTCAGAGGCAGAAGCAGTACTCTGACAATTTTGAATAAGTAGTGAGTTGTCATTTTGGCAGATATTTTACCGATGGCAGCTCACTTTTTTCTTATACCGGTTTTCACGTTTTTTAAGTCTTTTCCGCTGTACGATTAGACAAAAACGCAATTATCCATTATAATAAGAAACGTATGAGCAGAGAATGCAAAAGAGAAAAGAAAGCATTCCGGAATGGAGAACATAATGGATAACTTTTTATCAATCAAGGAAGCCGTGCAGAGATACAGTGCTTCCTGTGACGGCAAAATAAAGACACCCTTTGACAAGCTGTTTATCAAAGCCATGCTGGCAGGCATGATGATCGCCATGGGTGCGGCAGGCAGTAGCGTGGCATGCCATGCGATCGGCAATGTAGGACTTGCCAGACTGGTAGCCGGTGTGGTATTCCCAGTTGGTCTGATGATGGTCATTCTGACAGGCGCAGAGCTGTTTACCGGTGACTGCCTGATGATCGTGGCGACTGTGGAGAAGAAGAATACCATGGGGCAGATGATCAAGGAACTGATCTTTATTTATCTTGGAAACTTTGTGGGCGCAGCCCTTCTGGCACTTGGTGTTTATTTCAGCGGACAGCTTGGTTATTCAGCCAATCTGCTTGGTGCCTATACGATCAAGGTGGCTGTCGGCAAGACAGGCCTTTCCTTTGGTACGGCACTGGTATCCGGTATTCTGTGTAATATCCTGGTATGTGTAGCCGTACTGATGGCAATCTGCTCCAAAGACATCGTAGGAAAACTGTTCGTTTCCTTTTTCGTTATCATGCTGTTTGTTGTCTGTGGTTTTGAACACTGCGTTGCCAATATGTATTACATCACAGCAGGACTTCTCTGCAAGCTGAATCCGGCTTACGTGCAGGTGGCTATGGAGCAGTATGGATATACGGCAGACCAGCTTGCTGCTTTGAACGTGGGCTCTTTCCTTTTAAAGAACCTGCTTCCGGTAACGATTGGAAATATGATCGGAGGAATGGTAACACTTGGTCTTCCTCTTTGGTATGTTAATAAAGAGGGCAGGTAAGAATCCGGCTGGAGGATAATGCGATGAAGAAAACGGATTTGCAGATGAGGGGACAAATAATAGGGACAGTACTGGCAGCATTTCTGGCAGTACTTTTCCTGCTTTTTCCGATGACTGTACATGCAGAGGGAGAGTTTCAGGTCACGGAGCTTTCTGCCCAGGGTGAGATCACGAGTGATGTAAATGTACGAAAGGGACCGAGCACTGATTATGACAAGATCGGGACAGTCAGGGTGGGAGAGACGATCCTTGTTACCGGAGAGACTGCAGATGGATGGTACAGAGTAACCTATCAGGGACAGGAAGGCTATATTTACGGCAAATACATGTCTGTCCAGCAGACAGAGCTACCGGCTGATAACAATCCCCAGGATGGAGATGACACAACACCCGGGGAACCACCGGAGGAAGAAGGCGGTTTCAGTGCACTTAAGTTAGTTGCCCTTGTCTTTATTATCATTGTGATCATCATTATGATCTTCCTTACGATCCGGAGCATGCGTCAGATGGATGATGAGGATGACAGCGACGACGAAGATGATGATTATGAGGAAGAGGAAGATTACGAAGGCGAGGATGACGACGAATACGGGGATGATACCGGTGACGACGAATACGAAGATGACGCCGGGGATGATGACGATTACGAAGAGGATGAAGAGGAAATAGAGGATGACGGGGAAGAGGATACCGGAGACAGCACAGTTTCAGGATCACCCGCTCAGAAACAGGCAAAGAGTGAGCCTTATGTCCTTCGGGAAGAAGACTATCAGCTTCATATCGATCCCAAATATTTTGAGGATGAGCCGGTAGCGCAGCCAGAATGTGTGACCGGTTATCTGAAGAAAAAGCAGGAAGAGGAAGAACTCGAAAGGAAAAAAGAAGAAGAGAAGGCATCTTCCGGCGATCTGCAGAAGGCGATGGATAAGCTGCAGGAGTTACAGGAAGAGCTTGAAAGGCTGAAGAAAAATAACAGCAAGGATGAATAAAAAAGTGTGATACGGGAGGGTAAATGATGAGAATTGGAGCACTGGAAGCAGGCGGGACCAAAATGGTCTGCGCAGTAGGGAATGAAAAGGGAGAGATCCTGGAACAGATTTCAATTCCGACCAAAACGCCGGAAACTACCATGCCGGAAATGATCCAGTGGTTTAAGGCAAGAAAGATAGAAGCACTGGGAATCGGCTGCTTTGGACCGATCGATCCGGATAAGGATTCCCCGACTTACGGGTACATCACAAGCACACCCAAGCTTGCGTGGAAAGATTACAATATCGTCGGGGCTTTTGAAGAATGCCTTTGCTGTCCGGTTGGGTTTGATACGGACGTAAATGGTTCTGCACTTGGTGAAGTAACCTTTGGCCAGGCAAAGGGCAAGAAGAACATCATTTATCTGACAGTAGGAACCGGTATTGGTGCCGGTGTTTATACAGAAGGAAAGCTCCTTCATGGTATGCTGCATCCGGAAGCAGGACATATCCTGATGCATAAGAGAGAAGATGACCACTATGAAGGTAAGTGTCCTTATCACAAGACCTGTCTGGAAGGACTGGCAGCAGGCCCTGCCATCGAGGAAAGATGGGGGAAGAAGGGAATAGAACTGCAGGACCGTGATGAGGTCTGGGATCTGGAAGCCTATTATCTGGCACAGGCACTGACCAATTACATTCTGATACTGGCTCCCCAGCTTATTATCCTGGGCGGCGGCGTAATGCATCAGGAGCAGCTTTTCCCGAGGATCAGAGCCTATGTAAAGGAAATGCTGAACGGCTATATCAAGACAAAAGAGCTGGAAGATATTGACCATTATATCGTACCTGCCAGCCTTCATGATGATCAGGGGATCATGGGAGCGCTTGAGCTTGGCAGAAGAGCCTTTGAAGAAAAGAACAGTTAATAAAGGACGAACATGAAACAATTAACACTGGGAATACTGGCGCATGTAGATGCAGGAAAAACAACGCTTTCCGAAGCGTTGCTTTTCACTACAGGCGCGATCAGAAAGGCAGGACGGGTAGACAAAAAGGATGCCTTTCTTGACAATTATGAGCTGGAAAGGGAAAGAGGGATCACGATCTTTTCCAAGCAGGCGATTTTTACGTATGAAGATCTTCGGATCACGTTACTGGATACACCGGGACATGTAGATTTTTCCACAGAAATGGAGCGTACCCTTCAGGTATTGGATGCAGCGGTGCTGCTGATCAGTGCGGCGGATGGGGTACAGAGCCATACCAGAACCTTATGGAAGCTGCTGGAAAGTTATCAGGTGCCGGTTTTTTTGTTTGTCAACAAAATGGATCAGCCAGGAGCAGATCAGGAAAAGATCATGGCAGGGATCCAGAGCCAGTTACCAGGAAACTGCGTGGATTTCACGAACCTTGTGAACAAAGTGGCCGCCACAGAAAGTACAGAAGCGGACATACAGGAATCCATGGAAGCAGTTGCCATGTGTGATGAAGAGCTTCTGAACAGCTTCCTTGCAGAGGGCAGGATCAGCCAGGAGCAGATCCGGGAAAAGGTTAGCGAAAGAAAGGTATTTCCCTGTCTGTTTGGTTCAGCGCTGCGCCTGCAGGGGATAGAGGAGCTGCTTTCTGCCATTGATGCCTATGCACCGGTGCCGTCCTATCCGGAAGCATTTGGAGCAAGGGTATTTAAGGTGACAAGGGACAGTCAGGGCAGCCGTCTGACCCATATGAAGATCACAGGCGGTACGCTGAAAGCCAAAATGGAGCTTACCTGTGCAGAGGATAAAACAGAAAAGGTGAACCAGATTCGGATTTATTCCGGAGAACGGTTTGAAGCAGTGAATGAAGCAGTGGCAGGCAGTGTCTGTGCGGTAACAGGACTGCTTGGTACCATGCCGGGGCAGGGACTTGGCACAGAGAAGAATCTGGAAAGTCCGCTTCTGACACCGGTGCTGAGTTATTGTCTGCTGCTGCCTGAAGGCACAGATCCCATGTCTGTGATGCCAAAGCTGAAGGAACTGGAGGAAGAGGATCCGGCACTGTCCTTTACCTGGGAAGAGGAACTTAAGGAGATCCATGTGCATGTCATGGGTGAGGTGCAGATGGAGATCCTGAAGGTACTGATCCATGAACGGTTCGGACTTGAGGTTGCCTTTGGAAAAGGCAGGATCGTATATAAGGAAACGATCGCTGATACGGTAGAGGGAGTAGGGCATTTTGAACCCCTGCGGCATTATGCGGAGGTACATCTCCTGCTGGAGCCCGGAGAGCCGGGAAGCGGTCTGCAGTTTGCAGCGGACTGCAGCGAGGATATCCTTGCCAGGAACTGGCAGAGACTGACCCTGACTCATCTGGAGGAAAAGCAGCACAGAGGTGTCCTGACAGGTTCTGCGATCACAGATATGAAGATCACACTGGTCTCTGGCAGGGCGCATCAGAAGCATACAGAGGGCGGTGATTTCCGGAAGGCGACTTACCGGGCAGTCAGACAGGGCCTGATGGAGGCGATGAGTGTGCTTCTGGAGCCTTATTATGAATTCCGGCTGGAGATCCCGGAGGAAATGACGGGACGGGCCATGACGGATATGGAAAAGCTTTTTGCTGACTTTACGCTGGCAGAAAGAGCAGAAGGACGCTGCGTACTGACAGGCTGTGCTCCGGTAGAGACCATGCGTGATTATCAGAAGGAAGTATATGCCTATACGAGAGGGCAGGGAAATCTGACGGTCAGACTGAAAGGCTATATGCCCTGTCACAATGCAGATGAGGTCATTGAGGAGCGGCATTATGATCCGGAGGCGGACCTCCGGAACCCGACCAGTTCAGTATTCTGTGCCCATGGAGCAGGATTTGTGGTACCATGGAATCAGGTGAAGGACTACATGCACGTGGAGAGCTGCTTTGCCGGCGACCGGAAGGCGATAGAGGAGAGTGCTTTCCAGGAGGAACTGGAGAAGCGGAAGGAAGCTGCCAGAAAACGGGAAGAAGACCGGAGCGCATCCGGTGGGGAATACTTCCTTGGAACGGATGAAATCGATGCGATCCTGCAGCAGGCGACAGGGGCCGGCAGAGGCGCAGAGAAAAAGAAGGAAGGCTGGCAGAGACAGAGAAGGAGCGGTGCGGAAACCAGACAGGCCACGACGAGAGTCTATCAGGGGCAGCCAAAGAAGGAAGAATATCTGCTGGTGGATGGCTACAATGTGATCTTTGCCTGGGAGGAGCTGAATGCCCTGTCCAAAGTGACACTGGATGGTGCCAGAGGACGGCTTCTTGATATTCTCTGTGATTATCAGGCCATGAAGGGATGTAAGCTGATCGTCGTGTTTGATGCCTACCGGTTAAAAGGACATCCGGAGGAAGCCTACGCCTATCACAATATTTTCGTGGTATATACGAAGGAGGCAGAAACAGCAGACCGTTATATCGAGCGCTTTGCACACGATAACAGTAAGAAGTACCAGATCACAGTGGCAACTTCTGACGGACTTGAACAGATCATCATCAGGGGAGAAGGCTGCCGGCTTTTATCCTCCCGTGATCTGCAGGTGGATGTGGAAAGACAGAAGGAACAGACCAGAGGGATTCTGGAAGAAAAAAGGAACGCCAGCTTACCAGCGTTCCCAGAATAGATAAATGATCTGAATTAAAATCAATATGGTGAGGATGCCGCCATTGATCAGGTGCATCATGAAAGGAGCTGCTTTTTTCAGGGCTCCTTTTTTGCTGTCCGGATTTCCGGAAGTATTGTTTCCCTGCAGATAATATTTATTACCAAGGCCGAGAGCGATGGAAATATACATAAGGCATATCGTCACGTATCGGAAATCGCTGCTGCAGGTATAAGGGTAGATCACCACAAAGGCCGCAAAGGAGATCAGCATGATCACGTAGCCGGTCAGCAGAAATACCCGGTCTTCCAGCAGGGTCTGTTTATTTAACAGTACAGCAACAAGGAGTACTGCCGTCAGAACCGCCATGACAAGTGCAAGCACGAATACCACCTGACAGAGGATCAGCAGGATATCGGACAGATCCGTAGGATATTCCTCTGCAAACAGAGAAGTGTGCATCATGATCGCCCAGGTATTACAGCATGCTTTTGCACTGATCGGATGGAACGGAAAGTCCAGATGAAGCTGTGACAGGGAAGGGATTCCCAGCCGTTCCCACAGGGAAAAGGGCTCCGTATACATGGGAGAGGTTTCTCCGGGTACCGGGACACCGGGCTTTTCCGAGAAGCGGACCAGATTCCGGATGATCCAGGATAAACCGATGGGCATTACGATCACGGCAAAGATCACATAGTTTTTGATCCATGTCAGCAGTTCTTTTTTATCCTTCCTGCGGATCACGGAGATAAAGTGCATCAGGAAAATGATCGCAAGCGGGATGGCAAGCACGGCACTGTTCAGCTTCGTGATCATGCCAAAGCCGATGATCAGAGCCAGAAATACCAGATTTTTCAGGCTTTTATCCCGGATGAAGCGTAAGGAAAAAAGCAGGGTCAGGCTCATAAACAGGATTGTCAGCATATCATTGTTGACACTGCCGGCCATGATGATCGTAGCAGGGTGGAACACGAGAAAGGCAAGAGCGATATACATGCCCTTTCCGCTGACATTCAGAAGCTTTAAGATCCGCCAGGTCACAACCATGCACAGGCAGGAGTAGAGCAGCGTCAGGATCTGCAGGTTTTCAAACGCAAGGGCTTCAGACACCCCAAGGAAAATATTCAGCTGCAGCCAGAGGCAGGACAGAATATGATGCAGGGGCGGATGATAATAACCAAACAGAGTGTAGGGGTTGATATCGGGAAGCTTATGGAATTTGTAGATATATTCCACATAGCCGATATGCCCCGGATTGATAAAGTCGGTTCCCATACCGGTAAAGGCACCGGCATCATGCTGTCTGTCATAGAGACCGGACAGAAGGATATAGGAAAGCCGGAGCAGAACGCCAAGCAGGATCATCATGGTCACTGCCGTATCTTCCTTTGCAAGCAGCCCTTTCAATTTGAAAACAGAAAGCACGGCAAAGTAGATAAGGAACAGTATCGTCAGGAAGAAAACCTGATGGTAATGGGTCATGGAAAGAAAACCATTTCCCTGAAGCACAGCACCGAACAGGCAGAAAACCACGATCAGGAGAAGCTGCACGGTAAGGGCTGACATGTGTTTAAATGAAAATTTTTTTGTCTGATTCATAACAGAGAAACATCCTTTAATAAATAGTAGTCACATTTGTGATCTCGTTCTTATCATTTACCTGGAAGCTCCAGATGGAGTGGCCGGGAAGCCGGTGTTCGGTCAGGTAATAGGTATCATCAATTTTGGAGATATAATAGGGAGTGCCGCCGCCCACAAAGGAAGCATAGACATCCTCATAATTGCCTTTTGCAAGATCCGAAAGCTTCTTTGTACGGATCATGGTAGCGTAGTCCTGGCTGCCGGTGACGTCAGTGGAGATCGTCAGATAGCAGTAATCACGGATGAAGGTAAGCTGTACCATACCGGCCATGCTGTCGGGAACGGGGTATTCCTTCTTTATTTTGAAGGTATCAAGATCTGCTTCGATGATAGAGGAATTGCCGGATACAAAATAGATCGTATCGCCCTCGATTGTAAAGGATCTTACATAGATACCGTTCAGGGAAGGAATGGAGCGCACCTCAGTCAGGTAAAGCGTGGTATCATCAGCGGGTCTGCGAAACAGGAACATCTCACCGCTTTCTGAGCTCCAGACATAAAAGGTTTTTGTCGCTTCGTCATAAATAATGTAGTGAGGTCTGTCACCGATTCCCGTAAATTCCTGCGTGGGAAGAAAAATGGGCTGTCCGTTTTCGTTTACCCCTTCCTCCATCACAAGGACACGGTTATTCTCCGTATCATCGATCAGATAAACAAAGCCATCGCTGGCAAGCGTATGCGGCATGCCAAGACCGGATGCCATGATACGCCATTCATAAAGAGGATCTGTCAGATTCCCGTTGTAAATGACCTGATTATGATAGCAGTCCACGATAAAGTAGGTATCCTTTACCTTGGTGATATAGGTCGGTACGCTTAACGTGGGATTCGGGTTGTCCGGGATTGCATTTAAGGTAGACACATCAAAATCAATCCTGTCGGATTCCCGGATATAGGGATCAGTATCCGGGTTGAAATAGGAGACCTCTTTCCTGCCACATCCGGTGCACAAAAAAATGACCGGAAGAAGCAGTATCATCAGATAACGAAATCCGGCAGTAAAATTGTAAGTGTTGTTCATATTCTTTTCCATAAGGCTATTATAAAGATTTTACTTCCTTATGACAATAAAATTTTATATACTGGTGATATCAGAGAGCAGCGCAGTAGGAAAAGGAAGAAGAAAACATTTGGACAGGGAGTGGGAATATGACAGAACATTATGAAAATAAAGAGTTTCGGATTTTATCAGCGATCGGCATGATCCTGGTCGTGGCAGGCCATCTTGGCTTTAACGTGTTTGATGTGGGAGGACTGTTTCCCTATTACTCCTTCCATGTGTTTATTTTTCTGTTTGTATCCGGCTATTTTTATAAAAAAGAGGCAGAAAGCAGGATCGGAAGCTATCTTCTTGGAAAAGTAGGATCGCTGCTTCTTCCATATTATATATTTAATGTAGTATATGGTGTGCTGGCAGCAGTGCTGCACCATGCAGGCTTCAGTATCGGACAGGAGCTGTCTTTTTACTCACTGGTACTGGCTCCCTTTGACGGGGGACACCAGTTTATGTACCAGTTTCCGGCGTGGTTTGTGCCGGTACTGTTCCTGATCGAAGTGATCAATGTCTGCATGAGGAAGGTGCTGTCGCTCATCCGGCTTAACAATGAATGGCTGATCTTCAGTCTCTGCCTTCTGGCAGGCATCCTGACAGTCTGGCTTGCGATCGGCGGACATGTGTATGGCTGGTATAAGATCCCGGGAAGGCTGCTGTTCATGCTGCCAGGCTTTGAACTTGGGTGTCTTTACAGGCAGAAGCTCGAAAGACTGGACACACTTCCGAATGCCGTTTACTTTGCCGTTGTTATGGGGCTTCAGCTTCTGATCTCCATTTTTGCAGGAGGGCTGGCATTCAGTGCAGTCTGGGTGACCAGCTTTGCAAGCGGACCGTTCGTTCCGTATCTGACCGTGATCACCGGTATTGCTTTCTGGCTGCGGGTGGCAAGGATCCTTAAGGATATCCCGGTTCTGGCGGGAAAGCTTGTGACGATCGGCCGGTATACCTATTCCATTATGATGCACCATATATTTGCGTTCTTTCTGGTGAAAACAGTGTTCTACTGGATTTCCAGGCTGACGCCGCTTTGTCAGGAGTTTGATGCTTCCATGTATTTTTCGGAGATCAATTTCGTATATCTGCCGGGCGGCGCAGAAGCAGCAAAGTGGCTCTATCTCTTTGCCGGGATCGGACTGCCGCTGCTGTTCTCCTTTGCAGTGGAGCGGCTGCCGGTGAAATCCAGGACCTGACGGAAAGCGGAGTCCGTACAAATCACCACTTGACAGAGCAGATACCCGGTGATATGCTGACTATACTTACCGATTAGAGAAAACAGAAGAAGGAAACAGTGACCTGTCTATGGAAACCATAGGCGGGTCTTTTTGTTGTCTGCAGCCGGAAAGCTGTTTACAGGGAAGAGAGGGAAATGCTTTTCGGGCAGAAAAGAAGATCTGCTGTAAATTTCATGTATGTGAGTATCGAAAGGATGAGAAAATGAAAAAAAGAATCGTGCGTTACAAAAGAAAAAGAGTATATAACCTTTCAGAAAGGTTCATTGCCGTGGCAGCAGCCCTGACACTGGCAGTTCTGGTGCCGGTAAATGCGAGAGCGGAGGAAGCTGCTGGAGAAGTCGATGTGGATACAATCCCGGAAACACCGGAAAATCAGGTTATCCATTATGTGTATCACAGCCATGCCGGCAGCAGTGATGCGGAAGGAGGCTGTTATCGGGGAGCCATTTATCATACCCATCAGGGCAATGAAGAGGATGGCGGACCCTGTTATGGAAAGCCTATTTACCATGCCCATCAGGGAAGTGAAGCAGAGGGAGGACCATGCTATCAGACGCCGATCTGCCATGAGCACAGTGGCAATCCGCAGGAAGGGAGTGGCTGTTTTGTGCCTGTATACCACAGTCATTCCGGCGGGTGTTACCGGACTGTGACAAGCAGCGAATATGGCTGTAGTACAGTGAGATGGTGGGATACTTCAGACGGAGACTATGAAGGACATGATTTCAAATACTATGAGATGTCCTGTGGAACTACCGTACATGGCACCAATTCTTCCCACAACCATACAGTGACGGTCTGCAACAGAGGGGGCAGCATTGAGCGGTATACTCTTGGATGTGGCAAGACAGAGGAGACACCGGAGAGCTATGTCTTTGACTGTGAAAAGAAACCAGGGCTGACGATCGATTCCTATGAATTTAACTGTGAAAAGACCACAGATACCATCGATGGCTATCAGCTTGTCTGCGGTATGGATGAACAGACAAGAGTAGGAAAGATCGTATTGACAGAGAAGCCAATGGAGGACAGAAAGAAAGCATCTGTTAAGGCCGCTTTCGAGGATCTGACCGGCGGGAAACTGGTACTTTCTGAAAATCCTTTCTGCTGGAAAGATAAAAGTGGCAATCTGATATCCAACGATCTGGAGGCAGTGGTAGATAAAAACGGGGATTATGGCTTTCAGGTGGATGTTACCAATGAGGATGTAAGAAAAGAAGATCTGTCTGCAGCGATCAGTATCAGCAGTATTTATGTACCGGCTTCTGGTGGTGGAAATGGTGATGGTGGTACTGGTAGCGGGAATGATGGTGATGGGAGCCATGGCGGAAATGGGAATGGAGGTAGTGACGGTGATGGAAATGACCAGGGCGCAGGCACTTCTCCATCCGCTTCTCCATCAGCAGTACCCTCGCCATCAGTAACGCCCATACCTTCAGCAGCTCCGGAAACGAAAGGTCATGGCAGCAATGGAAAGGGAAGTGGCAGTGCAGAAACAGAGGATGACAGCAGTATCAGAAGCTGGTGGCAGAAGGAAAATGAGGAAACAGAGATACCGGGTATTCTGGCAGAGACAGAAACAGTGATGCTTCCTGAGATCGCTGCAAACCGTGAGATAGAAACCGGGGAGATTACCGGCAGAGAGAATAATGGCAATGAAACTATAATTGAAAAAATCCTGTCAGCAGGGGCAGTAAAGGTGGTTGGTATCACCTTTGGCGCGTTGCTGATACTGACGGGACTATCCGCTCTTATTTATTTTCTGTGTATGAGTGTAAGGGTCTATAATGACCAGGGACAGGGCAAATGGAAATATCTTGGCAGATATGCGGTAAAGCTGGATGAGGATGGATACAGGCTCACAATCACGGAATCTGTGGTGGAAAGATCTGTGTCAAACAGATACCGTATCAGACCGGATCTGTTTGGACTGTTTAAGAAAGAGGGGGAACTGCTTGTCCGTAAAGAAGAGAGGACGGTATCTGTACAGATCCGGAAGGAAATGATCATTACTGTATAAAATACATATGTATCGTATAAAGAACTTGATTTTGAATGAAGAAAGTGATAGACTACCAATGATTCAAAGGAAATAATTCCGGAGGACAGATAATTTGGTTGCATAAATATGCACCAAAGATTTTCAGGAGGAGAAAATTATGAAAAAAGTATTGGCAGCAGTCGTAACAATGGCAATGACCATGAGCCTGCTTACTGCATGTGGAAGCACAGCAGCTTCTGCAGATGACACAGCAGCAGACGCAACAGAAGTAACTACAGATGAAACAGCAGAGGCTGAAACACCTGTTGAAGAAGCAGCAGATGAGGCTGAAGTTGCAGAGGCTTCCCAGAGTGAAGCACTGGCAGATGGTGTCCTGACAGTAGGTACCAACGCAGAGTTCCCGCCTTTCGAGTATGTAGATGACAACGGCGAGGCAGATGGCTTTGACATGGCTCTTTGCAGAGCAATCGGTGAGAAGCTTGGCGTAGAAGTTAAGGTAGAGAACATGGAGTTCGCTTCATTAGTATCTTCTATCGGAAGCAAGATCGATATTGCAGCAGCCGGTATGACTGTAACAGATGAGAGAAAGGAAAGCGTAGACTTCTCCAATCCTTACTATGAAGCAGTTCAGTATGTGATCGTTCCTGCAGATTCTGATATCGCAACAGCAGATGACCTGAAAGATAAGACGATCGGCGTTCAGCTTGGAACAACAGGTGACTTCATTGCAGAGGACTACACAAGCAATGTAGCACAGTACAACAAGGCTGTAGATGCTGTTAACGATCTGGTAAACGGCAAGGTTGATCTGGTTATCATCGATAAGAACCCTGCACTTGTATTCGAGACCAAGTTTGAAGGCAAGGTAAAGGTTATTGAAGGTGCACAGTTCGGATTTGAGACAGAGGAATATGCAATCGCAATGCCCAAGGGAGATACCGCACTTGCTGATGCGATCAATGGAGCCATTGATGAGCTGAAGGCTGACGGAACCTTTGATGAACTTGTAAAAACTTATATTGAAGCTGAATAAAAAATAAGGTACAATATAGGAAATAAGGATGATCAAAGAGGATAGCATTCTATGCTATCCTCTTTCAGTCAGAAAGATATGATTGAGGGAGAACATATGCAGGAATGGTTTGATTCAGTGGGAAAGAAATTTGTCCTTGCGTTTGTGGAGGGCGACAGATGGAAACTCTATTTTAAGGGACTCGGTGTTACTCTGGAAATTGCTCTGTTTGCAGCAATTCTGGGTATGGTGATCGGTACAGTGGTAGCCTTGATGCGTCTGTCACAGAAACGGAACGGCAAAAAAACGATCTGGGCGAGGATCGCCGGTGTCTATGTGGATATTATCAGAGGTACACCATCAGTATTACAGCTTCTGATCATGTGGTTCATTGTCATGAAGAACTCACAGAACGGTGTACTGGTAGCCAGTCTTTCCTTTGGAATCAACAGTGGTGCCTATGTTTCCGAAATTGTCCGTGCAGGAATCCTTGCCGTAGATAAGGGACAGTCTGAAGCAGGAAGGAGTCTTGGTCTTTCCAAGGCACAGACCATGATCTACATTGTGATTCCCCAGGCGATCAAAAACGTGCTTCCTCCGATCGGTAATGAATTTATTGTTCTGTTGAAGGAAACAGCGATCGTAGGTTATGTAAGCCTGACTGACCTGACAAGGGCAGCCAATCAGATCACGTCAAGGACCTATGAAGCATTTATGCCGCTGATCGGTGCGGCAGTGATCTACTTTACTGTCATCAAGATACTGACTATTCTGTTGGACAAGCTGGAGAGGAGGCTGCGTAAGAGTGATAATCGTTAAGGATCTGCATAAAACATTTGAAAATAACCATGTATTAAAAGGGGTGAGCTATCACGTTCACCAGGGAGAAAAGATTGTTATCGTAGGACCCTCCGGTTCCGGTAAGAGTACCTTCCTCCGCTGCCTGAACCTTCTTGAAACACCGACAAGTGGTGAGATCTGGTTTGATGGACAGCTTATTACCGATGAAAAGGTAAATATTGACAGGATAAGACAGCATATGGGAATGGTATTCCAGAACTTCAATCTGTTCAATAACCATACTATTATGGATAATATCACACTGGCACCTGTGAAGCTGAAGCTGATGAGTAAGGAAGAGGCTTCTGAGAAAGCACTTACGCTGCTTGACAGAGTAGGACTTAAGGAAAAGGCAGATGCTTATCCGAGCCAGCTTTCCGGAGGACAGAAGCAGAGGATCGCTATCGTGCGTTCCCTTGCCATGAATCCCAGAGTGATGCTGTTTGATGAGCCTACATCAGCGCTGGATCCTGAGATGGTAGGAGAAGTACTTGCTGTTATGAAGGAGCTGGCAGAAACAGGTATGACCATGGTAGTTGTTACCCATGAGATGGGATTTGCTAGAGAAGTAGGTACGAAGGTACTGTTTATGGATGAAGGCAGGATCATGGAAGAGAATACACCGGCAGAATTCTTTGCGAATCCCCAGTGTGACCGTCTGAAAGAGTTCCTGTCCAAGGTACTGTAAGTTCCTTTACTGCTCCGGTGTTTCCAGTACAGCAGTCATCAGATAGAATGGTAATGAAAATACCATGAAATAAACATAACGGAATTCGGTGGCTACGGGAGTAGCGATCATAACCGTGAGATAGAGAGCAAAGCCTGGCAGATAATAGACAAGCTTTGCTTTTTCTTTTCTTACAAAGGCATTGCTGATGGAAAAGAGCATAGCCCAGAAGATGACACCCATACTCCAGAGGAGACTGTAGATGGGAACCATGCTGCCCATTTTGATAGCAATCTCTTTCCCTTTTACGACAAGGGGACCTCCGATCAGAGGCGTGTGGGAAACCCCAAACTGAGTGGCACTGACACCTTCAGCTTCTGCCACGAGATAGAAGGAATCAGGATACCAGTACCCATAGGTCTGGTCAACGTAGGCCTTGATATAATCACCGGGATAAGCGGCAAAGAGACGCAGGTACAGCCTCAGAAATTCAGATTTATGGCTTGTCAGATAGCTCTGGTCTCCGGCACGTACCAGTTCCTTGATATTGTCAGCATAGGTGGGATTGTACAGATCCTTGATATAAGTCAGATCTACCACGTGCTCGATCAGGTCAAGATCCCCAGAAGCGATCTCTCTGTCATTACAGATCACGGCAGCGATCTGCTGGGCAGGGATGGAGCAGGATTCAATGAAATCCGGCTGGATCACATGGGCAGCATTCATCAGGGGATATTTAATGACTGCTGCGGTCAGTACAATAACTGCCAGACAGGGATAGAGCTTCCGTGCTTTTTTTCTGTAATAGATCAGAAGGAAGGGAAGGGCGAATAAAAAGCCATACCATCCATTGGAACGGAACAGGCAGAGCATCAGCCCGGAAAGCGTGAATGTGACAAGCTCCCTTATTGTGATCTGTCTGGAGATCCGGAGCAGACAGCAGCTGAAGATAAGAACAGCTCCTGCAAAGGGAATATCCTTCCAGATGGTTACGGAAAAGACAGCATGGTAGGGAACCAGTGCATAAAAGAGTGTGATGAGAAACAGGATCAGGGAACGTACCTTAAACTGCTTCAGTGTGCGGATCAGATAGGATGCCGCAAAAGCAAGGAAGCACATCTGTGCAAAGGTATAAAAGGAGATGGCGATCACCTTGTTATCTGTAAAGAGAAGTCCGATCCGGTAGAAAAACTTTATGGTCAGGGTGTGCGCAAGCGGATGATGATTGCTGTAGGGAACAAGCCCCAGGATCTGCTCATACTGATTGATACTGTCAGGGGTCATGATACCGGGATACTGATAGAGAAAATAAGGAAGCCAGCAGAGCAGACATAAGAAGAAGCTGCAAAGACCGGTTTTTCTGCGGTAGAGATCCAGAAAGAAATTGACTACCTTGGTCAGATTCGCAAAACGGCAGGAAAAAGGTCTGCCGGTATGATCATTTTCAAATACATAATACTGCAGCATTTCTCTGTTACAGGAATAGGAATAAAGAAACAGCAGCAGCTCATAAAACAGGACAGTGAATCCGGCAAATACAGAAAGCAGGATGATACTCTGATAGAGCCGGCTTGTAAGCTGCTCAATATAATGATGACCATCTACCAGCATATACATCAGAGAAAAAAGCAGAGAGAGGATCAGGGCATTACGCCCGGCAGGCAGAGATCTCATGAAAGGCATATCCTTGATTCGGTGGTGGATCCGCCTGTAAAGGAAGAAGGAAAGCAGAAAGAAAACACCGGTCAGAATATTGCCGGGTTCCAGTCTGGCTGCCTTCATCAGTGCCCAGGTGGTAAAGAAACTTTCCAGTATATGAATAAGTAATCTTACATTTCTGCTGACCTTCATGAATAACTCCTGTTCTCTTACGAAATTTTATGCTATACTAAATTGATTATCCTCTTTCCTATCATAGAAAAAAGAGGATAGACTGTCAACCAATAAAAGGAAAACAATATGCCAACGATCAGCCTTTGTATGATTGTAAAAAATGAAGAGATGCATCTGGCAAGGTGCCTTGACACTGTCCGGGATCTGATGGATGAGATCATTATTGTAGATACCGGTTCTGAAGACAGGACAAAGGAGATTGCGGCCAGGTACACGGACAGAATCTATGACTTTGCGTGGTCCGATGATTTTTCGGCTGCCAGAAACTTCGCTTTTTCCAAGGCGGGCTGTGATTATATTTACAGTGCAGATGCAGATGAGGTACTGGATGAAGCAAATCATGAGAAATTCCGGCTGCTGAAGGAAAATCTGCTGCCAGAAATAGAAATCGTGCAGATGTACTATGGCAATCAGCTTTCTTTCGGAACGGTCTATAATTTTGACAGAGAGCTGCGTCCGAAGCTCTTTAAAAGACTGCGGACATTTCAGTATGAGGATCCGATCCATGAGATCGTGCGTACCATGCCGGTGATCTATGACAGTGATATTGAGATCACACATAAACCCCATGAAAGTCATGCAGCGAGAGATCTTGCCGCTTTCCGCAGACTGACGGCAAAGGAAAGTATCAGTGACAGGCTCCTTTCCATGTATGCCAGGGAGCTGTATCTGTCGGGCACAGAAGAGGATCTTCTGCTTTCTGAGGATTATTTTACAGAAAGAGCAGACAGCGGAGAACTGGATCTGGATCACTTAAAGGAAGCAGTATGTGTGATCGTAAGGGCAGCAAGACTGCGTGGAGATTTCCTGAAGATGTACCGGTATGCCATGAAGGATATTGCCAGTGACGGTGTCAGTGAGGTATGCTGTGAACTGGGAAATTATTATGAAGAGACGGGGCTTCTGACAGAGGCCATTGTCTGGTATTATAATGCCTGTCACGAGACAGGAGCGATCCTGGATATCCGGATGCAGAAGCAGTTTCCACTGGAGAAACTGGCAGAATGTTATGAAAAGCTTGGAAATCAGGAGCTTGCAGAGCAATATAGAAAAGAAGCACAGGAGGAAGAATAACATGGGCTTTGAGCAGAATATCAGAAAGGTAGAACCATATGTGGCAGGGGAGCAGCCAAAGAATCCCGGTGTCATCAAACTCAATACCAATGAATGTCCATATCCCCCGTCTCCTCTGGTAAAAGAGGCGGAAAAGGCGATCGATTATGAAAAACTCCGGTTATATCCGGATATGAATGCGGAAAAGCTGGTAGATGCCCTTGCAGAGTATTATCAGGTAAAGCCCTCACAGATATTTGTGGGTGTGGGAAGTGATGATGTGCTTTCCATGGCATTTCTTACCTTCTTTAATTCAAAACTGCCGGTCCTGTTTCCGGATATCACCTATTCCTTTTATGATGTCTGGGCAGACCTGTACCGGATCCCCTATAAGACATGCCCTCTGACAGAGGATTTCCATATCAGAAAGGAAGATTATCTGGTACCAAATGGTGGTATCATTTTCCCGAATCCCAATGCACCAACAGGTGTCCTTGAGGATGTTTCCATGATCGAGGAGATCATAAAGGCCAATCAGGATGTGGTAGTGATCATTGATGAAGCCTATATTGATTTTGGAGGCGAAAGTGTCCTTCCTCTGATCGATCAATATGAAAATCTGCTGGTTGTGCAGACATTTTCCAAGTCAAGAGCCATGGCCGGCATGAGGATCGGTTTTGCCATGGGAAATGAGAAGCTGATCGGTTACTTAAAGGATGCAAAATTCTCCTTCAATTCCTATACCATGAATCTGCCCTCTATCGAAATGGGAACGGCAGCCGTGAAGGATGATGCCTATTTTAAGGAAACAACAGGAAAGATCATAGCAACCAGAGAGCGTGTGAAAAAGGAAATGAAGAAGCTGGGATTCTCCTTTACGGATTCCATGAGCAATTTCCTGTTTGCCGAGCATGAAAGCGTACCGGCAGGAGAGCTGTTCCGGGCACTGAAAGAAAATGACATATATGTCAGATACTGGAATAAAGACAGGATCAGCAACCGTCTGCGCATCACGATCGGAACGGATGAACAGATGGACCGTTTCCTGGAATTTTTAAGAGACTATCTGAACCGATAAAAATCTGAATCATCTAAGGAGGAAGTAATTTATGTTTAAGAATTTTTTAAAGGGTATGGTAATGGGACTTGCCAATATTATCCCTGGTGTCAGTGGAGGAACCCTTGCGGTTTCCATGGGTATCTATGACAAGCTGATCCACTGCCTGACACACCTGTTCAAGGAGTTTAAGGAAAGCATCCGCTTTGTACTGCCGATCATCCTTGGTATGATTGTGGCACTGGCAGGACTGTCATTTGTGATCACACCGGCATTTGAGCATTTTCCGCTGCAGACAAACGGACTGTTTATCGGTCTGATCGTGGGCGGACTGCCACTGATGTTCAAGAAGGTCAAGGGCAGCAGATTCAAGATCGGACACGGGATCGTCTTTCTGATCTTCTTTGCCATCGTGATCGGAATGGCCATGATGGGTGATACAGAAGGCAAGGCAGCAGATTTAAGCTTCGGTCTTGTAAATGTCCTTAAGCTGTTTGGAGTTGGTGTTATAGCGTCTGCAACCATGGTAATCCCCGGTGTCAGCGGATCCATGATGCTTCTGGTCATGGGCTATTACAATCCGATCGTGGCAACGATCAAGGAGTTTGTAGAAGCACTGGTACATTTCAATATGCAGGAGATCCTGCGCTGCTGTGGTATTCTGATCCCTATGGGAATCGGTGTTATTATCGGTATTTTTGCGATCGCCAAGCTGATCGAGATTATTTTTGAGAAATTCCCGGCCTATGCTTATTATGCAATTATCGGCCTGATCGTGGCATCTCCCTTTGCCATCCTGATGACATCAGAACTGGGCGTGATCACTGTCCTTTCTGTGATCACCAGCCTTGTTACCTTTGCCATCGGATTTGTGGTTGCCATGAAGCTTGGAGAATAAAACTGGAGAACAAAGATGGAAGAAATGGAAGCATATACAGGGTTTGCAGAAGTATATGATACCTTTATGGATGATACGCCCTATGAAGAATGGGCGGACTTTCTGGCAGAGCTGATCGGAAAATACGGAATCTCAAGACCGGTGCGGCCAGCCCGGGAAGCAGGCACAGAGCAGACCTTTGATCCAGCACAGCCAGCAGGTGCACAACCTTCCTTACGGGAAGCGCTGGAGGAAGAGAAGAATCTGGTGCTGGATCTTGGGTGCGGCACCGGCACACTGACAGAACTTCTTTCGGGGAAGGGCTTTGACATGATCGGTGTGGACAATTCCGAAGAAATGCTGCAGCTTGCCATGGAGAAGAAGGAAAAGTCCGGAAGTAAAATCCTGTATCTCTGTCAGGATATGCGGGATCTTGATCTGTACAGTACAGTGGGAACCGTCATCAGCGTCTGCGACAGCATCAATTATCTGCTGGAGGATGAGGATGTGGCAGATACGTTTTCCCTGATAGAGAACTATCTGTATCCGGGTGGAATCTTTATTTTTGATTTTAATACGCTTTATAAATATGAAACGGTGATCGGCGATACAACGATTGCCGAGAACCGGGATGACTGCAGCTTTATCTGGGAAAACTATTACCATGAGGAAGAACATATCAATGAATATGACCTGACGATCTTTGCAAGGGAAAAGAAGAACAGGGAGTCTTTCCGCAGATTTCAGGAGACCCATTACCAGAGGGGATACACGCTGGAAGAGATGAAGCGTTTCGTAGAAAACAGCGGTCTTTCCCTGGTCACTGTCATGGATGCGGAAACCCATAAGACACCCACAGAAGAGAGTGAACGGATCTATGTGGTGGCCAGGAAGCAGGGGAAGTCTGCAGAAGAATGGAATACAGGAGAAAACAGATGAGTGATTATATAATCAGGGCAACGGCAGCTGATGCCAATATCAGGGCTTTTGCAGCAACGACGAAAGACCTTGTGGAGAAAGCAAGGCAGATCCATGATACCAGTCCGGTGATCACGGCAGCTCTTGGAAGGCTGATGACCGGCGGTGTGATGATGGGGACCATGTTAAAAGGAGAGGATGATCTTCTGACTCTTCAGGTCAGCGGAGATGGTCCGGTACGTGGTATGACTGTCACCGCAGGCAGCAATGGAACTGTAAAGGGCTATGCGATCGAGCCGCAGGTGATCCTGCCAAAGAATGCTGCAGGAAAGCTGGATGTAGGCGGCGCAGTAGGCAGGGGAACCCTGCGTGTGATCAAGGACATGGGGCTGAAGGAGCCTTATGTGGGACAGACGGCACTGCAGACCGGTGAGATCGGGGATGACCTGACCTATTACTTTGCAGCTTCCGAGCAGGTACCTTCCAGTGTGGGTCTTGGTGTTCTTATGGAAAAGAACAATACCGTGAAGCAGGCAGGCGGTTTTATTATCCAGCTGATGCCTTTTGCGGGAGAAGAAGTGATCGAAGCCCTGGAAAAGAATCTGGCTGCTTTTTCTACAGTCACGACTGTACTGGATGAAGGAAAAACACCGGAAGAGATGCTTCAGATGCTGCTTGCGGGACTGGATCCGGTGATCACGGAAAAGATGCCCTGCCGTTATGAATGTAATTGCAGCAGAGAGCGGATGGAGCGTGCGATCATCAGTATTGGGAAGAAAGATATTGAAGAAATGATAAATGACGGGGAACCGATTGAGGTAAACTGTCAGTTTTGTGGAAATTCCTATCACTTTTCGGTAGAGGAACTGAAAGAAATGCTGAAGGCAGCAAGATAAAGGTGGTCATATGAAGCATGGATTTATCAAGGCGGCAGCCATTACACCGGATCTGAAGGTGGCAGATCCTGTTTATAACAGGCAGGTGATCTGTCAGAAGATAGAAGAGTCTGAGAAGGAAGGAGCAGTGATCCTTGTTTTTCCGGAGCTTTGCATTTCGGGTTATACCTGTCATGACCTGTTCCTGCAGGAAACACTGCTTTTGGCCTGTAAAAAGCAATTACAGAAGATCACTGAATTTACCAGAGGGAAGAACTGCATTGTTTTTGTGGGACTGCCGCTGGAAAAGGATGGGAAGCTGTATAATGTGGCGGCGGCTCTTCATGACGGTGAGGTACTGGCACTGATTCCCAAGACGTATATTCCATCCTACGGAGAATTCTATGAAACAAGACATTTCCAGAAGGGAAATGAGACACCGGTTTTTGTGGAGCTGTTTGGAAAACAGGTTCCGTTTGGAACTCATATCCTCCTTACAGCAGAGAATATCAGTGGTCTTACGATAGGCTGTGAGATCTGTGAAGATATGTGGGTGCCTGCTTCGCCTGGACAGGCAGCGGCACTGGCTGGCGCGACTGTACTGGTCAATCTGTCTGCTTCCAATGAGACCATTGGAAAAGAGGCTTACAGAAAGCTGCTCGTGAGATCAGAAAGCGCAAGATTTCTTGCCGGTTATATTTATACCAGCGCAGGCGAGGGAGAGTCAACGCAGGATCTTGTCTTCGGAGGGCATAACCTGATCACAGAGAACGGGACTGTATTGGCAGAAAGCAGCAGATTCCAGAATGAAACAATCTATGGAGATATTGATGTCCACAGGCTTTCCATGGAACGGCGCCGGATGAATACCTTTGTCATGGAGGAAAAGAGCGACTATCTGACCGTCGGCTTCAGATTAAAAATAGAAGAAACCAGACTGACAAGAAGCTTTGCAGGACAGCCCTTTGTTCCGTCAGACAGGAAGGAAAGGGAAGAACGCTGCAATGAGATCCTGATGATCCAGTCCATGGGACTGAAAAAGCGTTATGCACATACCGGATGCCGGAAGGCAGTCATTGGCATCTCAGGAGGACTTGATTCCACACTGGCGCTGCTTGTGACAGTAAGAGCCTTTGATATGCTGGGGCTTCCGAGAGAAAATATTTATGCGGTGACCATGCCGTGTTTTGGAACCACAGACAGAACCTATGACAATGCCTGCAAGCTTACCAAAACGCTTGGGGCTACACTGGAAGAGATCGATATCAAGGAAGCAGTTACGATTCATTTCAGGGATATCAGGCAGGATATGGGGAACCATAACGTTACTTATGAAAACGGACAGGCACGGGAGAGAACCCAGATTCTGATGGATATCGCCAACAGGGAGAATGCCCTTGTGATCGGAACCGGAGATATGTCCGAGCTGGCGCTTGGCTGGGCAACCTACAATGGAGATCACATGTCCATGTACGGTGTGAATGCCGGTGTGCCAAAGACACTGGTGAGACATCTGGTTTCCTATTATGCAGATACCTGTGAAAATGAAAC
>CACXDC010000203.1 GCA_902766365.1 uncultured Lachnospiraceae bacterium | reverse complement strand
TATCACGATACGGGAAAGGGTAAGTGGAAGGAATGCGGAAAGACCTATGCTTTTCCTGATCTGAAAACGGTATCAGGGGAGCAGAAGGAACTCTGGCAGCAGGAGATTACACTGTAAGACATGCGACTGAAGAACAGCAGAAAAACAGGATGTTACAGCGGGCGGTTATCTATAGGAAAGTGTTTGGGTGAGCAGCCATACTGCCTGTGGAAGATGCGGTAAAAATAGCTGACATTGGTAAAGCCGCATTCGTGGCAGATATCGATGATCTGTAATTTTCCATCGAGCAGAAGGGTGGCGGCATATTCCATCCGGCGCAGATTGATGAATTCTGTCGGAGACATATGCAGGAACCGCTGGAAGGATCTTCCAAGATGCTCCTGGGACATATGGGAAAGTTCGATCATCCGTGGCAGACCGGCTACGAAATTGTCCGGCTGTTCCATCTGTCTGATCAGAGAAGAAAGCCAGGCAGGAAGAGGTGTTACGGCAGAAAAATCAGAATCTCGGATAAACTGATAGAGAAGATAAGGGAGGACAGCCAGACAGAGCTGTCTTCTTTTTTGTCCGGCAGGAATATCTCCAAGCTGCAGAAGCTTATCCTGAATATCTGTAAGAGCGTTACCGGTAAGCATAACCATAGGAGAAAGGGCTGGAACTGTGAGGCAGGACTTCGGAAAGCCAAGAAAGCTGCAGGTTTTATCAAAAAGGGAAACAGGAAAGGCAATGTTGATGAGCTCCATGTCATACTGGTTCAGGAAAGCATAGCTGTGTCTGTCATCCGGACGGATCAGCACAAGGGAGCCTTCTGACAGAAGCACAGATTCCCCGTTGATCTTATGGATACCCTTTCCCCTGTTGATCAGAAAGATCTCATAGAAGCTGTGGGTGTGCAGGGGATAAGTGTCCTGTACACTGAACTGATGCAGAAATCCCACATCACTTTTCAGATCCTCTTCTGTCAGGGAGAGCCTGTCAACTGGTGGAGCATCTGGTGCTGTCTGATGAGTTGTCATTTCTTTTGCTGCTGCATCTGCTGCCATGGTTTCTGTGATTATTTCCTTTCCTTTTGTTTCCGGGTTTCTTTGATCGTCATTTATAATTATATAGCAGAAAACTGCCGATACAATAGGTAAAAGCAGGAATCAGCGGAAAAAGCAGCCGGAAGCTGTAATGTGGGGAGGGTATGGTATGCAGATCGTAGGAGCATCTTCTGTTTATCTGCAGAAGGTGACGGATAAGGGGCAGAATCAGCAGGAACAGCAGACAGAAAAGATTTCACTGACAGCAGATTATACGAAATATGTGCATGCAGTCAGGGATGGATATATTGAGGAAGACGGGGTCAGGATCTCCATTTCCGATGAAGCAAGGGATGCACTTGAAAAGCTTCGGGATCAGTGGCAGGAACTGCAGGATGAGATGAATGCAAAGTGGATTTTACAGGTGGATCAGCAGGCAGCAGAGAGATCATCGAAAAGTATGCAGGAGAGGACAAAGGATCAGGCCAGGGCGATGGAAATAGCCAGAAGGATCGCAAAGGGCGGACGGGTACCACCAAGGGATGAACAGACGCTGCTTGACTATTCCAGTGACCTGTATCAGATGGCGAAGCAGGCAGGAATGCTTGCAAAGAAGCACAAGAAATATAAAAAGGCACTGACTGAGGATGAGAAAAAAACAGAAAGAACATCCACGTCAGAGGACAGAGAGCTGGCGGCAGGACCGGAGCGGTGTGAGATCGTGATGGAGATCCAGACAGGAGAAGGAGAGATGGCAGATGGAAGTGATGATGCAGAATAAACAGGAAAAAACAGTGATTTCATCAAAAAGGGATCTTGCAGGCTATGTGTTCCAGATGCTGACGGAAACAGAGTCAAAGACAGAAATGTCAGAGGATGAAAAGCGTCGTATGGAGGCCAGGATCATAGCAAAGCTGAAAGCCGGCAAAAAGCTGACCGGAGAAGAAATGGATTTCCTCCGGCGGTACAATACAGAATTGTACCTGACGGCAGTCCGGGTACAGCAGATGGCAGAGGGGCTGAAGGAACAGCTTAAGAGAGCGAAAAGTAAAGAAGAGGCAGATGCGGCCGTATCAACCGCTTACAGCAGTATTTCTGACAAAGATCCGGCAAAGGAATACCTGACAGCCGCTGTCAGCAATGTTTCTACAGAATTCCGCAGATCCGGTGCCTACAACAGACTGCCCAATACCATAGATGAAGCAGAAAAGGCGAAGAGAAAACAGACGAAAAATCCTTTTAAGGAGTCAGACGAAAAGGATATGGATACAGAAGATAGTTTTGACCTGACAGGCTGGAGTCCGCTGCAGGAGGTACTCGATGCCATGCCGACATTCAGTGCAGAGGCCTGAACCAAAGGACAACGGCATGACACCAGGCGTTTTCAGTTGCCGGAAGTACAGGCAGAAAATGCAGACAGCCGGCAGCAGATAATCTGTGCAGACAGCGGAAAGACCGGGAGGAAGAGATATGTTTACAGGAACCATACGCAGCCAGGTGCAGCTACAGATGCTGGATCAGAAATGGCAGAAGAAAAAGACAGATATGGCAGCCGGAAAGAAAGAGGATAAGGAACTGACTGCAGAAGAGCGGCAATGGCAGAATTATCAGGATCAGATGGATAAGATCCGGGAGTCTGACAGCTACAGCCAGATCTATACCAAGCTGAAAAGCGGTGGTACACTGACGGAAGAGGAGATACAGCGGCTGAAGGAAAAGGATCCGGAGGCACTGGCAGAATATGAGCGGGCACAGGCAGAAAAGAAGCAGTATGAGAAACAGCTGAAAAACTGCAGAACAAAGGAAGATGTGGAAAAGCTGAAAATGAGCCGGATGGGGAATTTTGCAGCCAGAGCGAAGGAGATCACAAATAATCCCTATATTCCGAAGCATAAAAAAGTCGAGCTGATGAACCAGTTAAATAATGAAGTGTGCCTGATCGCAGATGCCCATACCAGATTTACGAAATCAGCCGAATACCAGGAACTTCCCACAGAAGGGGAGGAACAGGAGAAGCGGGCACAGGAAACTGCAGACAGGCAGGACAGGGAAACCGATGCTTCTGACAGACATCTGAAGACAGAAGAACATCTGGCAGAAAGTGACTGCCCGGATGAGAAGCGGCATGAAAGTCACACAGATACCGGTATGGAACCTGTGGAAATGGATGCAGATTTTGAGAAAATCTATCAAAGCATCCAGTTTTTCCTGCAGAAAGAAGGGGCAGAAAAGGGAAAAATCAGCTTACGGATCTGAAATTCAGGAAAGAATGACAGCATTTCCCAAAGAAAATGAAAATTTATAATAAAAATGTTGTTTTTCGGAGGGTTGGCTGTTAAAATAGGAATTGGATTTTAGCAAGATAAAAAGCTATAAAAAATTCAATAGAAAGGATGTAAAGTTATGTCATTAGTAACAACAACAGAAATGTTCAAGAAGGCATATGACGGCGGATACGCAATCGGTGCTTTCAACGTAAACAACATGGAAATCGTTCAGGGTATTACTGAGGCAGCAGGCGAACTGAACAGCCCTGTTATCCTTCAGGTATCCAAGGGAGCTCGTGCTTACGCTAACCACACTTATCTGGTTAAGTTAGTTGAGGCAGCAGTTATCGAGAATCCTCAGATTCCGATCGCTCTTCATCTTGATCACGGTGATTCTTTTGAATTATGTAAATCCTGTATCGATGGCGGATTCACATCCGTTATGATCGATGCTTCTTCCAAGTCTTTCGAGGAGAACATTGCACTGACCAAGCAGGTTGTTGAGTATGCACATGCTCACGGCGTTGTAGTAGAGGCAGAGCTTGGTACTCTGGCTGGTATCGAAGATGAAGTTTGTGTAGAGGCTGGTAACGAAGCTTACACACGTCCTGAAGAAGTAGAAGAGTTCGTAGACAGAACAGGTTGTGACTCTCTTGCAATCGCAATCGGTACTTCTCATGGTGCATACAAGTTTACAGCAGCTC
>CACXDC010000202.1 GCA_902766365.1 uncultured Lachnospiraceae bacterium | reverse complement strand
ACTGGCAATACCGCCCATTCCGATCACCGGGATCTTCACCGCCTGACTTGCCTGATATACCATACGGACTGCCACCGGCTTGATGGCAGGACCGGAAAGTCCACCCGTCTTGTTTTTCAGCGCAAATGTCCTCCTGTGGATATCGATCTTCATACCTGTGATCGTATTGATCAGGGAAACCGCATCTGCACCGCCTGCTTCCGCTGCCCTTGCCATTTCTGCGATATCTGTCACATTGGGACTGAGCTTCATGATCACCGGCTGCTTTGCTTTTGCCCTGATCTTCGATGTGATGTCAAACAGACAGTCCGCCTTCTGTCCAAAAGCGATCGCTCCTTCCTTGACATTGGGGCAGGAAACATTGATCTCCAGCATATCTACCGGTGCATCTCCCAGTTTTTCCACAACCTCCAGATAATCTTCCACTGTTTTTCCACAGACATTGACGATGATCTTCGTATCATACTTCTGTAAAAAGGGAACATCCCTGTCAAGGAATACATCAATGCCCGGATTCTGCAGTCCGATCGCATTCAGCATGCCACCATAGGTTTCCGCTACACGTGGCGTCGGATTTCCGGGCCACGGCACGTTGGCAACACCCTTGGTCACCACTGCACCAAGCTTATTCAGATCCACAAACTCACTGTATTCCATACCAGAGCCAAAGGTACCTGATGCCGTCATAACGGGATTTTTCAGTTCTACCCCTGCAATCGTCACTTTTGTATTCATCAGATCTCTACCTCCCTTGCATCAAATACCGGTCCGTCTGTACAGATCCTGGCATTATTCACGTGTGAATGGGCATCCTTTTTCGTTGTCCTGCAGACACATCCAAGGCATGCCCCAACACCGCAGGCCATCCTCTCTTCCAGGGAAATATAAGCAGTGCAGTTCTTCTCTTCTGCATAGGCTTTGATCGCCCGGAGCATCGGCATGGGACCACAGGCCATGATCACCTCTGCCTCCACCTGCTGCTCTCTCATGGCATCCAGTACATTTCCTTTCGTACCCACACTTCCATCTTCCGTAGCCACGAGAACATCTGCATAAGCCTCAAATTCCTCCTTCAGGAAAAGCTGTGCATCCCGGTAGCCCAGAATCACAGTTACCTTCTCTCCCTTTGCATGAAGCTCTCTTGCCGTCTCCAGCATGGGCGGAATACCGATCCCTCCGCCAAGAAGAACGGTTCTTTTACCTGCTGCCCTGGTCAGATCATAGCCATTGCCGAGAACGCCGAGGATCTCCATCTCATCCCCTTCCTGCCAGGAAGAAAATTCCTTTGTACCCTTTCCTGCGATCCGGTATACCAGACGAAGACTTTTCTCTTCCCTATTCACCTCACAGATGCTGATTGGTCTGGGAAGCAGGGTGCTTTTGTCCTTTGGATATACTCCTACAAACTGTCCGGCACCTGCCTCATCTGCAAGATCTGTCTGGATCTTCAGATCAAAAATATTCTCCGTCAGGGCTCTCTGGCTGAGCACCCGTCCGGTTACCTTTGCTTTTCTGCTCATTTGCTGTCTGTTCCTTTCTGTATTTCTTCCCTATATACCACCCTGCCTCCGCAGATGGTCATTTTCACCACACCAGGCAGCGTCTCTCCGATAAAGGGAGAATTCTGCGACTTGGATAAAAACCGGTCCACACGGAAAGTCTCTGTATCACTGAAGAGTACCAGATCTGCCACTTCTCCTTCCTTCAACCGGCCGCCCGGAAGCTGATACAGCTTTGCCGGTGCAAGGCTCATCCGTTCAAAAAGCTGTGGATAGGTCAGATATCCTTTTCTGACCAGTTCCCGGATTGCAAGCGGCAGAGCCGTTTCCAGTCCAAGGATTCCGCTTGGTGCTTCTGTCAGCGGCTTTTTCTTCTCATCCTTACTATGCGGTGCGTGGTCTGTGGCGATCAGGTCGATCGTTCCATCTGAAAGTCCCCTGCAGATCGCCTTTCTGTCTGCTTCCTCACGAAGCGGCGGATTCATTTTCGCCAGCGTTCCCTTTTCCAGCACAGCCTCTTCCGTCAGGGTAAAGTGATGTGGTGTTGCTTCCGCGTGGATATCCGCTCCGGCAGCCTTTGCTTCCCTTACCAGCTCTACCCCTTCCTTCGTACTGATATGCTGGATCACGACTTTGGCTCCTGTTTTTAAGGCGAGCGCCGTATCCCGTCTGATCAGATCGATCTCCGCCTCTCTTGGAGATCCCTGGATGCCAAGAGCCTCTGCTACTTTTCCTTCATTAATTCCATTATTCTTAATAAATGCGGGGTTTTCCTCATGGAAGCTGATAGGCTTATCGAGTGCATGTGCCCTTCTCATGGCTTCTTCCACCAGTTCCCCGGAAAGCAGTGGCTTACCGTCATCGGTAAATCCTGCTGCCTCCTTCAGGCTCTCCATATCCACCAGTTCTTTTCCCTGCATGCCCTTTGTCACGGTGGCACAGGAACTGATCCGGATACCGGTTTCCTTTCCTCTGGCAAGCACATAGGAAAGCGTCTCCTCATTGTCCACACAGGGTTTGGTATTGGCCATCAGCACGATGCCGGTATAGCCACCCTTCTTCGCTGCCTGTCCGCCGCTCAGGATATCCTCCTTATAAGTAAAGCCAGGATCCCTGAAATGCACATGGGTATCGATCAGTCCGGGACCAGCTAAAAGTCCGGCAGCATCTATGATCTCTGCACCGTCCGGCACTTCTGCTGCTTTCCCCTCTTCCCTTTCGATGATCCGTGCGATCTGTCCATCTTTTATCCAGATATCGCCCCGGAAGGTCCTCTGCCCTTCCGGATCGATCAGTGTTCCATTCTGTATGATCAGCATCTTCTGCCTCCTGTGTCTTATCTGCCCCTTCGCTTACACTATTATCAGTATACTCATTCCCGTATCTTCCCACAAGCATTTTCTCATTCAAACACCACCGGCTTATCTACCAGTTCTGCCTTGATCACAATATAAGGGTAAGAAACGCTCTCCTTCTTTCCTCCGTTTTCTCCAGGCACCGGTCCTTTTAATGTAGTATCAAAGTAAATAGCATTGACCGTCTCATACAGGGATTCTACCACGATACTGTAGCCGCCTGTCTCCTGCTCTCCGTATCCCCGGCAGAGATACATAAAGCCATTATCCTGATAAGTCACCTTGAATCCATCCGTCTGCTTTTCCTGCAGCGTTTTCAGAAGTTCCTCCGGAATATTGTCCTCTGCTGTCACTGTAAAGGCAAGATCCCTGACCTTTTCCAGATTGTCAGTTTCCTTTTTACAGCCTGTAAGTGAAAACAGTCCACACAAAAGTACAAACAGTAACGTCCTACTCACGGTCTTTCGACATTTCTTTTTCATCAGATATAGCCATCCTGTTTTCTTTGTAAAATCCTATGAATTTCCAGGCAAAAAAATACCGGCATGGAATGTTTCCACTCCATGCCGGATCATCACTACTATTTTCTTTTTATCCTGACGCCCGAAACCGGAATTACTGCTGCTGTGTCGGTGCACCACCAAGTGTTACCTGAACTGTCTTTGCCTGGTAACCGGTCGGACTACCCTGCATGATCGTAAGCTCTACGGTAGTTCCTGCTGCGTAATAACTCAGTTCATTTTTCAGTTCTTCCATAGATTTGATCTCTTCACCATTCAGTCCGGTAATGATATCGCCCTTCACAAGACCTGCCTGTGCTGCACCGGTTCCTTCTGTAACAGAAGATACATAAACACCCTGCGGCATACCATAAACTTCTGAGTACTCTGCTACCACATCGATACCTGTAATACCAAGATATCCTTTGCTGTCCTCATTTACCTTAAGTCTTGTCTGCTTGGTCATCAGATTCTCGATGATAGGCTTTGCATCAGAGATCGGGATCGCATATCCCATACCTTCTACTGTACTGCCACCGATCTTGTTGGAATTGATACCAATAACCTCACCCTTGATATTCAGAAGAGCTCCGCCGGAATTACCAGGGTTGATCGCTGCATCTGTCTGGATAAAGGTATTGACCTCTGCATCTGTATCCGTTCCTGTCTGTACATTCTGTGAACCATCACTGGCGATTGCTCTGTTCAGGGCACTGACAACACCTGTTGTAACGGACTGTCCATAGCCAAGGGCATTACCAATGGCAATCACAGGCTCGCCAACTGTAAGTGCGTCGGAATCACCAAGTGTTGCAATGGAAATACTGTTCATGGTGTCACTGCTGATATCTGAAAGCTGTACGGCGATCACTGCCAGATCCTTATTGGCATCTGTACCCTTGATCTGTGCCTGGATCTGACTGCCATCTACAAATTGCACGGTCAGTTCTTCTGCTGATTCTACTACATGATTATTGGTTGCGATCAGAAGCTCTGAATCATTCTGACCTACGATGATACCGGAGCCGCTTGCCTCTCCTTCGCTGTTATACTGCTGTCCGAAGAAGGATGTGGTTTCTACATATTTATTATTTACAGATACAACAGAAGGCATTACCTTCTTTACAACCTCTGTCACATCTGTTGTCGTGGTAAGTACTGTGCCGTCTGCTACAGTTGTCCCAAGGCTCTGGCTCTCTGCTATAGAAGCGGAAGCCTCTGCCGTATCTGTTGTGCTGTCGCTGCCAGTCACTTCAGGTACAGTGCTCTGTACCTCCGGCTGTGCTGTTGTTTCCTTTGTTACTGCGTTCTTCGCCAGACTGGAAGCTGTTGTGATCGCTTCAAACCCGATTCCTGCAAAGATACCGAATAATAAGCCACAGCAGATACCAAGTGCTATCTTCTTTCCGTTTCCGGATCCTTTTTTCTTATTATGTTGTTCTTCCTGTTTCTTTACTGGTTCTTCATAATGATATGTGTTATCTGAGTAATTATTTTCGTACATAACAATTACCTCCTCTTCTCTCAACTCTTGACTACAGTATATCCACTAATTGTGTTCAAAGTGTGATAAACTTTTGACAAATTTGTCAAACTTTCCAGTATTCCCTGTTCATGGTAAGGAAAAGAACTGCTCTTCGTGGCAGCTTCCGGTAATTTTTTCCAAGCTTATACCCCAGATACTTACAGCCGCTCTGCCAGACCAGCTTAAAGATCAGAAACGGCTTTCCTGTTTTCAGAAGATACTTTGCCGTTTCCTTTACAAGCTTCATACCTTCCTGCTGTGTTGCTACTCCCTCAAAGATTTCCGGATACTGAGCATGGGACACCCCAAGGTCAAAGTTCCGTTTCAGCTGCTGGATTCCCGTATAATTATGGGAATGGTACACCTCCGCATCTGCCACATAAGCGATACTTCCACCGGCATCCAGAAGCCTTCTTGCAAAGATCATATCTTCATTAAAGATCGTATGCTTCACAAAGCCCCCCAGTTTTTCATACCACGCCCTGCTGTAGGCTGCGCAGACATCTGATGCAAAAAAAGCCTTGATTCCCCTGGTTTTCAGGTCTGCTGCTGTCTTGAGCTCTGATCTGTCCGGATAATTGAACTGCCTGGTAAATGCTTCAATCACGCCGCCGTCCTTCCGGATCAGCTGCCTTGCATAACTCATCTGTGCCCTGCCTTCTTCAATCGGTGCCACAAGCCTTTCGATCAGATGGCTGTCTGCCGGGATGGCATCATCTGTCATCATCAGGAAAATATCATTCTGCGTGCGGGAAACAGCCTTTTTTCTTGTACCACCATGATCAAATTCCCGTTTGGAAATATGTCTCACAGATACATTTTTATATCTGTGCCAAAAATCCGTGCCGGCAACAAGCTGTTCAAAATAGCTCTGCTCCGTATTGACCAGCAGGATCTCATCCGGCTTTCTGGTCTGCTCATTCAGTCTGTCAAGCAGTGTAAACAATTCCTGACCCGGTTTATATACAGGTATGATCACATCTGTCTTCATGTTTCCAAAATCCCCCTCATGCCAAAAACGTCCCTTTCCATTTCCTGCCTCAGTATTCAAAAAGGATCCACCGGATCCTTTTTCATATGCATGGCAATTCAGAAAAAGGACCACGATACATGGTCCTTTTCTTTTTATTATATTCCTTATTAAGATCTGCTTTAATGAACGTATCCATTGGTGTCTGCTGCGATCTTATCACTGTACTGCTGAACAGCAGATGACGGTGTATAAGATGTATCATCAAACAGGAATTCATGCAGCCATGCCACATTGGTAGACAGTGACTTCGGCACTACGCAGCTTCCCTTCGCACCGATCGTACCTGTAGTACGCATGCTCTCTTCAGGGAATCCTCCCTGATCTACGATCTTGTACTTGGTGATATCACCAAGCAGGCTGATAATCTCTGACAGATCCAGGGAAGTATATACTTCTCCGAATACATCATTGGCAATCTGATTTAAGGTTGCGGGAGAAGCTGTCTTTGCCTTCTCTGCAACAGCCATCAGCACACGTCTCTGTCTTGCTGCTCTTTCAAAGTCATCTCCGACATATCTGATACGGCAGTATGCGGTTGCCTGCAGTCCGTTCAGTGTCTGGAGCCCTGCAGAAGTTACCGGTGTGTAATCCGTACCTGCTGTTGCGGTGAATGTCTCGCCGTCCTTTGTCGTACCTACCATACTGATCTGATAGTTATTCAGATGTGTGATCTCATTTTCATGGACATCGATCTGAACACCACCCAGTGCATCAATCGTATCAGTCAGTCCTGCAAATCCAACAGTAACGAAGTCTGTGATATTCATATCCAGGTTCATATTCAGCATATTGATCGCCTGTTCAGGACCACCCTTTGCATATGCCGCATTACACTTATTATAAGAATCATTTCCCAGATTCAGGTAAGTATCACGGTAAACAGATACCAGCTTGCACTCTCCGGTATCCTGATTAATGGATGCGATCATAATGGTATCGCTTCGTGTCTTCTTATCAAGCTGTCCTTCTCTGGAGTCAACACCAAACAGAGCAATATTACGATAGCCCTTCATGGTCGTCTCTTCCTTCTCCTTGACCTCTTCATTGATCACGATATCCTCTTCCGGAATATCTACCTTTCCTACCTTTTCTGTCTTCAGTACACTGTAAAGAACAAATACCATTACAAGCAGGATCAGGATCTCTATGATAAAGAGTACGATCTTTCCGCCCTTATTCTTCTTTTTCTTTTTATGATGAGCACTGCCATGCGAAGAATGTGAGGAAGTACTGCTGTGCTTTACAGGAGCCTTTTTTCTGGATGAGCTTCTGTATTCACGCTCATATTCATACTCCTCTTCTTCCTCAGCCCTTCTCCTGGCTGCGGCCTTTCTTGCACGGATCTCCTCTTCCCGGCTTCTCTGACTTGCCGGTCTCCTGTTTGCAGGTCTTTTTGGTTGCTGTGCCATTTGATCTTCTCCCTTATTCTACGATGTTTTCTTTCGTATTTTCTGTATACAACGGATAATTTTCTCACAAATCAGCGATTTAGGCAACCCCTGACTGTTATTATTTAGGTATTATTAAGATTTCTTAAAACACCATTAATATGCATTTTTATTGATAAATCCTTTAAAGATCGTAAGGAACATGATCCTGAAATCAAAGCCCATGGACCAGTTTTCTATATAATAAAGATCATACTCGATTCTTTTACGGATAGAAGTATCCCCGCGATAGCCATTGACCTGTGCCCATCCGGTCAGCCCCGGGCGGACCTGATGTTTGATCATGTACCTTGGGATCTCCTCTTTAAATTTCTCTACGAACTGTGGTCTTTCCGGTCTTGGTCCGACCAGGCTCATCTCTCCCATCAGGATATTGAAAAGCTGAGGCAGTTCATCGAGGCTGGTTCTTCTGAGGAATTTGCCAACCTTCGTAACCCGTGGATCATCCTTTACCGTCCATCCTTTTTCTTCTGCAGAAGGCTTCTGCACCTCCATCGTCCGGAATTTGTACATTCTGAATACCTTATTGTGCAGTCCCACTCTCTCCTGTGCAAAGATCACCGGACCTTCACTGGAAAATTTAACCATCAGTGCCGCCACGATCATAAGCGGTGATGATATGATGATCCCCAGCATGGAACCTATGATGTCAACAGTCCGCTTGGCTACCCAGTTCAGGGTATTGGTAAGTGGTACATAACGGATATTGATCACCGGCAGCCCCATCAGATCCTCGGTATAAGGGTGGCTTGGTACCAGTGAATTATAATCCGGGATAAACTTTGTATGCACACCGGATTTTTCACACAGATCAACGATATATTCCAGATGATCATAATCCTTCAGTGCCAGTGTAATGGCGATCTCATCCAGCTTATTTTCCGGCAGGATGTAGTGGATATTCTCGATACGTCCCACTACCTTGACCCCCTTGTACATGGTCCCGCTCGGAATCCTGTCATCCAGAATACCTCTGACAACATAGCCCCACTGGGGATTGGCATTGATCCTCGTGATATATTCCTCTGCCGCTCTGGAATAACCGATCAGCAGGATATATTTCAGATTGTAGCCACGCCTCCTGAAAAGCTGCAGCAGATTTTTGATCGTCATCCTGCAGACAGTCGTAAGTATGATATTGATTCCATAAAAGAGGAACATCATAATACGTGAAAAATGTGGCTGCTTGATCACATACAATACTACAATAAAGAATACCAGACCTGCCGTATTTGCTGAAATGATATTGATCAGCTCTACCTTCCGTCTGGTGACTCTCTTTGGTTTGTACATATTAAAATAATAGTAGATTGCTATATATCCGGGCACCAGAAAATAAAGAAACCTGAAATAGGTTTCCTTGGAAAGAGCTCCTGCTCCCGGTTCCGTATCCGCAAACCCTGTTGCAAATTTTATATACCATGCAAGTAAATAAGAGATCAGCACCACTATGGCATCTACTACCAGGTGCAGTCTGTTAAAAACCTTCTGATTATCCTTGATCATTATTACTCTTACCTTCTCATCGGCATCCGGTTCACTGTCTTGCCTTAAATACTAGGTACATTCTACAATATTATGCTCAAAAGCACAAGCGCCGCAATGTGTTCAGGATCAGCTCCCATTCTGTCCACAGGTAAAAAGGGAGCCTCTTCAGCTTAAAGTGTACCCGGTGTTCCCTTCCCTCCCTGGATATACACAAGGCAAATCCCTTTTTCAGACCGGAAAGATAGCTCTTCACCATCCCTTTTCTGCCAAAGTAAATTCCCTTGATCAGTATGCCAAGCAGTAAAAAGGGCAGATTGATGAGAAGCTGCACAGGCGGCATATTTTTATAGATCAGATACAGATTATTCCGCGCCGTCAGTTCCACCTTGAAAGGATTATGTCTGGAGCCGGACACTGCACTTCCGGCATGATATACTATCGCCTCCGGTGCAAACAGATTCCGGTATCCATAAAGATTGGCACGATACCCCACATCCACATCCTCCAGATAGGCAAAGTGGGCTTCATCAAATGCTCCTATCTTCTCCAGCAGTTCCTTACGGTAGATCGCCGCCCCTGCACAGGCTGAAAAGATCCTGTCACATTTCCGGTACTTCTCCTTTGGCTGATCCTTTCCCCTTGCAAAGGCCCAGCCAAGCAGGCAGTAATAGTCTCCTGCCCCGTCCAGCTTCTCCGGCTCCCGCATCTGGAGCATTTTCGCTTCCATGGAAAAACAGTTTTTCTCTTTCTCCATGGCATCCTCCAGTTGTGCGATACACAGTGGATCTGTAGTCGTATCATTATTCAGGAGAAAAACATAGGGTGTTCTGGCTGCCCTGATCCCGGCATTGACCGCAGCCGAAAATCCTTTATTCTCAGAAAAGGATATCAGCTCAGCCTCCGGAAATTTCTCCTTCACAAGCCTGTCACTTCCGTCCTTTGAAGCATTATCCACCACAATGACCTTCGGGATCCGGCTTCCTGCATACAGGGATTTCAGACAGTTTTCCATATACGCCATGCCATTATAATTGGGGATCACTACCGTTGTCAGTTCTGTTTTTCTCTGCTCCATGGATCTTTCTGCTTCCTTTCCTGTCTGTTTCCCAGCGCATGCTCTGTTATTCTAACTTCTCACAGTCATGTTATATTTTCTCAGTCATGGCCGGATCATATACGATCCGCATGCCTTTTTGCCTGATCTGGCTGCAGAGCTTTCTGCTCAGCTCCAGATAATCGACATCCTCTTTCAGGCTTCCCTGCCAGTCAAAACGTTTATTTACCGGATTTTTCATATAAGGAAGTCCTGTCAACTCCTCGATCAGCTTCTCGCCCTCCGGGGATGCCATCATACAGCGGACATCAATGACCTCTGCCTCCTGCTGCAGTACCGCCCGGTGCATATAGCCACTGTACTCTTTATGCAGACCTGCATACAACGGTGTTCCGTCTTCTTTATAGATACCACCTGCTATTTTATTTTTGTGGTCAATGAGACGTCCTCCCACCAGTCCTACATCCGGCCTGTTGCTGAGAAGATCCGGTTCATATTCCACCCGGTAAAAGCCAAGATGCTTTAAAGAGACTACCTTTCCCTTCCAGCCACGGAGCCTTAGGAACCCTTCTACTGCCCGCTTTCCAGCATCATAGGCATAAGCCTTGCTGGCCGGATTCTCTGCCGTGGAATCCCGGTGGCAGCGCCAGTGATACAGCACTCTGTCCACATGGACAATGGGCAGCTTTTCTGCCTTGACTGCCTGCCTGTTCTTTCCCATCATGTGATTCACGGCCCGCAGTACCAGATCAAAATCCTGTGCACCGTCGCAGGCTCCATTGAGCTGCAGCTCCTGCATGAGCTGTCGCTTCATCACCAGGAAATGGCAGATATAATTATTAGATAAAATTAAATCAAGATTAAAGTTTTCTTTTCTATGTGGTTCAAAATAATGGGTTGCATCCCCATCACATTTGTCTTCATCGGAATACAGCATCTGTAATTCAGTATCTTCCCGCTGCGCCTGTTCAATTCTTTCTGCCATGGCAAAAAGGGCATCTTCCGTCAGCAGGTCGTCATGATCGAGCAGTGCTGCATAATCACCAGTTGCGTACATCAGTGCCTGATTGGTATTGGCAGAGATCCCACCGTTCTGCCTGATCTTCTTATACAGGATCCGCTTATCCTGATAGGATGCGATTATTTTCTCCGGTTCTTCACTTTTACTGGCATCTGCAAGGATCAGTTCGAAATTTCCATAGGTCTGTGCAAGGACAGACCCGATCATGGCTCTCAGCAGATCTTCCCTTGTTTCATAAACAGGTACCAGAATACTGAACCGCACAGAAAAGTTCTCCCCTTCTTTTCTCTGCCGCTCTCTTTCTTCCTCTGTCAGGCCCTGATAACAGTAGGAATCCTCCTTTTCACTGTCGATCCGCTCCCTGGCCGCATAAAAGGCGCTTCTGATCCCGTTTTTCTTCAGGTAATATATGGTTTTTCTGAAATTGGCCAGTTTTAAAATCTTTCCCATACCTACTCCATGATCTCTGTCATCTGCTTTGCAATTCCTGTTTTACAGCTTCTGTGAATTGCTCTGTCTCTTTACTTTTCCATGCAGTCTTTATGACCGAATAACGGACACATGGAATTGATCCGCTGCGTCCGTTACTCGTTCATTCTCTCTGAAGGCGGCACTTCCTGTCACAGTATCAGGCCGCCGTTTTCTCTTTTCTTTTTATAAGTATGCTTTCAGATCCTCTGTCAGCTTCTCAAGCCTGTCCTGTGCATCCTCAAGGCTGGTTCCCTTTACGCCCATGTAGAATTTGATCTTCGGCTCTGTTCCGGAAGGTCTTGCGCAGCACCAGGAATCATTGGTCAGATCAAAGTACAGTACGTTGGACTTCGGAAGTCCTGTGGGCTTTGTCTCACCTGTTTCAAGGTCAAGGACAGTATCCTTCTCATAATCTCTGAACTCTTTGACCTTCAGGTCACCAAAGTTCTTAGGAGGATTGCTTCTGAGCTTGTCCATGATCGCCTGGATCTGTGCAGCTCCGTCAATGCCCTTCAGTGTCATTGCATACTGTGTTTCCTTATAATAACCGTATTTCTCATAAAGCTTCAGCATCTGATCCCATACAGTGATACCCATCTTCTTGCACCATGCAGCTACTTCGCACAGACACATAACAGCTACAACAGCATCCTTGTCTCTTGCATGTGTTCCTGCCAGACATCCATAACTCTCTTCCAGACCAAATACATAATGGTTGCTGCCGGTCTGCTCGAAGAACTTGATCTGCTCGCCGATGTACTTGAAGCCTGTCAGAACCTCTACAAAACGAAGACCGTAATCTCTTGCGATCGCACCTGCCATGTTGGTTGTAACAATGGTGGTTACCAGCGCCGGATTCTCAGGCATGGTATGTGTTGCTGTTCTTTCTCTTAAAATATACTCTGCGATCAGCATACCTGACATATTTCCTGTGAAAGGCATGTACTCGCCGGTCTTGCTGTCCAGTGCATAGATACCAAGTCTGTCAGCATCAGGATCAGTAGCAAGAACGATATCTGCATTCTTCTCCTTAGCCAGCTTCAGAGCCAGTGTAAAGGCCTTGGGATCTTCCGGGTTCGGATACTCCAGGGTAGTAAAGTCAGGATCCGGAAGTTCCTGCTCCGGTACTACATATACATGCTTGAAGCCAAGCTCTGAAAGGATCCTTCTGACCGGTACATTTCCTGTTCCGTGGAAAGGTGTATATACGATCTTGATCTCATCTGCAACTTCTTTGATGATTTCAGGATGGATGATCTGCTTCTTTAATTCTGCCATGTAAGCATCATCGATCTCCTTGCCGATCACCTGATACAGTCCCTGATCCATGGCTTCTTTCTTGTCCATAGTCTTTACTTCATGATAGTCTGTTACATTCTTTACTTCTGTAATGATCTCTTTGTCCCTGGGTGCGGTTACCTGTGCGCCGTCCTCCCAGTATGCCTTGTATCCGTTGTATTCCGGAGGATTGTGGCTTGCTGTGATCACGATACCGGAAATGCAGTGCAGCTTACGCAGTGCAAAAGAAAGCTCCGGAGTCGGTCTTAAGGAATCAAATACATAAGCCTTGATCCCGTTTGCGCAGAGGCAGAGAGCTGCTTCATCTGCAAATTCGGGAGACATCCTTCTTGAGTCATAGGCGATTGCCACACCTCTGTCCTTGCCGCCCTGCTTGATAATATAGTTGGCAAGTCCCTGGGTTGCTTTTCTTACGGTATAAATATTCATACGGTTGGTACCGGCACCGATCACGCCGCGAAGTCCGCCTGTACCAAATTCCAGTTCCTTATAGAAACGGTCTTCGATTTCTCCTTCGTTCCCCGCAATACCACGAAGCTCTTCCTTGGTAGCTTCGTCAAAATATGCGTCCTTTAACCAAAAATCATACTGTTCCCTGTAACTCATAAAGGTTCCTCCTCTTTCATTTACAATACATGCTATTCCATGGATCTTCCTCCATGACCAGCATCTGCTGTTCGTCAATCTTGCAGATCGTTGACTCACTCCTTAATATTATATCATACCCTGAGAGCAAAGTCACTTCTATCCAGTGAAAAATTGGGATTGTAATAAGGATCCCCTTTTTCCAGCACGGTCTTCCATTTTTCACGGAAATGCGCAGATTCCCGGTTATAGCGCTCTGCTTTCTCCCCGCTGTCATCCAGTCCCCTTGATACGGATTCATAATGATAAAGCTCCGCAAAAGGAGTAAATACATTCAGAAGTCCCTTTTCCCGGAGCTTCAGGCAGAAGTCTACATCATTCAGTGAAATGGCAAAGCTTTCATCAAGGCCTCCCACTTCCTCAAAGAGACTCTTTTTCACAAGCAGGCAGGCTCCTGTCACAGCAGAAACATTCTGTGCGTAGCAGAGCCTTCCCATATAGCCCAGGTTCTCCCTGCCCTGGCCGTAATGGCTGTGTCCTGCGGTTCTGTGCGCTCCAAGCTGCAGTACTACACCGGCATGCTGGATCGTCTTGTTTCCATAATAAAGCTTGGCACCCGCCGCACCGACATCTTCACGCTGTGCATACATCAGAAGCTCTTCCATCCAGTTAACAGTAATGACCTCCGTATCATTATTCAGAAGAAGGATATAATCTCCCTTTGTCTGCTTTACGCCAAAGTTATTCACAGCAGAATAGTTGAATCCATTCTGTCCTTCCGGCTTTTCATAGGTAACCACACGGATATTGTCATATTCCTTTAAAGAAGTGTAATAATCAAAGATCTCCTTCGTCTCACTGCCATTTTCCACAACCACGATCTCATAATTTTCATAGGTTGATTTCTCCAGAATGGAAGTAATGCAGCGTTTCAGGTCTGCTGCATGATCCTTGTTCGGGATCACAATGGAGATCATGGGATCCCCGATGATCTCATAGCGGATCTTGAAAATGGTTTCAAACGCCCTTGTCGAAGTGATCTGGAAATGGGTAAATCCATGCCGCTTCAGATGATCTGCCACAGCTCCCTTTGCCGCTGCCACCACGTAAGGCTTTGCATCGATCCCGGAAGCCACACTGCCTTCATGGCATCTCCAGTAATACAGAAGCTTTGGAATATGCACGATATGCTTTGCCCGGTCTGTCATACGCAGGATCATGTCGTGGTCCTGGCTGCCGTCAAACTGGGAACGGAACAGATCTTCTCCCTCCAGAAGCTTTTTCGCAAATACACTGAAATGACAGATATAATTATTGGCCCGCAGATTATCTACCGCATAGTCCGGTTTGAAATGCATGGTCAGCATTTTGTTGATATCGCCATTCTTAAACGTGGTTTCATCACAGTAAATATAATCGGCATCCTGTTCGTTGATCGCCTTGACGTATTCATACAGCGTACTCGGATGCAGGATATCATCATGGTCAAACAGACCGATATATTCTCCGGTAGCCAGCTTCAGACATTCATTGGTATTTCCGGAAATCCCTTCGTTCTTTTGTAGCTTCTGATAAACGATCCTGGAATCCTTTTCCTGATATTCCCTGCAGATCCTTCCTACTTCTTCGTGCTCTGCATCCGATCCGTCAGCAAGACACAGCTCCCAGTTCTGATAAGTCTGATTCAGAACAGATGTTATCATATCCTTAAGGAATGGCTCCGGTGTATTATAAAGCGGTACCAGGATACTGATCTTTACCATCCGGTCAAAAACCGTTTCCCGCTCCTCTTTTGCCCTTGCTTCATCCGGGAAGCTTTCTGTTCCATACCTGGCCATTGCCTTCCGTTCTATTTTCTTATAATCCAGCTTGGCAAGCACGCCTCTGAGGCTTCCACAGTTTTTCAGCCTGTCTCTCTGCCGGATGACAAAGTGCATGCCCTTTCTGAGCGGTGCACTGGCCTTCCACAGAGGATTGTTCTTAATCCTGGAAAGTCTGAAATTCAGTTCCTCATTCTTCGCTTCCAGCACAGCTACCCTCTCCGCAAGGTCTGCCGTCTTGATATGTTCTTTTTCATAGGCTTCCTGATAGTTCTTTTCTTCTGCCATATCTGCCTTCCTTATCCTTTCGCCCGCTTCGTTTCATCAAAATAAATCTGTTCTTCTCCTGCCCGGAGTACCCAACTGCTGTAAGAAAACAGCTTCTGTCTGGAACAGTGATCCTCCATCAGCATGCCAAACCGGTACTGCCCCTCCGGAATATCAGAAAGATGCACCTTTGCTGCGAATCCGGTCAGCTCCGTATGGATCTGATCTGTCAGATTTCCATCGATATCCGGCCGGTAGCAGTCCATGACCGGGATCAGGAGTCTTTCTTTTGTCTCCTTATCTTCCAGGAACAGTGTTTTTTTATAACATGCGTTATCAGATCCGATCACAAAAGCATAGCCCTGGAAATAGTATCCTTCATCTTCCTCTGTCGGAGGTGTTTTTCCCCTTCCTGCCGCCACGCCATATTTCCATTTGTAAATGTCCATGGCGCATTCCATGCCAAGCACCACGCAGGCATCCTCCCTGGCATTCTCCGGCAGTCCCCTCTTCTGTACCCTGCTCCATGGCATATCCATGGACACCTGATAATGATAAGCCGGCGTATATTCTGACTCCAGCATATCTGTGGTGAGATACCTGCTGTAATAGGGATCCTTTCCATAGCAGTCCTGATGCCGCTCATAGAGCACATCCTTTTCCTTAAGGAGCCGGAGCTGCTTTTCCTCGGACTCTCCGTCCTTTCCACGGCTTAAGGATTCATGGTGATACAGCACCACATCATTTCTCTGTATATTGTCATAGCCCTTTTCAAAAAGGGTATAGCAAAGATCCACGTCATTGAAAGCTACCGCAAGTCCTTCATAGAAGCCACCGATCTCTTCAAATTTCTCCTTCTGAAGCATCAGACAGGCTCCGGTCACTCCCATCATATTGTGGACATACCGGTTTCTTCCATAATAATGGTCGTCTTTATCATCCAGAAACTGCAGCTTATGCGCCGGTCCCACATGCAGATTGGTAATCCCGGCATGCTGGATCACTGTAGAATCAGGATACAGAAGCTTGGCTCCTACAGCTCCCGCCCGCTTCAGCGCTGCCTTTTCTGCCAGCTTCACAAGCCAGTCCCCCTGTATGATCTCCATGTCATCATTCAGGAAAAGGAGCAGATCTCCCTTTGCCATGGATGCCCCAAGATTACACATCCGTGAGAAATTGAAGGTCATGGGCTCATAATGATAGTGGCTCCCTCTGCACAGAGGACAGCTTTTCTGCTGCAGCGCCTCCACCTTTTGTTTAATCAGGATTTTATTTTCTTCTTTACTTCCATTATCCACAAGGATGATCTCGTAAGGGATCCCGCCTTCCGTAAGCTCTGTCAGAGAATGGATACAGTGGAACAGTACCTCCGGATTGTCCTTGGAAGGGATGATGACTGACACCAGATGGTCTTCCTTTTCTTCCGGCTGGGCTGCCGGCAGCCACATTTCCTTCACGGCCTCATAACCTTCCTCTGCCGTATGATACAGCACCTCGTCTATATGTCTGACACAGTCTTTCCGGTCGATCACATGATAACACAGCTCATAGACTGCATTCTTCCTCTTAAGAAGCTCTTTTGATGCAAGCTGCTCTGTCAGATGCGGATTCCAGTTCAGGCACTCGCACACAGCTCCTGCTGAAAGTGCCACCAGACTTCCCATATAAAAATAAGAAAGAAAAGTATCTGGGGACCAGTCCGGCTTAAACCAGGGCTTTTCCCGCCCCTGCTCTGTCAGGACATCTTCATCTCCGTATACCAGAACCGGCATATTCCCATTTCCACTGGACAGAATCTGCGTTTTTTCACCGTCACCTGCCTGCATCTGTGCAGCTTCATACCATGTCTGAAACAGCATCGGCAGTGCAAGGTCTGCCAGTACACCTTCTGTCAGGGCAAATAAAATAACATTTGTATTTTTATCAGTGCCAAGCGCTCTGATTTCCGGAATCCAGCTTTCTGTTTCTTTTCCTTCTGCCCAGACCGGCAGATAAAGGAATTTTACTGTATTTTCCGTACCTTCTTCTTTTTTTCGTACTTCGTACAGAAGAGGCACTGACACCATTTTTGAATGGATTCCTTCATTTTTGCACTCAAGTCCGTCCTGTGTCTGATTTTCTGTTTCATTTTTCAGACATCTTTCATGTGCCGATACAATGATCTTATCAATTTGCAGTTTTTCTTCCTGTTGCCTGATCCATCCATCATAGGTCATTTTCAATCCATTCAGTTTTTTTTCGTAACTCCTGAACTGTTTTTCCATCAGGATCTTTTTTGCAAACCGTTTCAGATCTGTCACGTTCATTATCCTTTCCGGAACAGATGCTTACACCCGTTCATAACATCCTCAGCCATGTCCATCGCCACCGGGGACAGCTTCATCCGCAGGTGCATGGTATTTTCACCGGTAACCGGCATTTCCAGTACAGAAAAGGTCATTCCCGGATCCATTGTGGCAAATACCCATGTCTGATCCTTCACTTTTCTGCCATTGGTGGCAAAATTCCTGTCATTTAACTGTACTCTTCTTCCGTTCAGCAGAACCTCTTCTATCCGTACAATACAGCTTCTGTCTGCAGGGTCCACCCGGAGTGCCCGTACATTGCCATCGAAGGGAATATCCACCTCAATGGTATCCTCATCTGCATATACATCCGGCAGATACTCTGAGTTCTGCTCACTGAAGCCTTCTCCAAAGTCACGATACACCTGGATCCTCTCATCCAGTATCTTCTGCAGATGTTCCCTGGCCAGCTTCTTCACATCAATGCAATAGGTTCCAATACCGGCCCGGATCTCGCCCATGGACTTATGCTTTCCGGTCACCTTTTTCTGGAATGCCTCTTCCCTGCTCCGATATTCCTCTGCCTCCTGCTGGGTGATATGAAGCTTATTCATGATCCTGTCAAGATCCAGTTTATTTCTTCTTTCTTCTTCCAGAATATAGCAGTAGATTGCCCGGAAGGCGATCTCCTTCGT
>CACXDC010000201.1 GCA_902766365.1 uncultured Lachnospiraceae bacterium | reverse complement strand
TGTGCAGAAGAATCTGGTATTTCATTCAGATGCGAGATTTCAGAAAGCAGTACCGGAGTATATTGTACTGGCAGTGGTACTGGTTGTTATTTCATCAGCATTGCCAGCTTATAGTCAGAAAATGTTGATCCAGTTAGGAATAATGGAAACACTGGCACCGACACTGGCAAATATTATTAATATTTTAGTACAGGTTATTATCAGTTATCCGGTAATGAAATTTATTATAATGAAGGAGGATAAGAATGAGGATTTCAGCAAACCTGAATCTGAAGAAGGGAAAGGAGATAGGAAAGGATTATGAGTAAAAAGACAATTCTGCGTGGTGTATCTGCAACAAGTGCAGTATTACTGGCAATAACAATGACGGCATCGACTTTGATGTTTAATAATTCTGGTATGATTAATCAGATGCTGAATCTTACTACATCCAAAATGGTTCAGTCAGATGAGGCAGCAGATACAGATACACAATATTATTCACAGGTATACAGCCTTTATGGTGATGATATATATAATAAAAATATGGCATTAAAACTGGAAATGGATGTGGCATCAGAAAATGTCAGTCAGGCAGAAGAAGGATCAGTACTTCTTCGAAATGAAAACCAGGCATTGCCACTGGCTGAAAATGCACGGATTACTATTTTCGGAAATGGTGCACAGAATGCAAGATTGCATAAGCGTTTGACAGAATCTTATGTGGATACGATAGAAACTATGACATTTCCGACAGCTATGAAAAAAACATTTGGTGCAGACAATGTCAATACAGTACTGATGGATGAAGTTTATGCAGGAATGGGACAAACTTCCAGCAGTGAAGTTGTGGAAGCTGATATCAGTAGTGTTAAAGCACATGAGAGTACGTGGACAGGTGATTATAATGATGCAGCTGTTGTTGTTCTTACCCGTTGGGGAGAAGAAGATGGTGAAACAGTAATGACTTGGAAAGACACAGATGGACAGACGAAAAACTATCTGGGACTTTGTAAAAATGAAGAGGATCTGTTTGATTATCTGAAGTCTGAAAAAGAGGCAGGAGTATTTGACAGAATAGTAGTTGTAATTAACTCGGATCAGATGATGGAGCTTGGATGGCTTTCTGAATATGATGTAGATGCATGTATCTTAGCTGGTATCCCGGGTGTTATGGGGCTTGAAGGAGTTGCCAATATTATTGCAGGTAATGTAAATCCTTCAGGTCGTACAGTAGATACCTATGCAACTAATTCACTATCGGCTCCGGCTACGGTCTATGCAGCGGATCATACAAAAACATGGACGAATGTTGACGAAGTAAATAATACCTGTGAGGACGCAGAAAACAACCCTAATCATGTAGATTACTATACAATTTATGCAGAGGGAATTTATGTGGGTTACAAGTATTATGAAACACGTTATGAAGACAGCGTTCTTGGACAGGGTAATGCAGCTTCATTGGCAGGATCCTCAAATGGAACTGTATGGAACTATAATGATGAAATTGTGTATACTTTTGGATACGGTTTATCTTATACCGATTTTGAACAGACATTAAAAGGCGTGGAGTATGACGCAGGAACGGATACCTATAAAGTAACTGTAGATGTTACAAACAGCGGCAGTGTATCCGGCAAATCTGTTGTAGAAGTATATGCTCAGACACCCTATGGCGAGTATGAGAAGACAAACCAAATAGAAAAATCAGCGGTACAGATTGTTGGATTTGAAAAAACAAATGAGCTGCAGCCAGGAGAAACGCAGACCGTTATTGTAGATGTAGACAGATATATGCTGGCAAGTTATGATTCCCATCAGCAAAAGGGATACATTCTGAGTGAAGGAAATTATTATCTGGCAATTGGAAATGATGCCCATGATGCCCTGAACAATATACTTGCCGCAAAAGGAAAAACAACAGCGGATGGTATGGATTATGATGGTGATGCACAGAAGGCTTATGAGTGGAATCAGAGTCAGATCGATACAGATAGTTATCATATGTCAAGAGTTGATGCTAATACAGAAGTAACGAATGTTTTTGAAGAACAACAGCTTGAGCATTATGGAATAGATTTCACATGGCTTTCCAGAAATGACTGGGATGCAACTTATCCGGATGCTTCATTTGAAATAGAAGCGACAGAAGAAATGATGACAGATCTGGATACAGTGGATCATGTAAGCGATGACAGTACAAAGTCTGTAAGTGAATATACACAGGGTAAAAATAAAGAATGGATGTTTGTTACATTAAAGGATTTTGCATGGGATGATGATGAAAACTGGAATAGTTTTCTGGATCAGATGACTGTTGAAGAGATGCTTTCACTTGTTGCAGATGATACTGGAGCTGCGGCAATTGAAGAAATTGCACTTCCGGCACAGGCCAGAGGAGATGATGGATGTGGAATCTATCAGGGAACGCTGAAAGCAACAGGTAAGAATGGAATTGGCTGGGTTTCAGATACAGTAACAGCACGTACCTGGAATAAAAATGCATTCAGTTCCAGAGGATTTTATCTGGGAGCTGAAGCAATATTTTCCGGAATTAACGAACTCTGGTATGGTGGTGGTAACATTCACCGGACACCATTTGGCGGAAGAAATATGCAGTACTATTCAGAAGATGGAAACTATGGATATATTGTGGGAAAATACGAAGCAGCAGCCATGCAGGAAATTGGTGTGAATTATGGAATCAAACATCTTGCCTGCAATGATTCCGAGTACATGAGAGAAAGTCTGGCAACATTTGTGAATGAGCAGACAATCAGAGAGCAGTATCTGAGAGCGTTTGAGGGTGCTGTGACTGAGGGTGGTGCATTAAGCATCATGACAGGATTTAACAGGATTGGATGTACATATGTAGGAGTTAACAAAGCACTTCTGACAGATGTCGTAAAAACAGAATGGGGATATACAGGTCATATTACGACAGACGCAGGTGGTGGAACAGGATATAAAGGGCATAGTGTAGAGCAGCTTCTGGCAGGTATCGATTATACATGCTGGAGTCAGGATACAAGTAAGATTCAGGAAGTGATTGATGGCGGAGATGGAGATGTTCTTGAGGCACTTCGACTGGCAACTAAGAGAAATCTGTATGCAGCTTCCAGAACAATTGTAGTAAATGGTCTCAGCAGTAATACTACAATTGTAAAGATTACACCATGGTGGAAAACGGCTGAAGTATGGACAGCAATGATCCTGGCGCTGATCACTGTTGTTTCCGGTGCAGGTTATATTGTTCTGGAAGCAGGAAATAAAAAAGAAGGAGGAAAAAAGAGTGAAAATAAATAATCTTCTTGTTGACCGAAAGACCGGTGATTATATATGTATGGGAAGCAGCGCAGTTACTCTCATTCTGCTTATTGTATATGCAATTTATGGAGCAGTGTTTAATTATTTTGATACCGTTGTTTTTGGCTTTTTACTCCTTGGGATGATTCTGGGAACAGCAGCTGCAGTGTTAGCTGGACGTGTAAAAATGACGGGTTTATTAAAACTTCTAGCAGTTATGCTGACAGCGGGAGCATTTGCACTCTTCTTCTATAACAGTTTTCCAGTATGGGCTGATGGGGTAAATCATATCACAATGTATAACTCCAGAGGAGGACTGACACCGGTTATCTGTCTGTGTGTTATTTTTGTTATAGACTTGATCGGACTTATCGTATCCTGCTTTATGAGAGATGGAGGTGAAGCGTAGGTATGAAAAAGAAGGGATTACAGACATTTCTTACAGGAATGATATTAAGCAGTATGTTATTGTCCGGATGCGGGACATCAGCAGGAGATTTTGCAGATGATTATTTTTCTGAGGTAGCAAAGATTCTGAACACATCAGGGTCAGAGAGCAATAAAACGCAGGTACAGGAACTGGTTGATAAAGAAGTGGTGCAAATTGATTCACCTGAAAAATTTGATTTGGATAATGATGGAAACTACAGTTTTCAGGCAGTAGAGGGAGCAGCACAATATTATATTTATCTCTGTGATGAAGCTGCAACTGAAGATACGGATGATTATTTATATGCTTGTCAGGTAGATGCAGGAGCAGAAGAAAGTATCACAGGAAAGATCCCGTTTGAATACAAATATGGAAGATATCAGGCAAAGGTATTTGCTGTATCAGGTGACAACACTTTTTCAAAAGCCAATGTGCTTTCCTATGAACACAGTGGTGATATTGCAACCCCCCGGGTGGCATATCTGTGGGATGGAAAAGGGACAGTTTTATTTGATGTAGTAAATATACCGGCATATGAATATACGATTTGTCCTGACGTAGAAGTTACATTGAAAGATCTTGCGTCGGGCAGTGAAACAGTCGTAACAATGGATGGACTGTCAGAGTCTGATTATATGGAAGCACAGGTACCGGCAGGTGAGTACAGGATCACGGCTAGAGGTGTTACAGACAGTGAGTTTGTAATGAATAAAACGACAGACACCTATGTTATAGCAGAAGATGTGACGCTGGGAACAGAAGAGCAGCAGACGGCAGATTATGAGACAAGAGCTACTTATACAGCTGTCGCTATGTTCCGATTGGATTTTACGACAACTTTTGATACAAATGAAGCAGTTATATCATATACATGGGCAAATGTCCTTAATGCAGAATTTAGTAGAGATGCGGAAAGGGAAAATGACTGGACAGAGTATTATTATGTTGGAAATGGAACTGGGGATGATGGGCTGTATGCAGAAATTGCATTTAAGGCAGATGGAACATGCCGTATGATTGCAAGGGGAGGTCCTTATGGTGGAACTATGGGAGGAGATCGAATTGCAGATACCGGTTCAGATGGATATGAATGGGTTGCGGCAAATGGTTCCTGGAGTATAGACAGTAATGGGGTTATAACATTTACAATTTCAGGTTAGAAAACTGGGCCGCCATGAAAATGGCGGCCCAGATTATAGATAAATATAAGGAACTCAGCTTTTGGAAAGTATCCGGCATGCAGCGTAGTTTACAAATAAAAACAGACAGATGGTAAAAAAGCTGTGGGTCTTTCAATATTTCTGTGAACATTCCGCATGGTAATTCGGGAGAAACGAAATAACGATTACAAAAAAATAAAAAACAACTTGACATACATTTCACATACTGATACGATAAAAATGTAACAGAAATTCATGTGAAAATCTGATGAATCTGAATCTTTGGGATCTGAACCAGGCAGAGGCATCTTCTGGCGTATCGCCTGCATTTTCACACACACAAATTATGTAGGCGGAAGAAGACAGAAGAAAAGGGATACCTGTATTTTCTGCACCGCCAGAGGAGGTAAGAAATATGGGTAAACCCAAAAAGACACTGGAAGAAATGGATGTCATGGATGATTTCCTGGTGAATGCGGCCGCACTGGATCAGGAGGTTGGAGAGGAGTTCTGCAGGCTCATTCTGGAAACCTTGCTGCAGAGGCAGATCGGAAAGATCCATATCACAGCACAGAAGACGCTGCAGGGAATCCTTCCTGAAAAAAGGGGATCCGGATGGATGTGGAGATTCTGGAAGGGGAAGATCAGGAGTCAGGTGTGAATATTTATGATCTGGAGCCCCATCTGAGAAAGGATATGAATGTGCCAAAGCACAACCGGTTTTATCAGGCAGTGATCGACAGCAGACAGCTTGCCAGCGGGGAGCGGGAGTTTGATAAGCTGCCAAATCTTTATATTGTGACGATCCTGAATTATGATATTTTCGGAAAAGGATACATGAAGTACTGTGTACATAATCATTGTGAAGAAGTGCCGGAGGTCGATTATGAAGACGGGCTGACCTTTTTGTATTTTAATACCAGAGGAACCCGGGGAGGAAATGAAGCGATCCATGCACTGCTTACTTATCTGCAGGACAGCCGGAAGGAGAATGTGGTAGATGAAGCCACAGACCGGCTGCACAGACTGATAACGAAGGTGAAAGAGAAGCCGGAGGTGAGACTGGAATATATGAAATTTGATGATATTATTTACTGGGAAAAGAAAGACAGCTTCGAGGAAGGTCGTCAGGAAGGCGAAGCAGCAGGCAGAGAAAGTGCCTATAGGGAGATGATCATAACCCTTTTACAGGCGCATGGAGAGGTTCCTTCAGACCTTAAAGATAAGATCAATGTGATCGAAGATACCGGTATACTGCAAGAGCTGGTAAGAGAAGCTGCCGGTGCTGTCAGCATAGAGGAATTTGAAGTAATGCTGAAGCAGTACTGTGAACAGGAAGAGCAGAGAAACGGAATCAGGAGCGCAGAGAAAGAAGCATGATCATTTTTCTTGCTGTTTTCCATGAAAAAAGATACAATGGAAGTACTTAAAAACGAATGGAAAGGCACTGCATGGAAAAGGCTCAAAAGACGAAAGAATCCAGGAAAACCAGGAGTTATTATATTCCTCAGTTTGTTCTGCTGTTGCTGATTGCAACATTGTTTATTGCCATTTATACGGTGGCGTTGCAGCAGAACAACAGCAATTACACACTGAAGGCAGCAGTAGAGCGGGATATCGAATGTTCCAATGCGATACATAAAACTGTAAATAATCAGTTGACAAGAGAGGATTTTGCTGATATCAATCAACTTTCAGATATGGATTCTGAGAGATACCAGGAACTGCAGGCTTACTTGAATGAACTGCGAAGTCTGAATTCCACAAGATACCTTTATACGGCAAAGCGGAATGAGGAAGGCAGACTGGTTTATCTGATAGATGGACTCGATCTTGGTGCAGAGGACTTTGCGTATCCCGGAACTTATATTGAGGAGGAGATGATCCCGTACCTGGAGTCTGCGCTTGCAGGGGAGACCATTTATTCCCAGGAAATCATAGATACTACATGGGGACATATTTTTACAGCCTGTTATCCTGTTGTGGCAAATGACGGAACAGGAGATATCATAGGTGCGCTCTGCATTGA
>CACXDC010000200.1 GCA_902766365.1 uncultured Lachnospiraceae bacterium | reverse complement strand
AGGGATCCTCTTTCAGGAAACGAAGGGATGCATCGAAGGTTGCTCCACCCCAGCACTCTACTGCATGGTATCCAACCTTATCCATTTTATCTACGATCGGGAGCATGATCTCGGTAGGCATTCTTGTTGCAATCAGGGACTGATGTGCATCACGAAGAACGGTTTCCATAATTCCGATCGGTTTCTTAACCTGTTCAGCCATTTTAATATCCTCCTATATGAATTAAAATATTCCAAATACAGCCATAAAGGTTCCGGCTGCTACTGCTGTACCAATAACACCTGCTACGTTGGGTCCCATCGCATGCATCAGAAGGAAGTTGGTAGGATCTGCCTCTGCTCCGACCTTCTGTGATACTCTGGCTGCCATGGGAACTGCGGATACTCCGGCAGAACCGATCAGCGGGTTAACAGCGCCCTTGGTAAGAACGCACATCAGCTTACCGAACAGGACACCTGCTGCGGTACCGAATGCGAATGCGATAAGACCAAGTGCTACGATCTTTAAGGTATCTGCATTCAGGAAAGCCTCTGCACTGGTTGTTGCTCCTACGGAGGTACCAAGTACAATAACTACGATGTACATCAGCGCATTACTTGCTGTATCTGACAGCTGTCTTACTACGCCGGACTCTTTGAACAGATTACCGAGCATCAGCATACCAACAAGGGGTGCTGTGGTAGGAAGGATCAGGCTGACTACGATGGTAACAATGATAGGGAACAGGATCTTCTCCAGCTTGGAAACCGGACGAAGCTGACCCATTTTAATCTTTCTTTCCTTTTCACTTGTCAGCAGCTTCATGATAGGCGGCTGGATGATCGGAACCAGTGACATATAGGAATATGCCGCTACAGCGATCGGTCCAAGAAGAGCTGTCTGTCCCAGTTTACCTGCTAGGAAAATGGAGGTAGGACCGTCAGCACCACCGATGATGGAGATTGCTGCTGCAGCCTTGTCATTAAAGCCAAGTGCGATAGCTCCGAAGTAAGCTGCGAAGATACCGAACTGTGCTGCTGCACCAAGAAGGAAGCTCTTAGGATTGGCAATCAGGGGACCGAAGTCGGTCATCGCACCAACGCCCATGAAGATCAGGGACGGGAGGATTGCCCATTCGTCTAAGAGATAAAAATAATACAGTAAGCCGCCGGTTCCGTTCGGGGAATCCTCTATGCTGAGCATAATGTCAGGATAGATATTTACAAGCAGCATACCAAATGCGATCGGCAAAAGCAGCAAGGGTTCAAAACCCTTGGCAATCGCAAGATAGAGAAATACACATGCCACAAGGATCATCAGGTAATTGCCCCATGTCAGATTGAAAAAGGCTGTCTGATGGATCAGATTGGACAGTGTAGATACGATATAATCCATTTCTTTAACCTCCTGTTGTCATTCACCATGCAATACTCTGCATGCTTCTGTACTGAATTAGTTCAGAGTTGCCAGTACAGCGCCTGCTTCTACTGCATCGCCAACAGCTACATCAATGCTTGCAACTGTTCCGTCTTCAGGTGCTACAACGGGGATTTCCATCTTCATTGCTTCTACAACGACAACAGCGTCACCCTTCTTTACAGCCTGTCCTACGCTTGCTTCGATCTTGAATACCTTACCAGCTGCGCCGGCTTCTACCTTGATGCTGCCAGCGCCGGCTGCCTTAGCTGCGGGAGCTGCTGCAGGTGCTGCCTTGGGAGCAGCCTTGGGTGCTGCAGGTGCTGCAACGGGTGCTCCTGTAGATGCGCCCTCTTCTACTACTACATCATATACGTTTCCGTTTACGGTAATTGTATAATTCTTCATTACTTATTTCCTCCTGTAATTGATTCCTTTACTGAATTATGCTCTCTGCCACTTGTTGGCACGTCTGATACTTCTTACTACAAATCCATCTGTGGATGCAGCACCTTCACTTGCTGCGATCGCTGCTGAAATAACAGCAACCAGTTCCAGATCATCAGATAATTCTTCCTTCTCAACGATCTGTGCAATAGCCTTGTCCACTGCAGGCTCTTTCTTTGCTTCTTCCTTTGGCTTCTTGCTGAATGCAGCCTGAATCTTGGGAATGAAGTTAAAGCAGCTGATCAGTAAACTGATCAGGATCAGAACTACGAATACGGTTCCCATACCAAGCAGGGTGTTTAATGCAGCCTTCTCCATCTTCTCGCCAAATGTATATTCTACATTGACGGAAACGCCTGTGATCGCCTGATTGTCAAACACAAACTCAACTACTGCATTTCTGTCAGTTCCCTTAACCACGGCATCGATCGTACCATCTTTGTCATCAAAGCTGCTGGTAACACTGATGACTTCCACATAACTACCCATTTCTTCAGAAGCTGTTTCCCAGCTTTCCAAAGCGGCTGTCCATACAGGATCAGTAACCTGCTCCTGTGCGCCCTGCATTACAACCTGATTCATAGCGGCAATATTCTCTGTCGCATAGGTTTCTGCTGTTTCCGGGGTCATAAAGCCTTCAACTGCTTCTTTCCCACCGCACGCTGTCAGACCTGCCATACAGGTAATCATACCTAATATCAATAACCATTTTTTCATATTAAGTAATCTTCCTTTCTAAACTGTACCATGCTTCTTGGCCGGAAGGTCTTCACTCTTTGAGAAAAGCATCTCAAATGCGCCGATGACATACTTACGTGTATCAACGGGTTCAACGATCTGGTCAACATATCCTCTCTTTGCTGCACTTGCTGCGCTGGTCTGAAGTGCTTCATATTCCTTTGCACAGGCATCGATCGCATCTGCTCCCTGTCCGTCGCAGATGATCTTGGCTGCAAGCTTTGCATCCATTGTACCGATCTTTGCATCCGGCCATGCCATGGTGATATCAGCACCGATTGCCTTGGAGTTCATGGTCACATATGCGCTTCCATAAGCCTGTCCGATGATCACGTTTACCTTGGGAACGGTTGCATTTGCAAATGCGTATGTAAGCTTTGCTGCTGCATTTGCGATGCCCTTCTCGTTCTGCTTGTCTGCCTTGAAGCCCTTGACATTGGTAAGGGAAAGAACAGGGATTTCAAATGCATCACAGAAGTTGATGAACTCTGCAGCCTTGTAGCATCCTGCTGCGGAAAGAACTGCATCATACTTCTCTGTTACAGTGCCGTCTTCGCCATAAACTTCAGTTCTGTTGGCAACAGCACCAACGGTAGCGCCATTCAGTTTGATGAAAGCAGTTACCATATCCTTAGCGTACTCACGCTTCACTTCAAATACAGCACCGTTGTCAGCGATCTGGGAAAGTGCGATGGAAGTATCTCCAACACAGTTTGCAATCTCTGCACATGCTCTGTTCAGATCATCGCTGCACTCTTCATAGGAACCATCCTCATTGTTTGCAGGAAGAAGGGAAACCAGCTCACGGATCTGTGCAAGGATTCCTGCCTCATCAGCAACAACATCAACGATTCCGGCTTCCTTGCTCTGGAAATCTGCTGCAGAGGTATCACACTTGGTGATCACATTGCCATCCAATGCATTGGGAGCGTTAACAAACAGCTTTGCCTTGGAACCTTCCATAAAGGTAAAGTCTGTCAGTGTGGGGATCAGTGCAAGACCGCCGCCACAGGTTCCGAATACTGCTGTGATCTGGGGGATCACACCGGAAGCCTTAACCTGGCTCATATAAATCTCGCCAAAAGCGTTCAGTGCGTCAGTAGCCTCCTGAAGTCTCAGTCCTGCTGAGTCGATCAGTCCGATTACCGGTGCACCCATTTTCAGTGCAAGATTGTAAAGATTAGCAATCTTCTTTGCATGCATTTCGCCGACAGTACCGTTTAATACGGAAGCGTCCTGGCTGTAAACATACACAAGGTTGCCATCAATCACTCCATAGCCGGTAATAACACCGTCAGAAGGAGTTTCTGTCTGTTTCAGATTGAAATCTGTGCTTCTTGCTGTAACAAGACCGCCGATTTCAACGAAACTGTTTTCGTCGAGTAAAGCTGCAATTCTTTGACTCGCCTGTGAAGTAGTACTCATTTTTCAGCCCTCCATTTTATATTAAAAAAATAATAACTTAATTCGCAGGGGCATAGAATCCCCATAAATGCGTCTATGGTAGTATAACACAAAAGCCTAAATTCGCATAGAAAAAGTTTCAGATTTTACACAAAATTTTAACATCTTCTTTCTTTTTCCCTATATTTCGCCGCCGTTAAAGCGCAGCATAAGCCCCGCATACGCTGCTTCCACCGACTGGTTCAGCAGTGGAATGGCCCCCTCCTTCAGAAGCTGATCCGCACTGGCATACAGGTCCCCTTCTGTCTGCTTATAGGAAGCCGTATACAGGGGGATGTTCTTTTCCCTGCATCTTCTGGCAAACTCCGGGAACCCGGTATGTTCTCCCACCACGCAGGCTGTTGCGGAATGATACAGATAATGCAGCACTGCCGCAGGCTTTTTCTCTCCCTCCAGGGTAAAGAAGGAATAATCCATGCCGGGGTAAGGACGGATCACCAGGACAGGATTTGCAAGGCTGTCCGGCACTCTGTACCGGCGCACTTCTGTGCGGTCAGAAACTGCACTCTCTCCCGGTGCTTTCTCTGATTCTTCTTTTCTGAAGGAGAAAAATCTTCCATCCTCCATATATCCGAAAGCCTCTCCGCTAAAATCATGGTAATCATCCAGTACCGGATCTGCCTCACAGATGGTCAGGGCATGATATACCTTCATGCAGTTCTCATGATCCCGGTAGATCGTATAGGCCCCTTCCGGTGCACCGCCCCGGATAAAGGAAACAGCTGCTGCAAAATTGGCAAGTCCGTTTCCTTCCGGCTTTGACAGGGGGAGATTGCTTGCCACCAGAACAATTGGAATTTTGTATTGGTCAAAGAGAAGTCCCATAAAGGCAGAGGTAAAGGACAGGGTATCTGACCCGTGGGCAATGATCACCCCCGCATACTCTCCTGTCCTCACATCCCTGACTGCCTTAAGCAGAACGAGGAGACTGTCCATCGTCATATTTTCGCTTAAGATCTGCAGCGGCACCTGTACCTCAAAGTCCTCTTTTCCAAACTTTTCCTCATACAGACTGGTAAGCAGGTAAACCGAATTCTCCCCTACATCGATCACACCGTTTTCCACCTTGCTTCCGATCGTTCCTCCGGTAAGCAGTACCAGTATTTTTTTCATGGCTTTCTCCCTCTTTTCTTTCTTCTATATTATTTCTTCTATACTATACGTACTTTATGCTGTACACCTTTTTCTTTTTTATTCCCTGCACTTTCGCCTTTACACGTAGAAGTCTCCCCTGCTGTTCTGCATACAGAACACCACGCCGCATCCACTGCGGATGTCTCATTCAGCCAGATGTCTCACTGTCCTGCCATAGCACGGCACTGTTTTCCATGCAGGCTGTCTGACATGGAATCACACCGTATAGAGCCGCAGTACCTGGCTGACGCACCACCTGACTGTGATCGCCGGAATTTCCTCTGCTGTGCCCACAAACTGCACCAGGTATTCCTCTCCATCCAGAAGATAGCGGATCTCCCCTGCACTGTCCCCAGGCATGACCGGTGCTGTCAGCTCCTTTGCCAGCTTCCTCTCCACAGTAAACCTTTCTCCTTCCTTCATCAGAACTCCTTTTTCTTCAGCCGGCTTCTGCGAAAGTATGGTAAGCTCTGCTGTGCAGGTATCTCCGATCCATCTTCCGGCACCATTCTTCACAGGAAGCTGTGGCAGTTCTTCCGCAGCTCCTTCTGTTTCCCCCGGAAAATGGATCTCATAATGGGAAAGGCCATACTGCATCAGCTTTTTGGTATCGCTCCATTTATATTCCTTGTGGGAAGGCCAGCCGCAGGCAAGGAGCGCCACGATAAAGGTACGGTTCCCCTGACGGAGGCTTCCCACATAGCAGTATCCGGCATTTCCGGTAAAGCCCGTTTTCCCGGAGAGGGCACCCTCCATCATATGGAGAAAGGCATTGTGGTTCTGGCAGGAAAATACCCGCCCTTTTTCTGTGACCACACCATCTTTTTCCTGATAGGCCGGGAAGCTGTAATAATCCGTCCTGGTGATATCCAGAAATTCTTCCCTCTTTGGTGACTCCATGATACAGTAGGCCATGATTCTTGCCAGGTCACAGGCTGTTGTGGAATGTATTTTCATTTCCCCGGATTCCTCTGTCACAGTACCATCAAGGCCGTTTGGTGTCACAAAATAAGTATCCCTGCAGCCAAGCTCCCCTGCCTTTTCATTCATCATGGCCGCAAAGCCTTCCATGCTTCCCCCGATATGCTCTGCAATGGCGACTGCCGAATCATTATGGGATTCCAGCATCAGGGAATACAGAAGATCCTTCAGCCTGTACCTTTCTCCCGGCAGCATGGAAAGCTTTACCTTCGGCATGGATGCCGCCTTTGCCGACACTGTCACATAATCATCCGGATTTCCTTTTTCCAGTGCCAGGATACAGGTCATGATCTTGGTAGTGCTTGCCATGGGCCGCACCTGCCTGCCGTTTTTCTCAAATAAAATACGCCCGGATCCGGCATCCATCAGAACAGCCGACTGGGCGTATAACTGCATGTCTTTTCCTTCATCCTTTTCTTCTGCAAATACCGGCAGGTTCTGCGCTGCCAGAAGGAATGCAAAGAGAATCAGGAAAGCAGCAGCTCTTTTTATGTTTCGCAGGTAAGAGATCATATTCCATCCCGCTTTCTTTTTTAACAGTCTATGTCGTCCTGATCTCTGCTATTCCTGTTCGTCAACCGTTGTCGCAAGCTTGATCTCCTCTTCCGCCTGTTCCTTGAATTCCTCGATCTGTACCTGTGACAGCTCCGGCAGTTCCTCCAGGGACTTCACGCCAAAGCTTCTCAGGAACTCCTCTGTCGTGCCAAAGAGCAGGGGCCGTCCCGGAGCATCCATCCGACCTACTTCCATGATCAGTCCAAACTCGAGCAGTCTGTTCACTGCATGGTCACAGCTCACGCCCCTGATCTTCTCAATCTCCAGTCTGGTGATCGGCTGCTTATAAGCGATGATCGACAGTGTCTCCAGAATAGTATCTGAAAGGACATATTTTCTCGGCGTCCCTACGATCTTGATCAGATAGTCATACAGATCGCTTTTGGTGCACATCTGAAAGGATCCCTCAAACTCTGTCAGTGTAATGCCGCCTTCTCTTTCCTCATATGCCTGCTTCATCTCAAGAAGCAGTGCCTTTGTGGTCTTCTTATCTTCCTCGATCACCTCTGCAAGCCGCTCCAGTTCCACAGATTCTCCCATGGAAAACAGTACGGCCTCCAGCACTGCCTTTGCCTTCTCCCTCTCCAACTGTCAATCCTCCTATGCCACATTCGAAGTGATCATGATATCTTCGAATGTATCTTCCTGAACAATAGAAACCTTCCCCAGCTTCATCAGCTCCAGCATGACGAGAAAGGTAACGATCACCTCCATCTTGCTGTGCTGCTTCTCTAAAAGCTGCCGGAAGCTGAAGGTTTTATGGGTATGGATATAATCCTCAATATAAATGGTCTTGGCATCCATATCGATTTCGTCTTTTTCAATATTTCCAAAGGTACTTCTGACAGGGTCGATCTTTTCTTCCTGTCTGCGCATCACCAGCTTGAACAGATCCTGCAGCCTTCCAAGGGTCGCATCTCCCAGAAGCTCCTGATAATTTACCGGCGGACGGTACTCCTCTACTTCCTTTGGCATTGTCCTTCCTTTGTACATGGTACAGGCCGCATCCACCTGCCTGTCTTTTAATTCAAAGGAAATATATTTGTACATCTTGTACTCTAACAGCTTCTGTACCAGCTCTGCCCTCGGGTCTTCCTCTTCTCCCTCCTCATTCACTTCCTTCGGAAGGAGCATCCTGCATTTGATATCCAGAAGAGTCGCTGCCATCACAAGGAATTCGCTCATCACGTTCATATCCTCGGTCTGCATGGCTTTGATATACTCCAGATACTGTGCTGTAATCTCCACAATGGGAATATCATATATGTCTATTTTATTCTTTTCTATCAGATGAAGCAGAAGATCCAGCGGACCCTCAAATACTTCCAGCTTTACCGGAATTGCCATAAAAAACCTTCCTAACTGCAGATTGCGATGGTTGCACTTGTCCCAAGCCTGTTTGCTCCGGCCTCTATCATCTCCATGGCCTTTTCCTTATCACGGATCCCGCCGGAGGCTTTCACACCCATGGCATCTCCTACTGTCTTTCTCATCAGAGCCACATCCTCTTTCGTCGCACCTCCTGTGGAAAAACCGGTAGAAGTCTTTACAAAGTCTGCTTTTGCTTCCATAGCCAGCCTGCAGGCTCTCACCTTCTCTTCCTCACTCAGAAGACAGGTCTCAATGATGACCTTTAATACCCTGCCTTCGCAGGCCTCCCTGACCGCTTTGATATCCTCAAAGACAACCGCATCATCTTTATCCTTCAGTGCACCCACATTGATCACCATATCAATCTCGTCCGCACCGTCCTCTACTGCGATCCTTGTCTCTGCCGCCTTGGCCTTTGTGCTCATCTGTCCAAGAGGAAATCCAACAACTGTACAGACCTTCACATCACTGCCCTGCAGTTCATCTGCCACAAAGCCGGTATAATAGCTGTTCACACAGACTGACATAAAGTGATGCTCTCTTGCCTCCCTGCAGACTTTCTCTACCATTTCCCTGGTAGCATCTGCCTTTAATATAGTATGATCAAATAATTTCGTATCCATCATTTCACTCCGTATTTTTTCTTTGCACATCAGCGTTTATTTTATCATGCCCGCCATTTTCAGT
>CACXDC010000199.1 GCA_902766365.1 uncultured Lachnospiraceae bacterium | reverse complement strand
GTTTGGCAATTATTTCAGCAATGCCATAAATCATATTGCAGGTAAAAGAGTAATTGATGTAAAATTAAACAGGCATGACAATCTGGTCAGGGTTTCTGTTTTTAATACAGGGGAACCGATACCGGAAGACAGCCTGCCCCATATATGGGATAAATTTTATAAAGTTGATAAGGCAAGAACGAGAGCATACGGTGGAAGTGGCGTTGGGCTTTCTATCGTCAAGGCGGTTATGGAGGCCCTGAATCAGAAGTATGGTGCCGTAAATTATGATAATGGTGTAGAATTCTGGTTCGAACTGGAAGCAGCCGGAGAAAAAATAGATGTGGAAAAGGGAATAAAAACGGAGGAAAAATAAAATGGATGAGCTGCAAAGAGCAAAGGCTCTGCGGGAGCAGGCCGGCAGGCTTGAAGAAATCGGAAAAGTGAAAAAACGTCTGCTGGATCTGATCGAGATCTCAAAGGATCCTTATTATGATCAGTATCTGAAGCAGATGCTGAAGGACCTGGAAGCAGGAAGGGCAACCCCTCAGCAGGTACAGAGAGAAATGGAACGTACCTATAAGTTGTATCTTGAAAGGATGCGTGGAGGAAAAAAGATACAGCCAGCGCAGATGGGTCGGACAGTTCAAGATGAACAGCCGGCGGGTGTCGCAGCGCCCACAGCTTACACAGCAGCTGGTCAGCCGGAGAATCTGCATAAAGGGACGGTAGAGTTTAAAATCGGAGCAGAACTGTTTGCTTTCATCGGAGCTTCCTTTGTCCTGATCGCATTTCTGATTTTGGGATTGCATTTCCTTGAGGGAATCTGGCAGGGGATCAGTCTGTATGCAGCTTCACTTGTGGTTGTTCTGCTTGGAGAATTACTGGTCAGGAGAATCAGTGAAAAATTCTCCATGGTAATTACCGGTATAGGAATTGCCGGTATATATATATCCAATATGGTAAATTTCCAGGTACTCCATAATATTGGAGCCATAGCAGCACTGGGAGTTGCACTGGCCGTGACAGTGGGAACATTTTTTATTGGCAGAAAGAAAGGGGCAGTTTCCCTGTGGCTGATCAGTCTGATCGGCTGTTATATCTGCTTTATCCCGGGAAGATGCTATGAAAACGGACTGAATCTGCTGGTACTGACAGTGATCCTGCTGCTCGTGAATCTGGCTTCGGTCGGGCTGAAGATGGATAAGAGCACGGAAGTGGTAAAGATCATCCACATGATCATTCATACTGTGTTTACCATAATAGGTGTGGCAAGAATTGGCTATGCACATCTGGATGCTATTTACATGATCCTGTTTATTGGCGTAGCACTTGCTGTTTTGCACCTGATCTATTTTATGGACAGGGAAAAGGAGAAAATAGGGCTTACGATTACCTATGATATCCTTCTTAGCATCATGGCGGTTATATTTGTGGCAGTGGGAACAATTCTGGACTTTGCAAATATGTTCAGCTATGATTATGAAATATCAGCGTTGTTTATCAAGCTGCTGACAGAAGTGGTAGCACTGGCTGTCACGGCGGTATTTTTCCTGCTGTATGGACAGAACAGAAAAAAGTGGATCCTGTATTATTTTGCTGCCGGCATTGTTGTTCTGTTCAATGGATTTTCAGATTACATGCTGGAAACAACCATCGGCATAATACTGATCTTTGTGGTAACAAGGCTGCTGCAGAAAGAAAAAGATCTGACAGTACTTGATAATATCCTGACTGTGATTTTTTTCCTGCAGGGTGCCTATATGACACAGACCTGGTATGCAGTTCCTTTTGCAGTGGTGGCGGTATTTACAGTTGTCTATATCAGAAGATCTGCACTGTTTCAGGAGATCACAGCCCTTTATGGAATTTTGCTGATGCTTTTCACACAGTTCCATGGAGATTATGTTCTGGCGACCGCCATGGCAGTTGTACTGGTGCTTTTCTGGCTGTTTACTCATCTGCCGGGGCAGAGGGAAACAAACAGATACCCTTATGCAATGGTTACTGTAGTAACAGCCGGACTGTTAAGCCTGTGCTGTCCGGTTGTAGATGAATGGTATTATAATGTATTTACCATGATTCTTGGGGCGGTGATCATTCTGACCGTGTTCAGAGAACAGTATGGCATGAAGGTAAAACGGAAATATCTGTGGCTTGCCTATTACTTTGATTATATGATCCTGACAGCCGGATTTGCAGTGCCGATTGTAGTAAGTATTATCTGGATGGCTGTTGCGATGGGCTGCGTGGCAGTAGGCTTTAAAAAGAAGGACAGATGTTACAGGCTGCATGGCCTTATTATGGCGGGGATCGTGTGCCTGAAGCTTCTGATTTATGATTTTATCGGAATTACAAGTTTTTACCGTGCAATCCTGTTCCTGGTAGTCGGTATCATAGCACTTGTAATTTCCTTCCTTTATATTCATCTGGAAAAGAAAGAGAATGAGGAAAAGCTTGCGGCAGAAGAAGTGTCAGAGCCAGAAGTGACGATTGTAGAAGAGGGAAAGCCGGAAGAAATGGTCATTCAGGATGGAAATGCACTGGCAGAAGAAAAGACATCCGGAGAAGAAAGCGAAGTTCATAAAGAAGAGAGGGAGTATAATGAATAAGGCAACAGGATTTATAGCAGGTATACTGACAGCCGGTCTTTTTTTATCGGGATGTGGAAATCAGATTCCGGATATGACTGCAGAAGAACAGGCGCTTGTTGTCAGCTATGCAGCAGAGGTCGTGGAAAGACATGACAGCAATCACCCGGCAAAGCTGGAAAGTGAAGCGGTTGTTGAACAGAAAAAAGAAGAAAAAGCACAGAAGGAAGCTGAAAAAGAACAGTTAAGACAGGAAGAGGAAGCAAAAGCAGAAGAGGAAAAAAACACTCACAGTACATCACAGATGTCGGAGCAGGAGGTGGCGCTCACATTGGATGATGTGATCGGGATAGATGGCTTTGCCTTTTCCTATGAAGGGTATGAACTGGATGATTCTTATCCGAATGGTGGTGAAGATACCTATTTTGTGATGGATGCAACGGAAGGAGAAAAGCTTCTGGTACTCAGGTTTCTTGCACAGAATCTTACCGCTGACGAAAAGGAATTGCCCATGGTCACCAGTGGTATCCGGTTTAAAATTACGGCAGATGGAAAAACACAGAACGCATTGACTACTATGCTGTTGAATGATTTTTCTAATTTTGACGGAACAATACCGGGTAATGGAACACAGGAGCTGGTATTGATTTGTGAAGTACCTGCGAGTGATGTAAGTGCAGATATAGGAAGTATAGCTGTTATTGTTAAAAATGGAGATAAAAACGCAACAATTTCATTGCAGTAAAGTACTGAACCAAAATGAGAATTGATGGATAGAAGAAAAAGGCCTGTTTTTAAGGCCTTTTTTGCTTTTTTGAGAAATGTACAAAAAATTTCTACAATTTTTGAAAAAGGGCATTGACAAGGGGTATTTATAGTGGTATATTATGATTCGTTGCGAGGGACAAGTAAAACAAAGTCGAAAAGCAACGAAGAAAAATAAAAAAAGTTGTTGACAAAGACAGAAACACATGATATTATATCAGAGTTGCGTCTGAGAGATACAACAACGAATGCAAAGCCAGTTCGCAGCGGTGCTGCTCACTGTGCGCTGTCGCACAACAGAGTTTTGCATGAAAGCAATTTCTTGAAAGCAAGCTTTCAGAAATCACTTTCACACAAAAACTGCTTTGCTCG
>CACXDC010000198.1 GCA_902766365.1 uncultured Lachnospiraceae bacterium | reverse complement strand
AAATTGTAAGCTGTCTTTCCGTTTCCTTTAACTGTGCATTCAGATCATTATTTTCCATATTCTCTGTAATGCCAAGATAAACCTCTGTTTCTACTCCGGCCTTATTGCCCAGATTCATGGTACGGATGCTGTGTCCTGCATAAGCATTTCCTCCTGCAAGACTGCCATTTTTACCATATACATGTATATTCTTTCTGGCTGAAAGATTACACCGGAAGAAATAATTGGAAACGATTTCATCTGCACTGATGGAAATATTTTCAAAAAATCGTCCGCATACCTTTCCTTTGGCTACCAGTCTGCCAACGCCATTGCTGCTGACACCCTTTTTCAGGAAAATGTCACCACCACATTCAATAAAGGCATTTTCCATAAAGCCTTCTACCGCCACATCACCGGTTGCCCGGATCAGAATATTGCTTTTCACATCCCCTTTGATCAATACGGAACCATCAAATTCAATGTTACCTGTGATCATGGAAGCATCCTCTACCTGCATCAGCTTCGTGATGACCATACGGTTATCATCCAGGATCAGACTCCCATTCTCTTCTGAAATATAGGTAAAACTGTCACTTAGCAGCTTAAATCCTCTTCCACGTAGTGGCTTCTGATCCCTGCCGTCTTCCCCATGCAGCACAAGACCTTCTATATTATAGCCATCTTCTCCTTTTTCAGCCATATGGTATACCGCAAGCTTCTGCCCTGCATAGGTCTTAGTAAACCATACCACATTTTCATAATTCAGGGAACCATCCTTCATTATCTGCGGTTCTTTATTCACCACATTGTCAAAGAAAAATTCATAATAACCATCTCTGCCACGTTTCGGCTTTTTACCACTGGCAATCAGAACGGCTTTATTTCTATGTGCATTATCCTGTAATTCTTCCAGTATTTCTTTCTTTATGCCCTGTCTGATATTTCTTCTTGCAAGCTCCCGTCGAAGGCTCTCCATAGATGGTACTTCTGCATCTTCCCCTGCGTAAATATATGCCTGCATCCGGTCTTCTGACACCATGATCCGGAAGGCATCCCTTGGAAGTTCCATCTTCTGTGGAATTTCTGCCACCATATCCTTCTCAGAAATTCTGGATACCTTTGGACTGCTCTCTTTTTCTTTAAGGAGTGCAAGTCTCTTCCGCTTCATATCCGCAGGAGAATACATCATGCTCTTATAGCTGTCGATATCCAGCTTTTCTTCAAGACCAAGACGGATCTCCCGCATCTGATCCGGCGAATATAAGACTTTGGCATAAATGGATACATCAATTCTTTTTTCGAGACCAAGACGGATCTCCCGCATCTGATGCCAGTTGTATTCAGGATCAGTATATACAGTAACATCCAGACCCTCTGCAAGTCCCTTCCAGATCTCCCGGATTGCCGGACCCCGGAAGGACTTGTTCAGATATTTCTCTATATGACAGCCTTTATTCAGTGCATGCCGTATCTCACTGAGCTGCTCTGGCACATATCCCTCTTTGATATAAGGCATGATATCCTGCTTATCCAGGATTGCATGATGAAGCTCTCTGAGCAGATCCGCACTTACCGCTGCATATTTTTCCAGATGAATATGATCTGCCAGTGCCTTCCGGAGCTGCCGCATAACTTCGTAGGAATATTCCGGTTTTGCATAAACAGCCGCATCCAGGCCACTTTCCAGACCAAGGCGGATCTCTTCCATCTGAAACCAGTCAAACGATTTGCTGGCGTACAGGGAAACATCAATTCCCTTTTCCAGTCCGAGACGGATCTGACGCATCTGAATGGCAAAGTACTCCTTATCTGCATAGACCGATACATCTACGCCATGCTCCAGTCCTTCTCTGATCTCAGCCAGTTGGTCTGTACTGTATCCCTGTCGTTTGTACTCAGCAATCGTCTGTATTCTCATAGCCTAAAATTCCTTCAGTGTGCTGATTGCTTCCTGATATGCATCTGTCAGATTCTGTACCAGCTCCGGGTGAACTAACGGCTTTCCGCCTCTCAGTTCTTCTGTCAGTTCACTGGCTGTTTCCTGCACGTGGGTAAGACTTAAGTTTGCTGCTACTCCTTTCAGCGTATGCACTGCGCGGAAAGCATTTTCATAATCCTTCTGCTCCAGTGCTTCCATCAGGGAAGCGTAAGAAGCATCATTTAAAAATTTAACGGCAAATCGTTCCACCATTGCCTGTGTTCCCAGTCTCTCAAGGATTCCGTTATAATCGGCTCCCATCTTCTCATAACATTCCTGTATTGTCATATTTTTGCTCTCCCTCACAATTATTTATAGTACTTAAGTCACATTGCTGTCAACTCTTTTACTCCTATTATATTGTGAGCGCATACAGACAGGATGTCAAGCAAAACCGCTGTTAATCGTATATTCTTCTCACTTTACGTAAAGCACGCTTGACATTTTGATCTTCAGGTGATATCCTCATTACGTAAAGTGAGCTTTACATGCGATCGATCATTCCATTATTTATCACCGAAACAGGAGGTGGTTTTACTTTGAAAAACCGAATTGAAGAAATCCGAAAGGAGAAAGGGATCCGTCAGGAAGAACTGGCCAGACTTCTTGGCGTTTCCAGACAGACGATCAGTTCCCTGGAAAACGGACGTTATAATCCCTCCATTTTCCTGGCTCACAAGATTGCCGTCTGTTTTGGCACAACTATTGAAGACATTTTTATCTTTGAAGAAGAAAGTGGGGAATCTTTATGAAATCTGACAGAAGATTTATTACATCTCTTATTGAAATCATTTTGGGCATTATTTTCAACATCTGTTACTTCAGCGGACTTACCGATGCCTATTTCAGCGGTCTTGGATTTGGTCTGCTGGCCGCCGGTGTCCTGCAGCTGATACGTTATTTCCGGTATCGTTCTGATAAAAATTACCGTGAAAAAACGGACATTGATCAGCACGATGAACGGAACCGCTACCTGGCTTTAAAAGCATGGGCCTTCAGTGCCTATCTCTTTGTTATCATAGGGGCTGTTGCAAGCATCTGCTTCCGGATAGCCGGCCTTACCGTCTATTCCCAGGCAGCTGCCTACAGTATCTGTGCTGTACTGATCCTGTATGTGATCTGTTATTTTGTATTTAAGCGGAAGTATTGATGTTTCAGTCTGAATCTGTGCGGTATACCATTATCATCTGGTATGCCGCACAAAAAACTGCTGGCAGAAATCATTTTCTGTCAGCAGACTTTTTATCCTTCCGTATTTGGTTTTACATTGATCCACTTCAGATAGGCATTGATAAACAGATCAATTCCCCCATCCAGTACGGCATCCACGTTTCCTGTTTCTGCCTCTGTCCGGTGATCCTTTACCATGGTATAGGGCTGTAATACATAGGAACGGATCTGGTTGCCCCAGCCGATCTCCTTCACTTCCCCTCTGATGTCGGAAAGCTTCTCTGCATTGGCCTCCTTCTGCAGCATATACAGCTTTGCTTTCAGCATCTGCATTGCCTTGTCCTTATTCTGGAACTGGGAACGCTCATTCTGACACTGTACTACGATTCCGGTAGGAATATGGGTAATACGGATCGCTGATGAGGTCTTGTTGATATGCTGTCCACCTGCGCCGCTGCTTCGGTAGGTATCAATACGGAGATCATCTTCGTTGATCTCCACATCCAGATTTTCCTCAATATCCGGCATAACATCCAGGGATACAAAGGAGGTCTGTCGTTTTCCCTGTGCATTGAACGGGGAAATCCGCACCAGTCTGTGTACACCCTTCTCTGATTTCAGATAGCCATAGGCATTGGTTCCGTTTACCTGGAAGGTAACAGACTTGATCCCTGCTTCTTCACCGTCAAGGTAATCCAGCACTTCCACACTGAAGCCTTTCTTTTCTGCCCATCTGGTATACATACGGTAAAGCATGCCGCACCAGTCACAGCTTTCTGTACCACCGGCACCGGCATTCAGCTTCAGGATCGCATTGTAGCTGTCATATTCATCAGAAAGCAGGGTGCTGATCCGGATATCCTCAAAGGTCTTTATAAACTCATCCAGTTCATTTCGGATATCGGCTGCCAGTTCCTGGTCTTCCTCTTCATTGCCCATTTCAATCAGGGTCATAATGTCTTCGTACTGATCTCTTAAATGATCCATGGTCTCCACCAGATCCTTTAAGTTTTTCAGTTCTTTCATCTTCGTATTGGATACTTCCGGGTTATCCCAGAAGCCGGGCGCTTCCATCTCACGCTCCAGTTCTTCGATCTTCTTTGACTTATTAGCTAAGTCAAAGTGAATCCCTCACTTCCGCTAAAGGGGTCTCATATGCCTGAAGTTCTGTCTTCATCTGGTCTAATTCTACCACTTAACGTTCACCTCTTTCTTATTTTAAATTTTTATTTCTGATATCTTATTTCTGCCTTTTATTTTCAGTACAAAGCATTTTCTTCAGCAGCTCTGCTGCTTTGTATCCTCTGTCTGCTCTCCTGTCTCACCGCTTACTGTACAGACCGGATCAGGCTTTGCGGCCACAGCACTGTTTGTACTTTTTGCCACTTCCACACGGGCAGGGGTCGTTGGGATAGATCTTGGCATTTTCTCTCTTTACAGGAGCCTTGCCAAGAGAGTCATCCTTATTGGTACCGGTTACCTTGGCAACCTCTTCTCTCTCTACCTTCTGCTCTACACGGACATGGAACAGGACACGGACAGTCTCTTCCTTGATGTTCTGGGTCATTTCATCGAACATATCATAACCGCTTCTCTTGTACTCTACAAGAGGATCTCTCTGTCCATATGCCTGCAGGCCAATTCCCTGACGGAGCTGCTCCATATCATCAATATGATCCATCCATTTCCGGTCGATCACCTTAAGCAGGATCACACGCTCCAGCTCTCTGATCGCTTCCGGTTCCGGGAATTCTGCTTCCTTTGCTTCATAAAGCTTGACAGCTTCTTCTTTCAGCTGCTGCTTCAGTGCGTTCTTCTTCGGTGTATGGATTCTTCCACGGTTCACCGGCTTTAACGGAATGGTAGGAAGAAGCAGGGTATTCAGTTCTTCCAGATTCCACTCATCAAAGTCTGAGTCATCCCCGATGGAAATATCAACTGCATTCTCTGCAATATCCGTGATCATCTTGTAGATCGCATCTCTCATGCTCTCTCCGTCCAGTACACGGCGTCTTTCTTCATAGATGATCTCTCTCTGCTCATTCATAACCTGATCATATTCGAGCAGGTTCTTTCTGATACCAAAGTTATTGCTCTCGATCTTCTTCTGGGCAGATTCAATGGCATTCGTCAGTGCCTTATGCTCAATCTCCTGTCCTTCCGGAATACCAAGTGTATTGAACATATTGATCAGACGCTCTGATCCGAACAGTCTCATCAGATCATCTTCCAGTGAAATATAAAATCTGGACTCACCGGGATCTCCCTGACGTCCGGAACGTCCACGGAGCTGATTATCAATACGTCTGGATTCATGACGCTCTGTACCGATGATCTTCAGACCGCCGGCTGCTCTTGCTGCGTCATCCAGCTTGATATCGGTACCACGGCCTGCCATGTTGGTAGCGATCGTAACTGCCCCGTGTACACCGGCATCTGCTACGATTTCTGCCTCCAGTTCATGGAACTTCGCATTCAGTACCTTATGCTGGATACCCTGCTTGGAAAGCAGACGGCTCAGTTCTTCGGATGCATCAATATTGATCGTACCTACCAGTACAGGCTGCCCCTTTGCATGGGCTTCCTTGACAGCCTCCACAATGGCATGGAGTTTTTCTTTCTTTGTCTTATAAACGGCATCCTGCAGGTCAATTCTGGCAATCGGTCTGTTGGTCGGGATCTCTACAACGTCCATGCCGTAAATATCACGGAATTCCTTTTCTTCTGTCAGAGCGGTACCGGTCATACCCGCTTTCTTATGGAACTTGTTAAAGAAGTTCTGGAAAGTGATCGTAGCAAGTGTCTTGCTCTCTCTCTTGACCTTTACATGCTCCTTGGCTTCAATCGCCTGATGAAGACCGTCAGAGTAACGGCGTCCCGGCATGATACGTCCGGTAAATTCATCAACGATCAGTACCTGGTCATCCTTTACGACATAGTCCTGATCACGGAACATCAGGTTATTGGCACGCAGTGCCAGATTGATGTTGTGCTGGATCTCGATGTTCTCCGGATCAGCCAGGTTCTCGATCTGGAAGAAACGTTCTACCTTGGCAACACCCTGTGCTGTCAGGTTTACGATCTTGTCCTTCTCATTGACAATAAAGTCACCTGTCTCTTCTCTCTCTACGCCCATGATGGCATCCATCTTGGACAGGTCTTCCATATCTTCACCACGCTGCATCTGCTTGGCAAGAATATCACAGACCTCATAAAGCTTGGTTGACTTGCCGCTCTGTCCGGAAATGATAAGAGGCGTTCTTGCTTCATCGATCAGGACGGAGTCCACCTCATCGATGATCGCATAGTTCAGATCACGCAGAACGAGCTGTTCTTTATAAATGACCATGTTATCACGCAGATAGTCAAAACCAAGTTCGTTATTTGTCACATAAGTAATGTCACAGGCATAAGCTGCTTTTCTCTCATCCTGCTTCATGCTGTTCAGTACAACACCAACGCTGAGTCCGAGAAATTTATGTACCTCTCCCATCCATTCCGCATCACGCTTTGCCAGATAGTCGTTTACGGTAACAACATGAACACCTTTTCCTTCCAGTGCATTCAGGTAAGCAGGCAGTGTGGATACCAGTGTCTTACCTTCACCTGTCTTCATCTCGGCAATACGTCCCTGATGCAGGATAATACCACCGATCAGCTGAACACGGAAGTGCTCCATATTAAGAACACGCTTTGCAGCTTCCCTGACTGTCGCATATGCTTCGGGAAGAATATCATCCAGGGTTTCTCCTGCAGCAAGTCTCTTCTTAAATTCTTCTGTTTTTCCTTTTAATTCTTCATCAGAAAGAGCCTGCATGGAAGGGCGAAGGTCTTCGATCGCCTGCACAATAGGTTCTATCCTCTTCAGTTCTCTTTCACTATGGGTGCCAAAAATCTTCTGCACAAAATTCATATCTGTACCATTGCCTTTCTCTCCGGTCCTACGAAAACGGTAATTCCTGTCCCCTCTCATCCTGACCGGAAAAGTTTTCCTCTCACTGAGGCAAAAAACTGCAATTTTTATTGTAACAGATTCCCGTTCTTTATTCAACTGTCACTCTGTGAAGAAAGCATAAGGATTCCTGAAATTTTTATAAAATTTATACTGACAACAGGAAATTTGCCATCTTTCCTCTTGTTCCCTTCCAATACCTGTGTTATACTCGCTTCATTCCCACCCGTTTCCGGGATTCCGGGAAGATCATGTTGATTCTTTATTTTATCTTTTGGCATTTCGCCGGATGTTTT
>CACXDC010000197.1 GCA_902766365.1 uncultured Lachnospiraceae bacterium | reverse complement strand
TAAAGTCGTATTCAGTTCTACGTTTTCACTCAGCTTTTTTATCTCCTTGCTGGCAGTTGCCATTGTTTCAGTGCTGAAAGCATTTTTCCCGGTGCCGGAGCTTATTCCTTTTTCAATCTATGCAGCAGCTATCGATGCAAATTACGCGGTGCTGAGCCAGTTTGCAAGAGGGCGCGGCAGCATGAAGGTATTCGCTTTCTCCGGAGTCGTCAATTCTCTCGTGACACTTGGCTTCGATCTGCTCCTGCTCGTATTCATGCGGTACGGCCTGTACGGCTGGATGGTAGCTTATTTGCTTGCCAAGGTCGCTGCCTGCGTATATGTCTTCATCAGGATCCGGGCGTGGAAGTTCTTCTCCCTGAAGAAACTCGACAAGGGATTCTATAAGGAAGCTATAAAGTACGGACTGCCGCTGTTGCCCACAACGTCCATGTGGTGGGTAATGAATGCGAGCGATCGATACATGATAGCTCTGTTCATTGGTACTGCGGCCAACGGTATTTATGCTGTAGCAAATAAGCTGCCCGCATTGTTAAGTGTATTTGAAAACATTTTCTACCAAGCATGGCAGACTTCAGCAATTAATGCTATCGATGATAAAGAGCGGAATAAATTTTATTCTGATGTATTTAAGAATTACCTAATTGTATTAACTATGGGTGTCCTGGGGCTGATGATAGTATTACGGCCTGTAGTAATTTACCTTTTTGAGAAAAGTTATGCTAGCGCGTGGGCTGTTTCGGCGCTTCTCGTAATTGGGGTTATGGTCCATGCTTTAAGTGGTAATCTGGGTACTCTGTATGCCGTGTCCAAAAAAACATTGGGTGCCTTGACCACATCAGCAGCTGGCGCGGTTACCAATATTGTTTTGAATTACTTTTTCATCCCTAAGTTCGGAATTATGGCAGCAGCAACCACAACGCTTATTGGGTACTTTGTAGTCCTTATTTATCGGTGGATCGATGTTAGCCGTATATATAAGTTGACGGTCCCAGTGAAGAGTATCATCGAAACAACAATATTTATGGGAATACAATTTATTCTTTATTACATTAACAATCCAGTATCATATGCTGCGCGAATTGCTATTTGCTTAGTATACTGTTTCCTCCATAGAAATATTGTGGGGAAGATATTGAGAAGGGGTTAATACCATGGGTGTGGGTCAGAAATTACAGAGTATTGTTAAGATATTCAAGTCAAAGGACATGATCCCGGTTACAGAATATGTTGACAAGGATACTATCCTGAAAGACAAGGTAGCCTTGATTTCAGGAGGAAGCGGCGGTATCGGTTTTTCTATTGCCAAAGCTTTTATTGCCAGCGGAGCAAAGGTCATTATTACTGGGACGAATGAAAAGAAATTGCAAAAGTGCTGTGAGGAGCTTGGGAAAGGGGCAAAATATCTCATCTTGAATCTTCAGGATGTCAGTTTGTTTGATGAGAAAGTCGGGGAAGCAGTATCATTGTTTCCGGATAATAAGATCGATATCCTGGTTAACTCTGCTGGCAGGATAAATAGGAAAGACTTTTTTCATACAGATGAGACTGAGTGGGATAGTGTTATGAGCGTTAATCTGAAAGGTACTTATTTCCTTTGTCAGAAGGTAAGCCAATATATGATTGACAATCATATTCATGGTCATATTCTGAATGTGAGTTCTTCGTCTGCATTACGCCCAGCGTGGACTCCTTATCAGATCTCCAAGTGGGCGATCAATGGTTTTACCAGAGGTCTTGCAGACAGTTTGCTTAAGTATGGCATTATTGTCAATGCAATAGCACCTGGGCCTACAGCAACTCCTATGCTCGGATTTTCTCAAGGGGGGGGTACCGAGTCAATACAGAATCAGGAAACATTATCCGGGAGATATGCTATGCCGTCTGAGATTGCACAACTCGCAGTCTATCTTGCCTCCGATTGTGCCAATATGGTGATTGGAGATACATTCTATGTGACTGGCGGCAGCGGCATTATCTCGATGCATCAGTAAAGGTATATGCAATGGAAAAGTATTATTCTTCAGAAGAAAATATTTTACAGCTTGTGGCTTTGATGAAAGCACATGGTGTTCGTAAGGTAATCGCAAGTCCTGGCAATACAAATATTACTTTTGTCGCCAGCCTGCAGCATGATCCATATTTCCAAATCTATTCATCCGTGGATGAGAGATCCGCCGCATATCTTGCGTGCGGTTTAGCAGAAGAAAGTGGAGAGCCGGTTGCTCTGAGCTGTACGGGTGCAACAGCAGCAAGAAATTATCCTTCAGGATTAACGGAAGCTTTCTATAGGAAACTCCCTGTACTTGCTATCACTTCATCTCAGCCTTTTGGAAGAGAGGGGCAACTGTTCCCTCAGTACACGGATCGTAATGAGCAATTCAATGACATCGTAACGATGAGCGTCCAGATCCCTATTCCGCATAATAGCGATGAACGATGGGCAAATAATATTAAGATGAATAAGGCACTGCTCAATCTCACCAAGGATGGTGGAGGACCTGTTCATATTAATATTGCCACAGAATTCAGCCATGATTTTTCTGTAAAGGATCTTCCTAAAGTCAGGGTTATCAAGAGATATATTCTTGGCGATGAAATGCCGGTAATCTCGGCAAATTCGGTTTGTATATTTATTGGTTCACACAAGAAGTTTAGCGCGAAACTTCAAGATGAGATCGACGATTTCTGTGAGAAGTATAACGGATATGTACTTTGCGACCAGACTTCTAATTACAAGGGAAAATATAGGGTATTAGGCTCTTTCTTGGCAGGACAGGCCAATTATTATCCAGCCTGCAGGCAGAATGACCTTGTCATTCACTTAGGAGAAATTACAGGATCCTATTATAATTTTAGGAACACTCAGATTTGGAGAGTGAATGTGGACGGCGAAGTGCGAGATCCATTCAGGCTTCTTACCAAGGTGTTTGAGTTTGATGAGGAGCGCTTCTTCGCTTATTATAATTCCCAAAAACAAAGTGCCGGCAACAACTCTATTTTTAATGAAGTGCAGGGGGAGCAGAGGACATTAGCATCGAAAGTTCCAGAGCTTCCATTATCAAATATTTGGATGGCTCAGCAAACGGAACCAAGGCTTCCGGAAGGTTCTGAACTTCATCTGGGAATCTTAAACAGCCTTAGATCATGGAACCTTTTTGAAGTGCCGAATTCCGTCTATTCTTATAGTAATGTTGGAGGATTTGGAATTGATGGGGGACTGTCAGCCTGTATCGGTGCTTCCCTGGCTAATCCCGATAAATTATTCTTTGGAGTCTTCGGCGATCTGGCAACATTCTATGACATGAATGTACTTGGCAACAGACATATTAAGAATAATGTTCGACTTATTGTCTCCAATAATGGAACCGGCTATGAAATGCATTGCGCGGGGAGTATAGGACATGATTTTGGCAGAGATTCCGACCTTTATTTCTCCGCAGGTGGTCATTTCGGAAATAAGTCAAGAGAGTTGCTGAAGCATTATGCAGAAGATCTGGGATTCGAATATTTAAAGGCAGAAACAAAAGAGGAATTTCTTTCTCATCTGGATTACTTTGTTTCTTCAGAGCCTCATGAAAAGCCGATTCTTCTTGAGGTATTCGTTAACGTCGACGATGACGACAAGGCGTATATGGCAACTAGATTTATTGAGCAGGATGCTACATCGGCAGCCAAATCGCTGGCAAAGTCTGTGCTGGGGGAGAAAGGGTATAAGGGACTCAAAAAGATTCTCAGAAAGGATTAATGCATGCAAAAATTATCGGTATCAGAACAATTAATGTATACGACTGTTCGAATAGAATGCGAATACGAACGAGGTGGATATGGTACCGGTACCGGATTCTTCTTTAAATTTATGGAAAACGCAGAGAGTAATACGTATATCCCTGTAATTATCACAAATAGGCATGTTATTGAAGATAATCGATTTGGAAAGGCAACTACTGGAAGATTAATATTTTGCACAGCTAATGAGGATGGTTCACCTAATGATAAAGATCATTATGCTGTTATTATTCAAAACTTTTATTCAGCATGGAAAGTTCATCCTGATAAATCAGCAGATCTTTGTGCAATGCCACTGATATTGGCGTTAAATGTCGCATTAAGAAATCATAAGAAATTGTTCTATATTCCTTTTGATCAGTCGCTATTACCTAATCAAAAGTTCTTTGAAGAATGTTCTTCATTAGAAGAAATAATAATGATTGGGTATCCGAATGGGTTGTGGGACGAGATAAATAATAAACCCATATTTCGAAGAGGAATAACAGCAACTGATTTACACTATGACTATGACGGCAAAAAAGAATTTTTGATAGACTGTGCTTGCTTTCCTGGATCGAGTGGGTCACCAGTAATAATCTATAATCCTACTGGATACTCAGATAAGAATGGAAACATTTATTTTGGCACCCCTAGAATTGTTTTCTTAGGGGTAATGCATGCAGGACCACAAGCAACAATTTCTGGGGAAATAAAAGTTGTGGATGTCCCTGCTGCTTCAACTCAGAAGCCTGTTGCTGTAAGTACAATTCCAAATAATCTTGGCTATGTAATAAAAGCAATTCGTGTCTTGGAGTTGGAGCATCAGTTTGAATAATCCGTTGATGAAGTACGGGTTAGAAATCGGTATAAATTGATGATGTAGGTATAGTAATGGAAAAATGGAAACTTTGGTATATTCTGTATTGCATATTTGCGAAGCATCTTCCTGAGACTCGGAGATTTCATGGGGGGGGGTGCGTTGCGTCGCTGGTTTGCAAAACATATCATGAGATATTGTTCGCCGACTGCAAATATTGAACGAAATGCGCACTTCGGTAATCAAATTTCGATTGGAGACAGATCGAGTGCTGGTGTGGATTCAAAACTTTATGGTCCTATTACAATTGGGAGTAACGTCATGATGGGTCCGGAATGTGTTATTTTCACCAGCAACCATATTTCCTCCAGAACAGATGTGCCTATGATTGATCAGGGGATGAGCAAACCTGAACAGGTAACAATAGAAGACGACGTCTGGATCGGCCAACGATGCATGGTGATGCCGGGCGTTACGATTGCCAGGGGAACGATAGTTGCGGCAGGAGCTGTCGTTACCAAAGATACTCTTCCTTACAGCGTCGTTGGGGGAGTACCTGCTAAACTGATAAGGATGAGAAAGCAATAAATGAAATCTGAAAATAACAGTGGAAGTATAAATGTTGAAGTAGGCGGTAGACTGGGAAATCAGATGTTCCAGTATGCCTTTGCCCGTGCTCTACAGGAAAAGTATTATCCCAATTATTCCTTGAACCTGTGCTTCAGGCTGACCGAAAAGGGCGGCGCTGCCGGCAAATCGGGGGGGGTACAGATGGTTGGGGGAATGATCTGAAACTTTTCCATGTGGTCCCTTATAATGAAGTTAGCTCGATAAAGCTCCCTCTCAGACAGATGATTTTATGCGGCCGGTATTTTCTGGAGAACAGGATTATCAAAAAAGAGGATGCTGAGCTGCAGGCGCAGAGGTATTTACAGCCCCATGGGATCTACTCTTCGAGAAAGTCCCATTACATTCCAGCTGAAAAATCAGATTCCAGATTCATATACATCCGTGGACGGTTTGAAGCCCATGAATACTTTGATAGTATCAGGAGCAAGCTTATTTCAGAATTCACTCCTTTAGCTCCAGCTCCTGATAAAAATAGAAATCTGTTGGAAAAGATTCAATCTACAGAATCCGTCTGTGTTACGATCCGCAGAGGCGATTTTTATCAACAGGGGAACGAGAATTTTCAGGTATGCAGCAAGGACTACTTCTATCGTGCCATGCAGTCCATCCATGAAAGTATTCCAGATGCCAGATTCTTCATTTTCTCCGACGAGGTGGAGATGATCAAGAAAGAGTTTCATTTCCCATATTCCGTTGAATATGAAAGCGGGCATGAC
>CACXDC010000196.1 GCA_902766365.1 uncultured Lachnospiraceae bacterium | reverse complement strand
CGCCTCGATATCCGTAAAAAGAGGCCGACTTCTTGTGATTTATGGAAATCAGTGGAAGCCGGGAGAACTGCCGTGAATTTCCGATGCACTCCCGTAACCCCGCACTGCATACAGGCAGAGCAGCGTCTGTACAAGCTGGCTGACCAGAAGCCCGAGGAGATACCCGTTGATTCCAATCACCGGAATCAGGAAAAAGACAAAGAACAGGCGGACCAGCAGACTGATCATACTGTACAGAAAAGTAAGCCCGGTTTTGCCAAGGCCGTTCAGAATACTGCTCAGGGTAGATGCAATATACATTAAGGGACAGAGAAAGCCAAGAATGCTGATAAAGCGGCCGGCTGTTTCATTCTGGTAGAGCAGATTTCCAAGGAAAGAGCCACCAAGAAAAAAGATCAGGGCAAAGGCACTGCCCAGAAGAAATCCATATTTGACAGATTTGTGGATCGCTTTTTCTACCGTGTGCTGATTACCGGCGGCATCTGCTTCTGAAACGACAGGGAGAAGCAGGACGCAGACTGAACCGGTGATGGCGCTGGGAAACAGGATCAGCGGCAGGGACATACCAGTCAGGACGCCGTAAATACTGAGAGCAGTCTGATGCTCATAGCCATATTTCAGAAGCTGTTCAGGGATGAAAACAGCTTCCACACTCATCAGAAAATTGATGATCACACGGTTGGCAGACAGAGGAACGGACAGACGCAGCATATCAGAAAAAGCACAGCGCAGGCGGACAGATGCAGTGGAAGCAGCCGGCTGAGCATTCAGCTTTCCGGAGAAGTGAGCCCAGGCAGCGATCAGGGAGACAAGCATGGAGGCACATTCGCCAATAACAAGGCCTACGACAGCGAAGCTGATCGTCGGTGTATATTCTTTTCTCAGGCATAGGGCATAGATCACATAAACACTGCCGACCCGCACGATCTGTTCGGAAAGCTGGCAGGCAGAGGGAATGCCGGTTTTTTTGATCCCATAGAAATAACCGTTGATGCAGGAATGAACAGCAGCCATGGGAATGGAAAGAGCGATGATCCGAAGAAGGGGAGCGGTTCTTGCTTCCATAAGGAACTGGACGGCGATCTGTTCCGAAAAGCAGTACACAAAGCCGGCACACAGGATGGAAAGTGTCAGGGAAAGAGCGAGGCCGGAGAATAAATAGACAAAAGAATACCGATAATCTCTGGTAGAGGTTTCTCCTGCAACAAATTTGGAGATGGCTGTCTGGATCCCGGCAGCGGTGAGGGCGAATGTCAGAGCAAGGACAGGAGCCGTGAGCTGATAAATTCCCATGCCTTCCGCACCAAAGGTTCTTGACAGAAAGATACGATAGAAAAAGCCGATAAACCGGCTGGCAAATCCGGTGAGGGTCAGAATGATCGTTCCAGAGACCAGAGGATTTTTCAGTGAGAAATGGCGCATCATAGAATATCGTCTCCTTCAGGTGTTAGTGCTAATATATGCTGAGGTGGAAATTGACAGAACAGGGAAGAAATGATATATTGTTGCGAGACGACCTACTTGATTACTAGGGCAAACAGAGAAAGGATTTAATGATCGAAATGAATAAGCTGATCTATCTTGATAATGCAGCAACGACCAAAACCGCCAAAGAAGCGGTAGATGCCATGCTGCCCTATTTTACAGAGTATTATGGAAATGCCAGCAGCATTTATTCGCTCGGAGCAGAGAGCAAAAAGGCCATGACTGAGGCCAGGGAAGAGATTGCAAAGAGCATTGGTGCATCGGCACAGGAGATTTACTTTACAGCAGGCGGTTCTGAGTCTGATAACTGGGCATTAGTTGCTACAGCAGAGGCTTATGAGAGCAAAGGAAAGCATATCATTACCTCAAAGATCGAGCATCATGCGATTCTGCATACCTGCGAATATCTGGAAAAAAGAGGTTTTTCCATCAGTTATATTGATGTAGATGAAAACGGTGTACTTAAGCTGGATGAGCTGAAGAAAGCGATCCGTCCGGATACCATCCTGATCTCTGTGATGTTTGCCAATAATGAGATCGGTACGATCCAGCCCATTAAGGAGAT
>CACXDC010000195.1 GCA_902766365.1 uncultured Lachnospiraceae bacterium | reverse complement strand
GGCTTTGCTACCTTTAAGGAAGCGACAGAGGTCATGATCCCGAAGGACAGACAGGTTTATAGACCGGATGCAGAAAAGACGAAGGCTTATGCAAAGGTCTATGAAGCTTATAAGAAACTATATGATATGTTTGGCAAGGATGATTCTTTTATGAAGAATCTCCGGAAATGAGAGCAAAGGAGGAATGCTTATGAAAAAGAAACTGGTAGCACTGTCACTTACACTTGCCATGCTGACTTCAGTGGTTATGGGCTGCGGAGGAAGCAGCACAGAAACAGCATCAACAGAAAATGCGGCGACAGAAAATGCGGATGAGACAACGGCCTCTGGAGGTGGTTATACGATCGCCACAGTTGTAAAGGATATGTCAGATCCATGGGCGCTGCGTCATGAAGAGGGTGTAAAGGAATATGCGGCAGAAACAGGAAATAACTGTTATGCAAAGGGACCTGCAAAGACAGATTCGGCAGAACAGATCCAGGTGATCGAGCAGCTGATCTCTCAGGATATTGATGCCCTGTGCGTTGTCCCGATTGATCCGGAAGCATGTACACCTGTACTGCAGAAGGCAAGAGATAAGGGTATTGTAGTGATCACCCATGAAGCAGAAGGCTTTGAGGCATGTGATTATGATCTGGAAGCTTTCAATAATAAGGAATATGGCGAAGCCATGATGGATGAGCTTGCCAAGGCTATGAATTATGAAGGAAAATATGTGACCATGGTTGCGTTCCTTTCCTCTGTATCCCACAATGACTGGATGGATGCAGCAGTAGCACATCAGAAGGAAGCATATCCCAATATGGAGCTGATTCCTGAAGAAAGACTGGAATGTGAAGATAACATGAACATGGCTTACGAGAAGGCCAAGGAAATCATAAAGAAGTACCCGGATATCAAGGGCTTCCTTGGGGCTTCCAGCTATGATCCGCCCGGAGCAGCAAAGGCAATTGACGAGCTTGGCATGACAGGTCAGATCTTTGCAGTAGGAACCGGTGTGGCATCTGTATCAGGTCCTTATCTGGAATCCGGATCCAATCCCTGTGTTCTTTGCTGGGATCCTGCTCTTTCAGGAAAGGCTATGTGCCAGCTGGCAGTAATGGTGCTTAATGGAGAGAAGGATAAGATTCAGACCGGCCTTGATCTTGGTATCGATGGTTATAACAGTGTCAATGTAAATGGCACAGATATCAGCGGTAATGCGATCCTTGTTATTAATAAGGATAACATGTCTGAATACAAGTTCTAAAGAAGACAGTAAGAGAGAAACATATAATGCTTGCATATTCCAAAGGCGGGATACGCAAGCATTATATCTCTGAGAGAAAGGTATGGTACGCAAATGAGTGAAATCTTATTACAGGCGAAACAGATTTCGAAGCATTTCGGCGGAGTGACTGCTCTTGACAAGGTGGATCTGACCATAAAAAAGGGAGAAATCCATTGCTTGATGGGAGAAAACGGATGTGGTAAATCAACGCTGATCAAGATTATTTCCGGATTTTACAGGCCGGATGGGGGAAGTATTACATTTGAAGGAAAGGAATATGAGAGACTTTCCATTGCAGAGTCGATCGGACTGGGAATCCAGGTAATTTATCAGGATATGTCCATTTTCCCGAATCTGACGGTTGCAGAAAATATTGCGATCAACAATGAGCTTTACAATCACAGGAAACTTGTGAATTGGAAATCGGTAAGGAGCATTGCAAAAGAGGCACTGGATCATATTGGTATTGAACTGCCGCTGCAGGCTGTTGTTGGTGAGCTTTCTGTGGCGGATAAGCAGCTGATCGCCATTGCCAGAGCGATCCTGAACAATTCCAAGCTGATCATTATGGATGAACCTACCTCTGCATTGACAAGAAAGGAAGTTGACAAGCTGTTCAAGGTAATCAGACAGCTGCAGAAAGAAGGAATTTCCACACTGTTTGTCAGTCATAAACTGGATGAAGTATTTGAAATTGCAGATCAGTTTACTGTTTTCAGAAATGGAAAGCTTGTGGTAGCTGATTCGGCAAAGAATATCAATGATGAACAGTTTGTTTATTATATGACCGGAAGAAAGCTGGAAGAAGCAGCTTTCACACCGGAAAGGATCGACCGTGACAGAGCAATCCTGAAGGTGGAAAATCTGGGACTGACCAATGGATTTGAAAAGATCAGTTTTGAGATCCATCCGGGTGAGATTCTTGGTATCACAGGACTTCTTGGATCCGGACGTACAGAACTTGCCAAGACACTGTTTGGACTTTACAGTGCTACGGAAGGCCATATTTATATTGATGGCAAAGAGGTACAGATCAAAACGCCCATGGATGCGATCCGGCATAAAATTGCCTATGTACCGGAAGACCGTCTGACAGAAGGGCTTTTCCTGACACAGTCTATTGAAAATAACATGATCGTGTCAAATATTGACAGGCTCAGGACTTCCAGGAAAACCGTGGATTATGAAAAGGGACATGAAGACAGCCTTTCCTGGGTGAAGAATCTCGGAATCAAGCTGAATGAACTGAGTGATGGGATCCAGACGCTCTCCGGAGGAAATCAGCAGAAGGTTGTTCT
>CACXDC010000194.1 GCA_902766365.1 uncultured Lachnospiraceae bacterium | reverse complement strand
TTCAAAGGAAATCTCTGCCCTCTTGTTTATGCCGTTGATGAAACCAAGGAAAGAGAGCTTTTGAAAAATGGTCTGATGATACGCACCTCTGTCAGAGAGAAACTCCAAAATCTGAAAACGGAGAGGTCATCGGACATCATGAAAGCGCAACTCGGAGACAAATACAAAAATGCGGAAAGGATGTGATCCTCTATGGCGGCGACCAGACTGATCGCGATGCATCAGAACAAAGGAAAAACGATCGCCCGGTGCCTGAAGGATCGGACGGATTATGCAAAGAACGGCGAGAAGACGGATCATGGCGAGCTGATTTCTACTTATGCCTGCGACAAGGAGACAGTCGATCAGGAATTCCTTCTGGCAAAACAGGAATATCACCGGATCACTGGAAGAAAACCGAATGGCGACATCATTGCGTATCAGATCAGGCAGTCTTTCAAACCTGGAGAAATTACACCGGAGGAGGCAAACAGGGTTGGCTATGAAACCGCGATGCGTTTCACCAAAGGCAATCATGCCTTCATAGTGGCGACCCACATCGACAGGGCACACATTCACAATCATGTGATTTTCAATTCAACGAATCTTGACTGCGACCGCAAGTTCCGGGATTCCTGGTTTATAGCACTGGCTCTGCAGAAGCTCAGCGATCAGATATGCCTGGAACATGCGCTCTCTGTCATTACACCGCGAAAACCTTCGGAGAGAGACAGCAGGTGTCCATATCATCGGGAGTCCTTCCGTTCTGTTCTCCGTGAAAATATCGACCGGATTCTGGAAGAACATCCGAAGGATTTCAATTCGTTTCTCGGAAAGCTCCAGGAAGCCGGATATGAAAATAGAACCGGTCGGCACTATGCAATCCGCGGCCCGGGACAAAAACGATTCATCCGCTTCCGCTCATTGGGAGAAGGATACACGGAGGAGGATATCCGGAAACGCATCGCCGGAGAAATGGAGTTCTCTGCAGAAGAGCAGAGAAATAAGAATGGAAAGCACAGACCCAATCGCCACAGGAACCATACAGGATATCCGGGGCGCGGATTCGACCTCCTCATCGACATCAACAAGAAGATGCAGGAAGGAAAAGGCAAAGGGTATGAGCGCTGGGCAAAGGTCTACAACGTCAAACAGGTTTCCAGGGCGCTTCTCTTTCTGCAGGAGCATGAGATCCGTGACTATGAGGAACTGTCAAAGCGCGCGGAGGACAGTGCGGCAAAATTTCACTCTCTGTCTGATGCGATAAAAGAAAAGGAAAGGCAGCTGGCGCAGACCGCAGCTCTGAAAATGCAAATTATCAATTACGTCAAAACGAAAGAAATCTATGCAGCCTACCGAAAGTCAGGCTACAGCAAGCAATTTTTGGAACGGCACCGGCAGGAGATCATGCTGCATAAGGCAGCCAAAGAAGCCTTTAATCAGTTGGATGGAAAGAAACTGCCGAGTATGAAGGCGCTCTCCGCACAGTATGCGCAGATTCTTGCGGAGAAGAAAAAGCTCTATGAGGAGTATCGCCTTGTCAGAAAGGAGATGATGGATTACCAGGTCGCCAAGCGGGACATTGACGACTTCCTGAAGATTGATCAGGAACAGAAAACAGAGTACAGGGAAAAATCGAAATCCAAGATTCGCTGAAACGAGCGGACGATCTGATAACAGGGCAGATGGCATGGAGAGGATGCTGTCTGCCCTCTTTTTTATTGCTTTGATTTGTCATCTTCTCAATCAGTTAAAGGCCGCGGGTTTGTTTTGTGCCGACTTTTGGTGGTCTGTTTTTTCAGTCTTGCAGATTTTGGCTTAATTGATATTCGCTCTGCAAAGCCTTCATCGAGCGCCTGCATTTCAGGTGCGCAGCCTGACCGCCTGAGGTCAGTTCTGGGGGATTGGGGGAGTGACCCTTAACTAGCATGCCTATTTGGTACAAGTAGGCACTGCTGGCCACTATAATACCGAACTTAAAATAATTGAATGTCTCGATAAGAGCTGCAAAATATTTATGCATGTGGTACTCTAACAACTGATAATGCTGCGGCAATTTCCGCTGTGAACGTGGGACCACGTATAAACCAAGGAGTAAACATGACAAAATTTAAATTAGGAGAACTTTATTGCGGGCCTGGAGGTTTAGCATATGGAGCGCTACATTCAAGAAGTAAAGATGGGCGTTTTACCGTATCTCATGCTTGGGCGAATGATTATGATTATGATACCGTTCAAACTTATAGAAAAAATATATGTCCAGAGGCACCGCAAACTGTTTATTGTGGAGACGTTAGGCATTTAGACATTGATAATCTTGAAAAAATAGATGCATTTGCATATGGCTTTCCCTGTAACAGTTTTTCAAATGTGGGAGAACACAAAGGAATTGCAAATGAAAAATTCGGTCAACTATATTGGTATGGAATTGTGGTCCTCAGAAAATTTCAGCCACAGTGGTTTATTGCAGAAAATGTGAGTGGAATTCGATCTGCTGGCTCCAATGACTTTCAAATAATTTTGAATGACATGAGAGAGTCTGGATATAAATTAGTTGCTAATTTATATAAAGCAGAATGTTATGGCGTACCCCAGACGCGACATAGAGTAATAATTGTCGGTATTAGGGATGATTTGGATGTGACATTTCATGTGCCAGATTTTCATCAATATGATAATTGTGATGTTTCAGCACAAACAGCTTTAGCAGATATTCCAGTTGATGCTGCTAATAATGAAGTACGAAAACTAAGTGACACAGTAATACGAAGGTTATCATATATTAATCCAGGACAAAATGTATGGCAAGCTGAAACTAATATGCCAGAAGAACTGCGAATAAAAACACGTACGCGTATATCGCAGATTTATAGGAAACTAGATCCTACAAAACCTAGTTACACTATTACAGCCGCAGGGGGAGGCGGGACATTTGGGTACCACTGGACAAATCGTGAATTAACCAATAGGGAGCGGGCCAGAATCCAAACGTTTCCAGATTCCTTTGAATTTGTAGGAAAGTACTCCAGTGTTAGGAAGCAAATAGGAATGGCAGTTCCCTGCAGGTTAAGTAGTATTGTGACCACTGCAATTCTCAACAGTTTCGCTGGAATCGAATATCCATGGGTTTCACCTAATCTTAGTGAATAGGTTGCTTTATATTAGATAATAACAGAAAGAGGAATCTTAAACTAAGAATAGCTTAAGATTCCTCTCTCTGTTAATTTAATGCACTTTTACCATTATATCTTCCGGTGACGTCCAGGTGATGGTCACCTGTGTGCCATTATGTGCATTTTTACTTGAAAGCCATTTACCTAATGCTTTCAAATTACCAGCGATTGAAAATTGTTTTGCATATTCACTCCCGGCATTACTAGATCCTTGGGCTTTGAAATGGTCAATAAATTGTTTTGTGTCTGCATCATAGGCATTAAAGAGATTTTCACCTAGTACATCGTAATCATTAGTGTGGTTACCATTATATATTTTATATTGCTTAGCATATTGTGCAGGGATAGGAATATATGCTTCTCCAATTTCTACAGGTCTTGATGCAGTATGTCGATAAGTACCCCACTTCAATTGGGCGTCATTAAGAGTTATTGTGTAACTATCCCCACATTTTGCCATTTAACAAATCCTCCTCATGTATTATGGTAATAATGATTATACTCACAATAAAATCTGAAACAAAAATATTCAGTTATTAATTATTATACATTATTGACTCGATATGTGATTATATCATTAGCTGATTTGATATTATTTGAATTTTTTTGAAAGAGGCAGCTGTAATGCTTAATTATTGGTGGGTCACTCGACCGAAAAGAAAACTAGACAGTATTCCAGAGGTTCTTGCTACATTCGCAGATATTTCTTTAAATCAAGAATGGAGTGGGCAGCGTGGCACTCAGATGAAATATGAAGACGCGCTTGAACAAGCCGGCCTGAAAAGAGTAGGACAGCGCCGCGATCAGAGCGGATCAGGCGGAAGGACGTATGGCGCCTGGCTGGAATCCCTGGGACTTATTTTTAAGCAGAACAGTAATAAAAACATCAAGCTGACTCTGGCGGGGGAAGCCATTATGAATGGCGACTCCCCTGTTGAAATACTGAAAAATCAGGTTTTAAAGTACCAATTTCCATCCGCATTCTCCATCAGCCGCGGCGTTCAGGTGAGCGAAAGATTTCACATCAGGCCCTTCCACTTCCTTTTGAGACTTCTTTCTGACAGCAGAATAGAATATTTGACTCAGGATGAAATCGCCAAAATCTGCGCTGTAGATGCAGAAAATGAGTCAGACAAATGCTATGAATTTGTCGTGGACAAAATCCTGCAGTATAGGAGCTTCGGCGATCAATGTCTTGATCCAGATTTCTTCATAAAATACAAGCCATCCAGAGGAGAATGCAATCCGGATCACCCTTTCAGCCACCTTCAGGACATGGCAAATACCATGATTAACTGGATGGAATACACTCAGCTTGCAAGCAGAGATGATGACAGCCGTTTGGTGATTCTTGAAGAAAAGCAGGAGGAAGTTCAGCATATTCTTTCACTGAATCTGCCTTTTATCGACCGTCCCGGAGATCATGAATATTTTCAGCGCAAATATGGCCTTGATCCCAAGCACCGCAAGGATACTCGGAATCTTGAGCAGACAAAGACTGTTACCGCACGAATAATTGCAGAACAGAAAATAAAGCAGGCATACATCCGCGCATCCATTTCAAAACCGATCACCGGAATTACGCCGCAGCTTATTGACGAAATCACAGAAGAAACCGGAATACAGGCATCTCTTGTAGAAGACGTCTTAAAAAGGACATATCCGCACGGCTCTATCGGCGCATTCATGGCATCTTATTTTGAAATGGCGTTCAAGGGTACAGAAGAGGCCGTAGACTTTGAAAAAGCTACAACCGATCTGTTTCGGGATGTTTTTGGCTATAATGCCATTCATTTGGGACAAACCGGGAGCAAATCTGCCCCGGATATTCTGCTTCTGGCAGATGATGAGTGCTATCAATCCATCATCGATAATAAGGCATACTCAAAGTACAGCATCACGGGAGATCACCATAACCGGATGGTCCATAACTACTTGGAAAAAATTGCTTCCTACAGCAGTTCTTCCTATCCGATTGGCTTCTTTTCTTATATTGCAGGAGGATTTGGAAAGCAGATAGACAAGCAGATTCAGGCAGAAGTTGAAGAGTCCGGCGTGCATGGTTCCGGAATTACGGTATCTAATTTCATCAAGATGATTGAAAATCAAACGAGCGGTAAGCACAATTATAGTCACGGAGAACTTAGAAAAATATTTGGTATCGACCGTCAAGTCCGAATGAGTGATATTTCGATAAATATGGGATTGTTGTATGAGGTGAATTCCGAATATGGAATAGTTGCTGAAAATACAGCTCCTTACGGCAATGGCAATGGATGATTTAACGCCCAAACAGCGACACAAGAATATGCAGCATATTCGATCAAAGAATACCAAGATCGAGATGATTTTACGAAAAGCACTGTGGCAGGAAGGAATTCGCTATCGAAAAAACTATAAGTTACTGCCTGGAAAGCCTGATATAGCCATTACAAAATACAGAATAGCAATTTTTTGTGATGGCGAATTTTTTCATGGCAAGGACTGGGATAGACTTCAGCTAAAATTGGAGAAAAGTAACAATTCGGAATATTGGATAAAAAAAATCCATAGAAACATTGAACACGACCAAAATGTTGATAAGGAGATACGATACAAGGATTGGATTGTATTGAGATTTTGGGGCAATGATATAAAGAAGAACCTTGATGACTGTGTTCAAGTTGTAAAAGAAGCCATTCTGGATCGAGAACTTTCTGAAGTTATAGAGGATACATGTAACGATGAATAAGTACACTTTCTCCACGCAAAGGGGAAAAGCATATTACTGTAATTCTATTCCTGGATTCATTAAGGATAACTCATCATCGATAATTGGACAGTTGGTAAGACATTCTTTTCAAGCCTACAATCAACTCGATGAGGGACAGGAAGACGCTTGGGAAAATCAGATCGGTGAATTGCAGAAAAGACTGGAAGCCTGTGGAATGGAGGGAGATATCATCTTTGAATATGACATTATCAGGCTGGGGAAAAGAATCGATGTAATTCTTTTGATTCGCCATATGGTCTTTTCTTTGGAATTTAAAAATGGAAAAACCGTTTATACTGCTCAAGATGCGCAACAGGCAGAAGATTATGCAATTGATATTAAGAATTTCCATAAGGAATCAGAGGATTTGTATGTTTGTCCAATATTGATCGCAACAAATGCACCCAAATATCAGAAAGAACAGTCCTTGGAATATTATCCGGACAAGCAAATACATCTTCAACGGGAGAATATTGAAACAGTCATTCCTAAAGTCGCCACGTTGACTGGTCTCTATGGAGAAGACAATCCGATTGATTTTGACAGGTGGTTTAATTCACCATATCATCCGACGCCAACGATTATTGCAGCAGCTGTTGAAGCTTATACAACTCACGATATCAGCGAGATTGCAAATTCCGAAGCTGGGCAGGATGATATTGATCGATGTGAAAATAAACTGAATGAAATTATCAGCTATGCGGAAAAGAATCATAAAAAATGCATATGCTTCGTGACCGGTGTTCCTGGAGCGGGGAAAACGCTGGTAGGCTTGGATACTGTAGCTAAAAATCTTAAGAAAGGTGAGAACAGCCTTAGTGTATATATTTCAGGGAATGGTCCTCTTGTTGAAGTTTTAAGAGAAGCTTTAAAGAGAAGTGTTAAAGCAAAGAAGCAATACAACCGTGAGACTGGAGTTGCTATTGATGCATTGATTCAAAGCAGTTTCACATTCAAAAAAGACAATGCTTCGCATGATCGACCTACGGCGGAGAACATCCTGATCTTTGATGAAGCGCAGCGTGTATGGAATCAGCAAAAGATGAGTCAGAAACATGAAGATCCTTCTATGGCTGTAAGTGAACCCCATTTGCTGTACAGTATCATGGATCGTCACAAAGATTGGGCTGTAATGATTTGTCTCGTCGGACTGGGACAGGATATTTATGATGGTGAGGTAGGGATTAACGAGTGGTTCAGATGTGGTGTAGAAGATTTCCCGCAATGGGAAATGTACTATTCTCCTTCGATATTCAAGCAGGTCGAAGATAAAAATATCAATCGCAAGATGATTGAGGGATGCACAAGATGTCATCCTGAGGAAGAACTGCATTTAAAGACTTCCATTCGATCTTTCCGCGCAGATAAGCAATGTCAGTTCGTTGATTACCTGCTCGATAATAATCCGGGCAAGGCGAAGAAAATATATGGCTTGATTTCGGAAAAATATCCTGTTTATATCACTAGAGATTATGAAAAAGAAAAAAAATGGGTTAGAAATCAAGTTAGAGGATCTCAAAGGTGTGGAGTACTAGCTTGTAGTAGCGCACAGAGACTAAAACCAGAAGGCATTTATGTTCCAACTGAAATAGATGTTAAGAACTGGTTTCTCGCATCGAGTGATGACCTGCGATCTTCAAACATGCTTGAAATTGTTGCCAGTGAATTTAAGGTACAGGGCTTGGAAATAGACTGGGCTATTGTGTGTTGGGATGCAGATCTTCGGAGAAATAGCTCTGATACTGGATGGGATTATTACAACTTTCGCGGATCCAAATGGAATAAACGACATAAACCAGAACAGCAACGTTACCTGGTAAATTCTTATCGAGTGCTTCTGACAAGAGCACGGCAGGGAATGGTTCTATTCGTGCCTAAAGGAGTTGATCCAGAGGAAGATTCTACAAGAAACTCAAAATTTTATGATGGAATATACTCATATCTCAGATCGTGTGGGGTAAGAGAATTGTAAAAATAGCGAGCAAATATGCTCGCTATTTTTAATATATTTACAATATATGAAAAATATAATGCATATTTTACGTTGTATATTTATTAATATAGTAGTATATTGCAAATATATGAAGAATAATAATTAAATATTGGGTATATTATAAAAGGAGATAATATGGATACAAAAGATAAAAGGGAAAAATTTGTCGAAATTGCTGAGTCAAGGACAAACTGAATATTACGGTGCGGCGGAGCCGCCTGTCCGGAGTGGCGTAAGCCACCTGTCCGGACAAACGGAGCCACTTAAAAATTACTTTC
>CACXDC010000193.1 GCA_902766365.1 uncultured Lachnospiraceae bacterium | reverse complement strand
GAAAAGGAATACTGGAAAAACAGGCGGCATTTCCAAAAGGAAATGACCGCCTGATTCAGTATATAGTGTTATGGCTGTACTGCCATGATATTCAGGATATGACTGGCATAGTTTGAAAAAAGCTGCCGGTCTTTTTTTATTTCATCAGTCAGTTCGAAGAACAGCTCATGACTCTTATAGTCACGCTTGAAGAAAGGCTCCACCAGAATTTCCCACTGGGGAAGATAACTGGAAAACTTTCTGGTGTAGCAGGTGGCGGCTGACGCCTGCTCCCGGTATTCCTTATCTACAAAGGAAGCGATGGACTTATGGATCGCAGTATCTTCTGTTGGAAGATAATAATAATCTTTGTAGTTGGCATAGAAATATTTCAGTTCTTCTTCATAGATCGGAACGATCAGTGTACCCTCATGCCCTTCGCCTTTGAAATGACACCCTCTGGCCATGGCACTGACGGATACCGGGAGAGGAGAGGCAAAGATCAGCTTCATCATCAGTTCTTTACGCAGAATGCCATGAATATCATTGTAATAATTCGCCTGCACCTTGCGGGCTTTCAGACTGTTGTTGAACAGATCATAATAGGACAGAATGGGAAGAACCTCCAGCATGCCCTTCATATCATCTGAATTGTGCAGAAGCAGGATATGATACAGGTTAAAATCGTGGGAAGAGAGATAATCCTTGTAAACATTGATCAGCTCACCACCCGTATATCTGTCCTCACGCCTGATATTCAGGAAGGATTCTACTGTTTTCTGCTTGCAGTTGGGGAGCTTTAAGAACCCCCTGTAGGGGTGGATCCTTTTATAAATATCGATCCCTTCAAACTGACTGAAATCATAAGGAAGCTGATACTGAAGCAGCTTCTTACGAAGATAAGGCAGGTCAAAGGAATTACCGTTATAATGGATCAGAAATGAATAGTCTGCAGCAAATGTGAAGAAAGATTTCAGAAGTTCCGGTTCCTCTTCGGCAGACTGGGCAAACCACTGCCTGATCTGCCAGTTTCCTTCTTTATAAAAGGCACAGCCGATCAGATAAAGCTGGGAATTATCAGCAGAAAGTCCAGTGGTCTCGATATCCAGAAAAAGGATCTGGTCAAGCGGAGCGAGCCGCTCTATCGGATATTTTAAAATGAAATTATTTAAGATAATTTCTTCGGTTTTCATAGAATGTTCTCCTTCGCAAAATCACATTTTCAGTGTAGCATATTTTTCAAAAATGCAGTAGTATTTTCGACAAAAAAATAGTATATTTAAAGGATAAGAATGAGAATTTTCATCAGCTTGATGGAAGAAAAATCAAGGGAAAGAAGGAAAGTTATGGCAAAACTAACGTTTATTGGAGGAATCCATCCCTATGACGGTAAGGATTTGTCGAAGGATAAGCCGATACGTGAAGTTCTCCCAAAGGGAGATCTGGTTTACCCTCTGTCCCAGCATATCGGGGCACCGGCAAACCCAATAGTGAAAAAGGGTGACAGGGTTCTGACAGGACAGAAAATTGCAGAGGCATCAGGGTTTGTTTCCTCACCGATTTATGCTACCGTATCAGGAACAGTCAAGGCGATCGAGCCGAGGCGGGTGGTGACTGGTGATAATGTCATGAGTATCGTTGTAGAGAACGACGGGCTGTATGAGGAAGTAGAGTGGCCGGAAGTAAGACCATTTGAAGAACTGACAAGGGAGGATAAGATCAATATCATTAAAGAAGCCGGTATTGTGGGAATGGGCGGTGCCGGATTCCCGACCTTTATCAAGCTTTCTCCCAAAGAGCCTGAAAAAATAGAATATGTGATCGTCAACTGTGCAGAGTGTGAACCGTATCTGACCTCTGACTACCGGAAGATGCTTGAAGAGCCGGATAAGCTGATCGGGGGGCTGAAGGTATCCTTAAGTCTTTTTGAAAATGCAAGAGGTATTCTCGCAGTGGAGGATAATAAGCCTGACTGTATCGAGCGTCTTCGTGAGCTGACAAAGGATGAACCGAAGATTGCAGTGAAGGCACTGAAGACCAAATATCCTCAGGGGTCAGAGAGACATCTGATCTATGCAGTAACGGGCAGAGCAATCAACAGTTCACAGCTTCCTGCCGATGCAGGCTGCGTAGTAAATAACGTGGATACCGTGATCGCTATTTACAATGCGGTGATGGAGGGACGTCCACTGATGCACAGGATCGTTACCGTGACAGGAGATGCGATCGCAGAGCCCTGCAATTTCAAGGTAAGGATCGGAACCAATTACCATGAACTGGTAGAAGAGGCAGGTGGTTTCAAGACCCCTCCTGTTAAAATTGTTTCCGGTGGTCCCATGATGGGCTTTGGAATCTTTGACCTGGATGTACCAACGACCAAGACTTCGTCCGCACTGCTCTGTATGACGAAGGATGATGTATCTTACATGGAGCCATCTGCCTGTATCAACTGTGGCAAATGTGTGGAGGCATGTCCCGGAAGAGTGGTACCAAGGCTTCTTGCCGACTGTGCAGAGCACTATGACGAAGAAGGCTTCCTGAAGAACAATGGTATGGAATGCTGCGAATGCGGCTGCTGCAGCTATGTCTGCCCGGCAAAGCGTCCCTTAACCCAGGTGATCAAATCCATGCGTAAGATGCAGCTTGCCAAGAAAAAGAAGAAGTAGGAGGAACAGAAAATGAGTGATTTGATGAAAGTGTCATCTAATCCGCATATCAGGTCTAAGGTGACGACAAAGAGCATCATGCTGGCTGTCGTAGTAGCACTGCTTCCTGCTGCTGGCTTTGGTATTTACAATTTCGGACTGGATGCACTGATCTTAATTTTAGTAACGATAGCAACAACAGTATTAACAGAGTATCTTTATGAGAAGGCCATGCATAAGCCTGTGACGATCGGGGATTTTTCAGCAGTGGTGACAGGACTTCTGCTGGCACTGAACCTGCCTTCCACAGCACCCTGGTGGATTGCTGTGATCGGTGGTGTGTTTGCTATTCTGGTCGTAAAGATGCTGTTTGGAGGTCTTGGACAGAACTTCATGAACCCGGCGCTGGGTGCCAGATGCTTTCTCCTGATTTCCTATACATCCATTATGTGTAATTTCCAGACAGATACATATACAGGAGCAACCCCTCTTGCGGCACTGAAGGCAGGAGAGGATGTGAATATTCTTGATATGGTGATCGGAAGAACCGCAGGAACTATTGGTGAGACCTCCATGATCGCTATTGTGATCGGAGCCTGCTTCCTGCTTTTACTTGGTGTTATTGACCTCCGGATCCCCGGTACTTATCTGGTAAGCTTCATAATATTCCTGATCCTTTTTGGAGGACATGGTGTTGATCCTGCCTTTATCAGTGCCCATCTGGCAGGTGGTGGTCTGATGCTTGGCGCTTTCTTCATGGCGACAGACTATGTAACAAGACCTATTACCAAGAAAGGACAGTATCTGTATGGTATTTTCCTTGGCGTATTAACCGGAATCTTCCGTATTTTCGGACCTTCCGCAGAGGGTGTTTCCTATGCCATCATCATAGGCAATCTGATCGTGCCGCTGATTGAAAAGGTGACACTTCCCAAAGCATTTGGAAAAGGAGGGGAAAGGTCATGAGTGATAAAAAAGGAATGGTAAAGGATGCAGCGATCCTGCTTCTCATTACGGTAGTGGCAGGTTTGATCCTTGGATTTGTATACCAGATCACCAAGGAACCGATCGCTGCCGCAGAGGAAAAGGCAGCAAAGGCAGCCTACCAGGAGGTGTTCCCGGATGCAGCGGGATTTTCTGATCCACTGGAACTTGCAGTACCGGAGGGTGACAGTACCTGGGAACAGAATTATACAGGTGTTGATCTTGACAATGTCCTGATGGCAACAGATGCTGAAGGAAGCTGTCTTGGTTATGTACTGACCATGACAAGCCACGAAGGCTATGGTGGAGATATCACCTTTACCATGGGAATCCAGAATGACGGTACATTGAATGGAATTTCCCTTCTGAGCATTTCGGAAACAGCAGGACTTGGTATGAAAGCCGGTACGGTACTGGTTCCCCAGTTTGCCGGGAAACAGGTATCACAGTTTACCTATACGAAAACAGGATCTACGATGGACAGCCAGATCGATGCCATCAGTGGTGCAACGATCACGACAAATGCAGTAACAACGGCGGTAAATGCCGGTCTTTATATCTTTGAAACACAACTGGGAGGTGACAGGTAATGAAAGAGAACAGTGCGCTTGAGCGTCTGAAAAACGGTATTATCACAGAAAACCCGACCTTTGTGCTGACACTCGGCATGTGTCCGACACTGGCCGTTACCACATCAGCGATCAATGGCCTTGGCATGGGACTGACCACCATGGCGGTACTGGCGCTGAGCAATATGTTTATTTCCATGCTCAGAAAAGTGATCCCTGATAAGGTCAGGATCCCGGCCTTCATAGTGATCATTGCATCTTTTGTAACAGTAGTGGAGCTTTTACTGAAGGCATTTATTCCTTCCCTGTATGATGCGCTTGGATTATATATTCCACTGATCGTTGTAAACTGTATCATCCTTGGAAGGGCAGAAGCCTATGCCTCCAAGAATAAGGTGATCCCTTCTCTGTTCGATGGAATCGGCATGGGGCTTGGCTTTACACTGGCTCTTACGATCATCGGTGCAGTAAGGGAACTGATCGGTGCAGGACAGCTCTTTAATATACAGGTGATGCCTGACAGCTATGTACCCTGCAGTATTTTCGTACTGGCACCCGGTGCATTCTTTGTATTGGCAGCCCTGACCGCTATCCAGAATAAGATCAGGATAAACGGAGAGAAGAAGGGCAGGGATATGTCAAAGATCCAGTCCGGATGTGGCGGCGACTGTATGAATTGTAATAAGGAGGAAGCAGAACATGGAAACTGTTAAGGATCTTCTGATCATACTGATCTCCTCATCACTGATCAGCAACGTTGTATTAAGCCAGTTCCTTGGACTTTGTCCGTTCCTTGGAGTATCCAAGAAGATGAATACGGCGGCAGGAATGGGAACTGCTGTTATCTTTGTCATTACACTGGCATCCGCAGTAGCAGGTGTCATATACAAGTTTATTCTGGTTCCGCTCGATCTGACTTATCTGCAGACCATTGTCTTCATTCTGGTCATTGCAGCACTGGTACAGTTTGTGGAGATGTTCCTGAAAAAGTTTATGTCGGCACTATATAAGGCACTTGGTGTATATCTGCCACTGATCACAACCAACTGTGCAGTACTTGGCGTGGCACTTACCAACGTGCAGAAGAATTACGGTATCTTACAGGGTATCGTAAACGGATTTGCAACAGCAGCCGGATTCACCATTTCCATTGTGATCCTTGCAGGAATCAGAGAAAAAATGCAGTATAATGATATCCCGAAATCCTTCCGTGGTATGCCTATCGTGCTTGTGACAGCAGGTCTGATGGCGATTGCCTTCTGTGGATTTTCAGGACTCTTATAGGAGGTATGACAGGTGGATATAACAGGAATTTTACTGGCAGTTGCTGCAGTAGGAGGCGTTGGCCTTTTCGTAGGAGTATTCCTTGGGATTGCGGCAATCAAATTTAAAGTAGATGTAGATGAAAGAGAAGCGGCTGTATTAGAGGCACTTCCCGGAAATAACTGTGGTGGAT
>CACXDC010000192.1 GCA_902766365.1 uncultured Lachnospiraceae bacterium | reverse complement strand
GAAACTCGCTTTTTTCAGATCTGAATAATATTGAAACATATACAGTGACGGATGAAGAGTACAGCGACTGCTTCGGGTTTACAGAGAGGGAAGTCATGGATGCACTGAAATGTCAGAATATGGACTGTTTTCAGGATGTGAAGGCGATGTACGATGGCTTTATTTTCGGAAACTGCAAGGATATATACAATCCATGGTCTATCTGTAATTTCCTGGACAGAGGCCAGCTGATTTCCTACTGGATCAATACCAGCAGCAATAAGATCATAGGGGATATTATCCGAAGGCATCCGGTACGTAGTAAATTTGAGATTGAACGGCTGATGGCAGGAGAAGTGGTACATAAGAAGATAAATGAAAACATTACCTTTCAGTATATGGATGGTGATGAAAACAGCCTGTGGTCATTGCTGCTGGCGATCGGATATATCAAAGCTGACAATGTGATAAAGTATGAGGAATATACGGAGTGCGATGTATCTGTTACCAACCAGGAGGTCATGAGTATGTTCCGAAATGAGATCCTTGGAATGTTTGATAATGGAAATTTATATTACAACGAATTTATAAAGGCACTGCTTGCACACAATACAGAAGAAATGGAAGATATACTTCTTGATATTACCTATTCGTCCATGAGTTATTTTGATACAGGAGCGTCCTCAAAAAGAAATCCGGAAAACTTTTTCCATGGACTGGTGCTTGGACTGATCGTCTCCCTGAAAGACAGCTATCGAATTGTATCCAATCGTGAAAGCGGAAGAGGAAGATATGATATTGCCCTTTATCCATTGCGGCCGGAAGACGATGCTTTTATTATGGAATTTAAGGTGTTCGATGAACGGAAGGAAAAAGACCTTGCACAGACGGCGGCAAATGCACTGCGTCAGATAGAAGAGAAGAAATATGAAGCGGATCTGATTGCCACAGGGATAGCAGGGGAGCGAATCTGTAAACTGGGATTTGCGTTTGAAGGAAAAGAAGTTATAGTAGTGAAAAAGTAGCATAGATACAAAATAAGACCACCGGCTTAACACCGGTGGCCCTGTTTTTTAGTATCTTATTTAGCCTGCTCAAGAGCAAGGGTTACTGTTGTGATGTCGCATACTTCAGTCGGTCCGTAGTACTGGATAGCACCAGGATATTTGAAGCAGGTATTTTCAGACCACTCTTTACGGTGAGCTTCGAAATACTTGAACGGTGCGCCATCAAGTTCAACAAGAGCTTTTCTGATAACCGGCTTGTCTTCACCGTGTCTTCTCTCGATGTTCATCATCTTGGTGATCGGCATACCACCTGCAACCCACTCACTTGCGGGAGCAGAAAGGTTGGAAACCTTGGATAAGTAGCCATTGTAACCATACTGGATGAGCATGAATGCATTGTATCCTAAGGAGTAGCAGTAGTCGGAGTCAAAGTTTGAAGGGAAAGCACATCTTCCTTCATAACCTAAGAAGTGATGAAGAGGACTGAACTTACCGTTGTAGGTTCCGGCTGCTTTTCTTGCTGCTAATTTATCTTTTACAAGAGCGGAGAATAACTTCTCGGACTCGATCAGGGAAACCTGAACGTTTCCGTGAGGATCTCTCTCAAGGAATAACTGCTGCTGGATAGCCTGAGGAAGGATAGCGAATACTTCCATGGATTCCTTGGTTAAGCCTTTCTCGATGAAAGCGTATTTCTCTTCCCATGTAGGAAGTGCATTGAAGGCATCAGCCTTGCTTCCTGCAAGAAGCTCGTTGATCTCCTGGATCAGTACGGAGAATTCAGGTACGAATTCAACAACACCTTCAGGAATGATAGCAACACCGAAGTTCATGCCCTTTGCAGCTCTTGCAGCTACGGAATCAGCAATATAATCAGCGATTGCGGAAAGGGACATCTTCTTTTCAGCAACTTCTTCTGAGATCAGGCAGATGTTAGGCTGTGTCTCAAGAGCACACTCAAGAGCAACGTGGGAAGCACTACGTCCCATAACCTTAACGAAATGCCAGTACTTCTTAGCGGAGTTAGCATCTCTTTCAATGTTACCGATGATCTCGCTGTAGGTCTTGGTTGCGGTATCGAAACCGAAAGAACACTCGATGTCTTCGTTCTTTAAGTCACCGTCGATGGTCTTCGGGCATCCGATTACCTGAACGCCGGTATTGTGTGCTGCAAAGTACTCTGCAAGAACAGCAGCATTGGTATTGGAATCATCACCACCGATGATAACGATAGCAGTGATGCCATGCTTCTTACATACATCAGCAGCGATAGCAAACTGTTCGTTAGTCTCAAGCTTGGTTCTGCCGGATCCGATGATATCGAAACCACCGGTATTTCTGAACTGGTTGATATAATCATCAGTCATAACGATGTAATCATCCTCGATCAGTCCGCTCGGACCACCCTTAAAGCCGTAAAGCTCGTTCTCTTTGTTGGTTGCCTTTAAAGCGTCATATAAACCACAGACAACGTTATGTCCACCAGGAGCCTGTCCGCCGGAAAGGATAACACCAACGATCTGCTTCTTCATTTCAGATGTGTTCTGACCCTTCTCAAAGGTGATTTCCTTCTTACCGTAAGTGTTGGGGAAAAGAGCCTTGATCTTATCCTGATCAGCAACGCTCTGTGTTTCCTCGCCTTCCTTTACGCAGATGTCTGCAATGCCGTGTCTGAGCATGCCCGGAAGTTTGGGAGCATACTCATATCTGGCCTTCTGTAATGGTGAAATGCTCATGTTTTGTCTCTCCTTTATTTTTTGGTAACTATTTGACACGATATTCATTGAATCGTCCATAGTTTCTCCTGTATTACATACGACATAATTCTAATATATTTTGGAAATAAAGTAAACTGTTGTGTTGAAAATATTGGAGGAATATCTATAATAATTCTCCTGAAATAATGGTTCGATTGACATTTGGATAAGGGATACGTATAATTTCATCTTAGCAAACAAATATACTGGGAAACATACCAGAGGAGTCAGTATGTCATATTATTCAGCAATTATTTTCCTGGCGATCGTGATCACACTGATCATGGATATCCTCGTCTATGGAAATGATATTATAGAAAAAGAACAGAAGCTGCGGATCTATATCATATCCATGATCATGATCATAAGTGCCACCTGTGAGTGGATGGGAGTGATCATGGATGGTAAGGATATCGGGCTCAGGCCATTGCATATCCTTGTAAAAATGATAGAACTGTCAACAGCACCAGCCATAGCGGTGCTGTGCAGTGAACTGTTCAGCGCCCTGAAATACAGGAAATATTTTATGGGTGTGCTGGCAGCACATGGTATCCTGGAGGTACTGTCGGGCTTTTATGGATTTATCTATTATGTGGATGATGCCAATTATTACCGCCACGGATCTTATTACTGGGTCTATATCCTGACCTATCTGAGTGGGATGATACTTTTTATGTGTGTCCTTCTCAGGGAAAGCCGGCGGTATTACAGCACAAACAGGATGATCATGATCGTGATACCGGCTTTTTTCCTGATGGGGCTTGGCATGCAGTATATGAACAGCAGTATCAGAGTGACATGGCTCTGCACTGCCGTAGATGTATTTATCATTTATAATCTGTATTCCGAACTGACACAGAAGCTGGACGGGCTTACCCATCTCCTGAACAGGAGAAGCTATGAGAACAGGCTGTCACAGATGAAAGAGAATACCATGATCTTCTTTTTTGATGTTGATAAGTTTAAGAAAATGAATGATACTTATGGACATGCCATGGGAGATAAGGTACTGATAGAAATCGGGGCAGCTATTTATACTGTATTTGGAAAAAAGGGCCGCTGTTACCGGATTGGAGGAGATGAGTTCTGTGCAATGATCTGTTCTAAGGAAGGCGAGCCGGATAAATATATCTATGATTTTTATGAAGAACTGGAAAACAGGCGCAGTCAGGAAAGAAAGCTTCCTGATGTATCAGTGGGGTATGCCTGGTACACACCCGAAAAGGAAAGCGTAGCGGAAGTGATCGCAGAAGCTGACCGAGTGATGTATGAAAGAAAACGACAGAAAGGAATGAATCAGTATGCCGCAAAAGGCAACCGTAGATAAGCTGCTGGCAGAAAGCTTCAAGGAACTGGTAGTTATCACACCGGTGGAAAAGATCACCATTAAGGAAATCACAGACAGGGCTGGAGTGATCCGGCCTACGTTTTATAATCATTTTCAGGATAAATATGAACTCCTGGAATGGATCATCAGGACAGAGATCCTGGATCCGATCCTGCCATTATTTCAGGGAGGCTTTATCAGGGAAGGCTTTACCCTTGCTTTCCAGAATGTGGAGAAGGATAAGGCATTTTATAAAAGGGCATGCAAAATGGAAGGTCAGAATTCCTTCCGGTCCATTATAGAATACTGCATCCAGGGATTGCTCTTTGAATTTATGAAGGAACAGGTAGGGGAGAATGCAAGACTGAATGACTGGATGCCTACAGAATATCTGGCAGAGTATTATGCGCAGTCCATGAGTTATGTGCTGCAGCGCTGGCTTGAGTCAGACCTGGTGATCCCGGCAGCGGAGGTTGCCAATCTTTATTATTATATGCTGAACAATTCCATGGAGGATATCCTGCAGAAAATGCGGTGATATCTGACAGCACTGTGTCAGGAGCATCTGTGCAGGTATCCTGCAGAAGAGGAAGGAAAGAAGACTGCTTCCCGTAACAGAAATCCACATGCAGATCCACCTGATGGTGGTATTCCTATACAAATCGCATCAAATGTATTATTCAGATAAACAAGACAGGTCCGCCTGTCTTTTTCTTTTGGACGGATCCCCTCCTATTGTATAAATAAAGCAAACAATTCCTGCATATTGCATCTGTGTTCTTTTATCTGCTTTGCATAAGATATTCCACAGAGAGGCTATAGAAAATCAAGATAAGCTTGAAAAGGAGGCTTTATGAAAAAACTGGCAAAGGGAATTGTAAAGTGCAGAGTGATGATACTGATCATTGCAGTAGTGCTCCTGATCCCATCAGCGATCGGCTACTTCAATACCAGGATCAATTATGATGTACTGACATATTTACCGAAGGATATTGAAACGATGGTGGGGCAGGACATCCTGCTTGATCAGTTCGGTGTGGGAAGCTTTTCCATGTTTATTGCAGAAGGCATGGAGCAGAAGGATGTATCCGCACTGAAGGAAAAAATAGAACAGGTAGATCATGTGGATTCTGTTCTGTGGTATGACAGCTTTATGGATCTGAGTATTCCGATGGAAATGCTGCCGGATGAGATCTATGAGGCATTCAACAATGCTTCCACGGACAGCACGATGATGTTTATCCTGTATGACACCGGCATGTCAGCAGATGAAACCATGGATGCGGTGGCAGAGATCCGTAAGCTCTCAAATGAACAGTGCTTTTTAAGCGGTATGTCAGCGATCGTTACGGATACGAGGGATCTGTCCAATAAGGAGACACCGATCTATGTCTGTATCGCAGTCGTACTTTCCACGATCGTGCTTTCCCTGACGATGGACAGTGCGCTGATCCCGCTCTTTTTCCTTCTGAGCATCGGCTTTTCCATTATCTACAATCTGGGAAGCAATATCTTCCTTGGAGAGATTTCCTATATTACCCAGGCGCTGACAGCAGTCCTGCAGCTTGGTGTTACCATGGACTACTCCATTTTCCTGTGGCACAGCTATCAGGAACAACAGCAGACCTATTCTGATAAAAAGGAGGCCATGGCAGAAGCGATCGCTACGACCTTTACCTCTGTGATCGGAAGCTCTACAACAACAGTAGCCGGATTCCTGGCACTCTGCTTTATGAGCTTTACACTGGGACTTGACCTTGGTCTTGTCATGGCAAAGGGTGTTGTGTTTGGCGTGATCTGCTGTGTAACAGTACTGCCGTCCATGATCCTTATCTTTGACAAAGCAATTGAAAAGACGAGACACAGACCGATCATGCCGAGCTTTTCCAGGACTTCCGCATTCATGACAAAGCATTATGTACTGTTTGCCATCCTGTTTGTCCTGATCTGGATCCCGGCGATCTTCGGTTATAACCATACAGAGGTTTACTACAATCTGGATTCCAGTCTTCCGCAGGATCTGGCCAGTGTGCAGGCAAACAGCAAGCTGGCAGAGGACTTCCAGATGGGGGCAACCCATATGGTACTGATGGATGTGGATCTGCCGGCAAAGGATAAGGTAGCCATGATGGATGAAATGGCGGATGTGAAAGGTGTCAAGTCCGTGCTTGGACTGGAAAAAGCAGTCGACCCGTCCATTCCGCAGGATTTCATTCCGGAGGAACTGCTGGATACGCTGGAAAGTGACGAATATGAACTGGTACTGATCACCTCTGAATATGCAGTGGCATCGGATGAGGTCAATGCACAGTGTGATACCTTAAATCAGATCGTCAAGAAGTATGACAGCAAGGGCATGCTGATCGGAGAAGCGCCCTGCACCAAGGATCTGATCGAGATCACGGATACAGACTTCAAGACAGTCAGTGCAGTTTCCATTGGTATCATTTTTGCCATTATCCTGTTTGTATTTAAGTCCATAAGCCTGCCGGTCATTCTGGTTGGTGTGATCGAATTTGCTATTTATATCAATATGGGTCTTCCTTATTATACCCATACGACACTGCCCTTTATCGCATCTATCGTAATCGGTACGATCCAGCTTGGTTCTACCGTAGACTATGCGATCCTGATGACAACAAGATATAGGACAGAGAGAAGCGCAGGCAAGGATAAAAAGGAAGCCATTACCATTGCACACAGCGCATCCATCCAGTCAGTCATTGTAAGTGCACTGAGTTTCTTCGCAGCAACCTTTGGTGTTGGCCTGTATTCGGATATTGATATGATCAGTTCCCTCTGTAACCTGATGGCAAGAGGTGCGATCATCAGTATGTTTACCGTTATCTTTATGCTGCCGTCCATGTTTATGATCTTTGATAAACTGATCTGCCATACCAGTGTTGGCTTTACACCGGAGAGCGCAGCAAAGGAAGCAGCCAGAAAGCTGAGAAGACGCCATACAGGAAAGAAAACAGAAGCAGCACAGTCATAGAAAAGTAAAGTTCCCCGCTTCCCAGGTCGAGAAGGAGAAGGCGGGCAGGAAAGGAAAAGAGTATGAAAAATCTGGAAATCAATAAAAAGCTTGGATTTAAGGTAGTAGCAGTGCTGACAGGCGCATCCATGGTACTTGGAGGACTGGCAGGCTGCGGCAGTAAGAATGCAGGAGAAACAAGTGCGGTAGAAAGCACACAGACGGATGCAGATGAAGAACTTTTAACAGGGGTCATGGATCAGGTGATCCACCGTTCTTCCGTAAAGGGAGATACCCTTCATAAGGATGAGGTCGTTTATGTAATGGCAGATGCCATGGGAAACACCCAGAAGGTCATCGTCAGTGACAGCCTGAAAAATGTAAAGGGAGACAACACCATTACCGATGCTTCTTCCCTGACAGATATCAAAAACGTCAAGGGAAATGAGGCCTATACAGTAGATGCAGATGGTAATCTGGTATGGAACGCAGATGGCAATGATATCACCTATCAGGGAACCACAGACAAGGCACTTCCGGTAGATGTGAAGATCACCTATGAGTATGAAGGAAAGGAGATCGATCCACAGGAGCTGGTGGGAAAAACAGGTGATGTGACGATCCGTTTCACCTATACCAATAAGGAAAAGACGACAGTAGAGGTCAATGGAAAGAAAAAAGAGGTGTATGTACCTTTTGCCATGATCTCAGGTGCACTGCTCCCGGCAGAGCATTTCAGTGATATTGAAGTAACAAACGGCAAGATCCTTTCTGAAGGAGACAATACGATCGTGATCGGCATGGCCTTCCCCGGGCTTAAGGACAGCATTAACATTGACAGCCTGAAGGAAAAGGCAGTGGACGACAAGGCCAGGGAAAAACTGGATGACATGGAGATCCCGGAAACCGTTGAGATCCATGCCTACGCTACCGACTTTACCTTAAATCAGACCATGACCATGGCAATGCCGGATCTGTTATCTGATCTGAACCTTGGAGATACACTGGACATTGACACCAGTGAACTGACAGATTCCATGGATGAACTGCAGGATGCCACACAGCAGCTTAAGGATGGCTCCACAGAATTAAATGACGGAGCAGCAACTTTGCAGGATGGCGCGCAGACCCTGGCAGATAAGTCAAAGGATCTGGACAAGGGAGCAGGAGATCTGCAGGAAGGTGCACAGGCACTTGATAATGGAGCAGAGAGTTTAAACAGTGGTGCCGGCGAACTGAAGAGCGGCATTGATCAGGTGGACAGCGGTGTACAGACACTGAAAAATGGTACCTCTTCTCTTGTCAGTGGTGCCAGTCAGTTAAACAGTGGTGCCGGACAGCTTAAGGATGGTATTTATCAGGCAGCAGGCGGTGTTGGCCAGTTAAAAGCAGGATTAGAAGGTACAGATCAGAATAATCCGGGACTGATCAAGGGTTATGCGCAGGTAGAGGCCGGTGTGACTACACTGATCCAGATGATACAGAAAAATGGAGCACTGACCAGTTCCATGAGCAGCGCAGTTGCTGATACGGCATCAGAGCTAGAGGCAAAGGCAATCGAAAGCGGTGAGGCAGCAGGCAATGCCGGATCTGCACCGGAGGCACCGTCCTTTGAGGGAAGTGCACCGTCCGTTGATGTATCTGTACCGGATGCAGGAAGCCTGACAAAGGATGAAGAGACAGGAACTTACAATGCAGATGAAGTAGAAGCCTATATGGCACAGGTCAATGATTATATCAGTGCCATGCAGTCCTATCAGGGCAGTGTGAGTGATTATGCAAATGAAGTTGGCAGTTACCAGGGTGCCGTTTCTGACTATGCCGGGGCAGTCGCTTCTTACAGCGAAGCGTATTATACCAGTGCAGGACGTGCAGAGGCGTATGGTGATGCGGCTGCCAGTGTGGCCGGTACAGGGACTGCAGTCATGGCAGATAGCGAAAGCAGCAGTGGCAGTACGATGACTCCGATGCAGCAGATTACTCTTCTGCAGGCTGGTATGAAGCAGGTAGAAGATGGTCTTAACCAGCTGGATGCAGGTGTTAATCAGCTGGCATCCGGAAAAGACGGCAAGGGCGGTATGGTAGCCCTGAAGGCCGGTGCTGACCAGCTTGTCAGCGGAACCAGCTCTGCGGTTGACGGTGCCAGACAGCTGGATGATGGCGCTTCCCAGTTAAAGAGCGGTACTTCACAGCTCAGCAGCGGTGCACAGTCCTTAATGGATGGCACGCAGACACTGAAAAATGGTACCTCTGCCCTGTTAAATGGAACCATTACCCTGAAAGACGGTACAGCCCAGTTCGTAGACGGTACCACAGAACTGAATGATGGTGCGATCAGACTTCTTGACGGAACCGGGGAACTGATGGACGGTCTGTTTACCTTTGACGAAGAGGGAATCAGCAAGCTGACAGATCTGTTCGGAGATAATGTACAGGATGTGATCGATGAGCTGAAGGCAGTCTGTGAAGCAGGGGAGGATTACCGGATCTATTCTGATTCTGCGTCAGATATGGACAGCAGCGTGAAGTTTATCTATAAGACAGAGGCGATCAAATAGCGCAGATGGGAGCTCTTTATGACAATGCTTGAAATGGTATTGATTGCTGCAGGTCTTTCCATGGATATCTTTGCATGGACGACCTGCAGGAGCACCCTGTTTTCCTGCATCGGAAGAAAAAAGCTGCTGTGCTTTACCGGTGTATTTGGCATTTGGGAGCTTGTCTCTGTGTCACTTGGCTTCTATGTGGCAGAACTCCTCAGATATGCCAGAGTCCTGGAGGGATCCGAACGGTTTTTGAAGTTTTTTGTGGCGGTGATCTTTCTGGGACTTGCAGTCAGGATGCTGCTTCTTGCCATGGGAAAGAAGCTGATCGATGAAAGAAGACAGGACGAGATAGCATTTCTGCCACTGCTGCAGGATACCTGGGCGATTGCAGGAAGAACCTTTCTGGCTGGATTTGCCGTATCCCTGTGCAATACGGGAGTTGTGCAGCAGTATGTCCTGCTGCTGGCAACCGGGCTTCTGATGGCAGTTCTCGGACTCTATGCCGGTTATGCCTATGGCTTTCAGGTCAGGACAAAGGCACTACTGGCAGGCTTCCTGTGTCTGCTGGCAGCGGATGTTATCTTTGTGGTCCGGCTTTTGTGAAAACAGGAAAAAAGTCATGGGACAGAGGGCTTACAGCAGCTCTCTGTCTTTTGCCATATAGAACATGGCAATGGTATCCGGGCCTACATGGCTTCCGGTACAGTAATCATAGGAGGTGTTGATAAACTCCCTTACATGGATCCGTTTCTGGATCTCTTCCATAACATAAAGGGAATCCTCATAGGAATCTGCATGGGCGATGCCGATGATCTGTTCTTCAGGATTGACGATCGTCTCGCAGACAAGGGAGACCAGTGTGTTCAAAGCTGCCTTTCTGCCACGGCATTTCTTATACTGGACAATGTAACCGTCTTTATTGCCACGGAGAATCGGCTTGATGCTGAGGATGTTGCCGATCAGGGCAGCAGAGCCGCTGAGCCGTCCTGTCTGTGCAAGGTATTTCAGATCACCTACGGTAAAGACGCCATTCATTCTGGCAGGATAGGTTTCAAGCTTATCGGCAATGGCATCAAAATCCATGCCCTGGCTTCTCATTTCACTGGCATAGATGGCGAGGATCCCCTGTGCAAGGGAAGCGTTTAAAGAATCGATCATACGGATCCTGCGCTCCATGGGAGGGTTCTCCATCAGCTCCTGTGCAGCAATCCTTGCAGAGTTAAAGGTGCCACTGATATTTTTGCTGAGAGAAAAATAAAGAACATCTTCTCCCTTTTCCATAATGCTGCGGAAGCATTCTTCGAAGTCGCCGCTGCTGATCAGGCCGGTCTTGATCTCGGCACCGGCACGGACCGCATTATAATATTCTTTTCCTTTGGCACGTTCCTGCTCCATGGTGAGGTCAGGATCAAAACAGGTCAGGGGCTGACCGTTCACATAGTTGACAAAGGAGATGACTCTGATATCATATTTTTTTACAAGCTGCGCAGGAATATTGGCAGCAGAATCCACTACAATCTGGAACATGGGATTACCTTTCACTTTCTGTATAGTAGTTATTTGTGCATGAATAAACCATATTATCTGCACACCATAGATATTATATGTAGTATTTGATACTATGTCAATGGATTTTGAAAATCATTTGTTGTTAAAAATATCTTAAGGTTGTTTCGGTTCCCATTTATCTGGCAGATGTGTTATACTGAAATAAATACAGAGAACTATTTTAATGGGTTTGGGTTAAACATATATAGCAGGTAGTATTTATGAAAAAGAAAAAATCTCATCCACTGATCGCTTTTTTTCTGTGGATCCTTTTTCTGACGGGGGTTTTTGCAGTTGCTTATCTGTCCGTACAGGATGGAGAAGAAACCAAATTAATGGGAAAGAAACTGATCCAGTATCTGGCAGTCCGGAAATATGGGGAATCGGTGACAGAAACACAGATTCTTGCGGTAACCTATCAGTTCAGGCAGACGGGAAGGGTAGTGGCTTTTTTCCTGATCGGCATACTGGGAACACTGACAATTCATGTGACTTTTTACAGATGGTACTGGGTCATCAGGACTGTTCTTTCAGCGGGGATCCTGTGCGCCATTGCCTGTGTGACAGAAAAGTGTAAGAATTATCTTCCAAGCAGGCACTACAGCTATGAGGAAATGATGCTTTCCGTAACGGCAGTGATCCTTGGTTTTTCACTGGTCTCTGTTATCATGGTTGTGTTTCATATACTAAAGGAAATTTTTGATGTGATCGCACGGATGGTGGCGAAGCATCAGGCATGAATGCAGAGATAAGGTCATACAGTTGGGTTATGACAATAAAGATAAGACAGAAAATCAGTAAGGGAAGTTAAAATATCATGAAAGATCTGACAAAAGGGAAACCGATCCGGTTGATCCTGCTTTTTGCTGTGCCTCTTTTTGTGGGACAGCTTTTTCAACTGTTTTACAGTCTGGCAGATACAAGAATCGTAGGGCAGACACTGGGAGATGAGGCGCTGGCTGCTGTAGGGGCTACAACTACGCTCAGCGATATGATGCTGTCTTTTCTGAATGGACTGACCAATGGATTTGCCATTGTGATCGCGACCTGTTTTGGGGCAAAGGACGAAAAGCAGATGAAGAAAGCCATGGGAGGGACGATCCTGCTTGGCTCATGCTGTGCAGTTGTTTTAAGCGGACTGTGTCTCCTGAATATGAGTGGGCTGTTAAAGATCCTGAATATTTCATCGGAACTTCTTGCAGCAGCAAGGGGATATATCGGGATCGTCATAGCAGGGCTTCTTGCAGCGACGCTTTATAATATCTGCGCAGCCATGCTCCGTGCGATCGGGGATTCCTTTACACCACTTCTGTTCCTGATCCTTGCAGCATTCTTAAATATTGCCATGGACTATGGCTTTATCCTGTGCCTTCATACCGGGGTGGAGGGGGCTGCCTGTGCAACGGTGATCGCCCAGGCTGCTTCGGCGTTTCTGTGCTTCCTTTATATGAGAAGAAAATATCCGCAGCTGACACTTAAAAAGGAAGATTTCAGGCCGGATATGACATTATATAAGAAGCTTTTCGGAGCGGGACTCTCCATGGGATTTATGACATCACTGGTAAGCATCGGCACAATGGCATTGCAGACAAGCATCAATACCTTTGGTACAGATATCATTGTTGCCCATACAGCGGCAAGAAAAATCTCTTCCATATATATGCTGCCGTTTTCTGTCATGGGTACGACACTGGCAACCTATTGTGGACAGAACCTTGGGGCAGGAAAATATTCCAGGATCAAGAAGGGGATCAGGGACACCGTTCTTGTTACCTTTATCTGGTGTACCGGAGTGATCGTCAGTGCCTATACAGTGGCACCCTGGCTGATCCGTATGGTCACAGCCACCCGGAAACAGGATATCATTGATACAGCGTCGTTGTATCTTCGGGTGAACACCCCGTTTTACTATGTCCCCACTGTGATCTGTCTGTTCAGGAACAGCATGCAGGGCTTTGGGGATAACCGAACACCGGTGATCTCCAGTTCCCTTGAGATGATCGGTAAGGTGCTGATCGCACTCCTGCTGGCACCGGCCATCGGATACTATGGGATTATCGTGGCAGAGCCCATTGTATGGTTTATCATGGTGATCCCCCTGGTAGTCAATATGGTAAGAAGTCCTGTCCTTAAGATGCAGGATAAGGAAAGCATATCAGCTTAACATGCCACCCAGCATACCGCTGCCACAGCAGAGCAGAAGAACTGTAAAGAAATGCCCGGAAAAGCCCTGAAGCGAGTGATTGACGATCAGGGAGATCAGGAGCAGGATGAGAAAATAAAGGCCGCCGAGAAGAAGACCAAAGAGAAACTTCCGGCTGCCTTCTTTTCTGCCCGCGAGGAATCCGGCGAGAAATGTAACAAGGATATAAATACCGGTGATGCACAGGGAAACGGTCTTTTCGCTGAGAGAGAAACGGTAGAGCAGCAGGGAAAGCAAAAGAAGAAGGATCGCAGTCAGCAGATAGGAAAGAAGCAGATCCTTCAGAATAAAGGTGAGGCGGCTGCCAGGATTTTTCATAGGGAACATAAAGGCCTCCTGTTTCAGAAATTACATAATCTTTACACTTAAATGATATGAGTGAACTTGACAGGTAATACCTCCGTATTGTATATTTTACTCATTATATTAAAAACAAGGAGTGTGTTACATTTTGGATACCGATGGTGTCATACAACTGATTATTATTTTAATTCTTATCTTGCTTTCTGCATTCTTTTCTTCTGCAGAGACAGCGCTGACCACTGTGAACAGGGTGCGTCTTAAGGCGATGGCAGAGGAAGGCAACAAACGTGCGAAAACAGCTCTTTCTGTTCTGGAGCAGTATGGAAAGATGCTGAGTGCTATTCTGATCGGTAATAATATCGTGAATCTGACAGCTTCATCACTGGCTACTACCCTTGCAATCAAAATTAATCTGACAGTGGGAATCGCGACAGGCGTTCTGACAGTTTTTATCCTGTTCCTTGGTGAGATCATGCCAAAGAATGCAGCGGCAGCCTATTCTGAGAACCTGACACTTTTTTATGCACCGATCATATCGGGACTGATGAAGGTCATGACGCCGGTGATCTTCGTGGTAGATGCCATTACGGAAGGGCTCAAAAAGCTGTTCCATATGGATAAGGATCTACATACAGCCATGACGGAGAAGGAACTGCGTACCTATGTGGAAGTCAGTCATGAGGACGGTGTGATCGAATCAGAGGAAAGAGAGCTGATCTATAATGTATTTGATTTCTCAGATACCGTAGCCAAGGATATCATGATCCCCAGGATCGACATGGCAAGCATCAGTGAGGATGCCGGCTATGAAGAGGTAATGACACTGTTCCGGGAATGTATGTATACGAGGATCCCTGTTTACAGCGGAGATAAGGACAATATCATAGGTCTGATCAATATCAAGGACTTTATCCTGGTGGAAGAGAGAAATAACTTCCATATTAAAGATATCATCAGGGAGGCTTATTATACTTATGAATTCAAAAAGACAGCCGATCTGATGCTGGAAATGAGAGAAAAGCGGATCAATGTGGCTTTTGTGCTGGATGAGTATGGTGCAACGGTCGGCATGATCACGCTGGAGGATCTGCTTGAAGAGATCGTCGGGGAGATCCGTGACGAATATGATGAGGATGAAGAAGAACAGATCCAGAAAAAGGGAGAGAGGACCTATTTGGTAGAAGGCAGCATGAAGCTGGATGATATCAATGATGAACTTGGCACAGAGCTGCATTCAGAGGACTATGATTCGATTGGTGGTCTTCTGATCGAGAGCCTTGACAGACTGCCGGAGATCGGTGAGACCATCACACTGCCGGACGGGATCATCCTGAAAGCAGGAGATATCAGGCAGAACAGGATCGTCAATGTGCTGATGACACTGCCTGAGCAGAAAAAGGAAAAGGCAGAAGAGATTCCTCTTGTCAGCAAGGAATGACCTATGCTATAATATCAAATAATGTCGGTATATTGATACCGGCCTGGAAAGAGAAATTAGCTTTTAAGGAGATAAGATTATGAAGCGTATTAAGACATTAACAACAAGAGACTTAAAGGAATCCATGAAGAAGGGCGGCTGCGGCGAGTGCCAGACATCCTGCCAGTCAGCTTGCAAAACAAGCTGTACCGTAGGAAATCAGAGCTGTGAGCATGCAAAATAATCTCTGAAAAGCGGAGTGAAAAGTGCGGTATTTATCAACAAGTAGATAAGGTATGTAAGCAGCGGTGGATCATCGCTGCTTATTCTACGTTTTCCAGTTTGCACAGTATCGCACAGGAAAGGAATTAGAAACGTGATACATCAATATAAGAACAATGGCTACAACATCGTACTGGATGTGAACAGCGGATCTGTCCATGTAGTGGATGATGTAGTTTATGATGTGATCCCGGTTGCAGAAGAGGCACTCCAGGCATCCGGAGAGGGGAAAGAATTGGAAGATACAGTTCTTTCTGCCCTGAAGGATCGCTATGAAGAGGCCGATATTAGGGAAGCACTTTCAGAGGTGCTTGAACTGAAGGATGCGGGATTACTTTATACAGAGGATATTTACGAAAAGTATATTACTGACTTCAAGAGCAGGCAGACGGTTGTAAAGGCACTCTGCCTCCATATTGCCCATGATTGTAACCTTGCCTGCAGATACTGCTTTGCAGAAGAAGGAGAGTATCATGGCAGAAGAGCCCTGATGAGCTATGAGGTTGGTAAGAAGGCACTGGATTTCCTGGTAGCAAATTCAGGCAGCCGTGTCAATCTGGAGGTGGATTTCTTTGGCGGGGAACCACTGATGAACTGGCAGGTTGTGAAGGATCTGGTAGCGTATGGCAGAAGCCTTGAGAAACCAAACAACAAGAAGTTCCGTTTTACCCTGACGACCAATGGCATTCTGTTAAATGATGAGATCATGGAGTTCCTGAATAAGGAGATGTCCAATGTGGTACTCAGCATTGACGGACGTAAGGAGATCAATGACCTGATGCGTCCCCACAGAGGCGGACAGGGAAGCTATGATACCATTGTTCCCAAGTTCAAAAAGCTGGCAGAGAGCAGAAACCAGATGAATTATTATGTAAGAGGAACCTTCACCCATAATAATCTGGACTTTGCAGAGGATGTGAAGCATCTGGCAGACCTTGGCTTTGAGCAGATCTCCGTAGAGCCTGTTGTGGCAGCTCCGGAAGAGAGCTATGCGATCACCGAGGAAGATATCCCGGCGATCCTTGAGGAATATGATGAGCTGGCAAGAGAACTTCTGAAGAGAAAGAAGGAAGGAAGGGGTGTGAACTTCTTCCACTTCATGATAGATCTGAAGGGTGGTCCCTGTGTAGCCAAAAGACTGTCAGGCTGCGGATCAGGTACCGAGTATCTGGCTGTGACACCCTGGGGTGATTTTTATCCCTGTCATCAGTTCGTAGGACATGAGGAGTTCCTGATGGGAAATGTGGATGAAGGTATCACAAGAACCGACATCCGGGATGAGTTTAAGACATGCAATGTCTACGCAAAGGACAAGTGTAAGAAATGCTTTGCCAAGTTCTACTGCAGCGGCGGCTGTGCGGCTAACTCCTATAATTTCCACGGAAGCATCAACGATGCCTACGATATCGGATGTGAACTGCAGAGAAAGCGCATAGAGTGTGCGATCATGATAAAAGCGGCGCTGGCCGAAGAAGAAGGAGAATAAAAATGAAGAAGAGTAGAGCAATCATTGTGCTGATCGTTCTGGTGCTGCTCCTTGGCGGCCTCGGATACACAGCAACAGAGGGGATCGGAACAGACAGATTCGGTTCTGCATCAGACATTAAGCTTGGTCTTGACCTGGCAGGCGGTGTAAGTATCACCTATCAGGCAGTAGGTGAGGAAAAGCCAAGCAGTGAGGATATGTCAGATACGATCTACAAGCTGCAGAAGCGTGTGGAAAACTATAGTACAGAGGCAGTTGTATATCAGGAAGGGGATGACAGGATCAATATCGAGATCCCCGGTGTAACAGATGCCAATGCCATTCTTGCTGAGCTGGGTAAGCCGGGCTCCCTGTATTTCATCTATGAAACAGATGAAGATGGTAATGCCAACTATCAGGCAACCATGGATGCAAACGGCAATGTGGTTTATATGCTGATGAAGGATATTGATACCATCGTGGCAGAGGGCAGTGCACCTCTTTCCGGTACCGATGTCAAGGATGCCCAGGCAGCAACCGCTACAGACAATATGAATAATTCTGAAGTAGTTGTTGATCTTACCATGACAACAGAAGGAACCAAAAAGTTTGCAGATGCGACTACAAGAGCATATCAGAAGGGGGAAACCCTTGGTATCTATTATGACGGACAGATCATCAGTGCTCCCAGGGTACAGGCAGCTCTGACAGATGGTAAAGCACAGATCAGTGGTAACTTTGATTATGAAAGTGCAGAACAGCTTGCGTCCACCATCCGTATCGGTGGTCTGAAGGTTGAACTGGAAGAACTCCATTCCAAGGTAGTAGGTGCACAGCTTGGTGGGGAGGCAATCGCTACCAGTATCAAGGCGGGTCTGATCGGATTTGCTATCATTGTTGTATTTATGATCGCTGTTTATTATATTTCCGGTGTGGCAGCCAGCCTGGCACTGAGCCTTTATGTAGAGATGATCATCATTCTTCTGAATGGTTTTGACATTACACTGACACTGCCCGGTATTGCAGGTATCATCCTTTCCGTAGGTATGGCGGTAGATGCCAATGTTATCATCTTCGCCCGGATCCGTGAGGAACTGGCAGCAGGCAGAACGGTAAAGACAGCCATTGACATCGGATTCAAGAAAGCACAGTCTGCTATTATCGATGGAAATATCACCACACTGATCGCAGCAGCAGTGCTGGCAGTGATGGGCTCCGGTACCGTTAAGGGATTTGCCTACACACTGGCACTTGGTATTGTATTATCCATGTTTACAGCTATGGTAGTGACCAAGCTGATCATGAAAGCGTTCTTTGCCCTTGGACTTACAAATCCGAAGCTGTATGGTAAGGCAAAAGAGAGGAAAGCAGTTCAGTTCACAAAGAAGAAAGCGATTTTCTTCACTGCTTCCCTTGCTGTGATCATAGCAGGCTTCATCTTTATGGGTGTGAATAAGGCACAGACAGGCAACCCGCTGAATTACAGCCTTGAGTTTGTCGGCGGTACTTCCACAAGCGTTACCTTCAATGAGGATCTGAGCCTTGCAGATATTGATTCCAAGGTAGTTCCACTGATCGAGGATATTACCGGTGACGGCAATGTACAGACACAGAAGATCGACGGTACCAACGAGGTTATCTTCAAGACAAGATCCCTGACACAGGAAGAGCGTGAGACTTTCAAGGATGCCATGGTAGATAATTTCCAGGTTGACGGAGAGAAGATCACAGCAGAAACGATCAGTTCCACTATCAGTAATGAAATGAAACAGGAATCCATCGTAGCTGTTCTGGTAGCAGCTGTATTCATGCTGATCTATGTATGGCTGCGTTTCAAGGATGTACGCTTTGGTGCAAGCTCCGTACTCTGCCTGCTCCATGACGTACTGGTCGTACTGACCTTCTATGCAATCGCAAAGGTATCTGTAGGTACTACATTCATTGCCTGCATGCTGACGATCGTAGGTTATTCCATCAATGCGACCATCGTTATCTTCGACCGTGTCCGTGAAAATATGAGAAGCATGAGCCAGAAGGATGGTCTTGAGCCAATCGTAGATACCAGTATCACACAGACCCTGTCAAGAAGTATCTTTACTTCCCTGACAACCTTCATCATGGTTGCCATGCTTTACATCTTTGGTGTGACAAGTGTAAAGGAATTCGCTCTGCCTCTGATGGTAGGTATCCTCTGCGGTGCTTATTCATCTGTATGTATTGCAGGTTCCCTGTGGTTAGTACTGAGAAAGTGCTTCGCTAAGAAGAATAAATAAAGAAAACAGAAATGAATCTGAAAAGGCAAGGATGTTCTGAAGAACAGGATGTCCCTGCCTTTTCCTTTCTACAGGAAAAACCTGTGGAAAGAAGAAGGAGAAAACGTGGAAAAATGGATGGTGGCAGCCAAGAAGGCTGACTTTAATGCAATCGCACAGGAATATGGGATCACGCCTGTACTTGCCAGGATCATGAGAAACCGGGATCTGACAGAGGATGAGGAGATCCGGCTGTTCCTTAGGGGGACACTGGCAGACAGGCCTTCCCCTTTTGAACTGTATCAGATGAAGGAAGCAGCAGGGCTGCTGCTTTTGAAGATCCGGGCAGGAAAAAGGATCCGTGTGATCGGTGATTATGATGTGGACGGGATCTGCAGCACCTATATCCTGTGCCGTGGGATCCAGGCACTTTCCGGCAATGTGGACCGTGTGATCCCACACCGGATCCGGGATGGCTATGGGTTAAATATCAGCCTGATTGAAAATGCCAGAGAGGATGAAGTGGATACGATCCTGACCTGCGACAATGGTATTGCGGCCTTTGATGAGATCAGCCTTGCCAGAGACTATGGCATGACCGTGATCGTGACAGACCACCATGAGGTACCTTATACAGAAGAGAACGGGGAAAAGGAATATCATCTGCCACCGGCAGATGTAGTGGTGGATCCCAAGCAGAGTGCTGATACCAGCCATTTCAAGGGGATCTGCGGTGCCCTTATTGCTTACAAGCTGATAGAAGCCCTCTGTGAAGAAGCAGGAGAAGAAGCAAAGAAAAAGTCCCTGCAGAAAGAACTGCTTCCTTTCGCAGCACTGGCAACGGTCTGTGATGTAATGGAGCTTCGGGATGAGAACCGCATTATCGTCAAGTATGGCATGCAGCAGATGAAGGAGACAGAGAATCCGGGGCTTCTGGCTCTTTTGCAGGTCAATGACCTGATGGATAAGGATTTGTCACCCTACCACGCCGGCTTTATCCTTGGTCCCTGCCTGAATGCCACGGGAAGACTGGACAGTGCTGACAGGGCTCTCCGGCTGTTTGAGGAAACGGATTTCCAGAAGGCTGTAACAGAAGCCTATGACCTGAAGAGCCTGAATGACAGTCGTAAGCAGATGACAGAGGACGGCGTCAGTGAGGCAGTGCACATGCTGGAGGCAGAAGGAGAGAAGCAGGATTCTGTCCTTGTGGTATATCTGCCTGACTGCCATGAAAGTATCGCAGGGATCATAGCGGGAAGACTGAAGGAGAAATATCATAAGCCCGTACTGGTTGCGACCAGGGCAGAGGAAGGGATCAAGGGAAGCGGACGCTCCATAGAAGCCTATTCCATGTATGAGGAGCTGTCAAAATGCCGGGAACTGTTTACCAAATTTGGCGGACATAAGATGGCAGCCGGATTTTCTCTGGCAAATGAAGATGACTTAAATGAACTCCGGAAAAGGCTGAATGAAAATTCCACGCTGACAGAGGAAGATTTCAGAGAAGTTGTACATATAGATGTTCCGATGCCACTGTCTTATGCCGATAATCATTTTGTAAAGGAATTATCACTTCTGGAACCCTTTGGGGTAGGAAATCCAAAGCCTGTATTTGCGCAGAAAAATGTGCGCCTTTTATCTGGAAAGATCCTTGGTAAGAACAGAAATGTAGGAAAATTCAGAATTGCGGATGAAAGCGGCAATGGATATGACATGATCTATTTTGGAGATACCGGGAAACTGAACGGGTTTCTCAGTGAAAAGTATGGAGAGCATGAAAAAGATGCGCTGTACAGTGGCGGCAGGAGCTTTGACGGGCTCACGATCAGTATGGTCTATTACCCGGAGATCAACCGGTATATGGGACGGGAGAGCATCCAGATCATCATGCAGTATTACTGTTAGGAGGGAATGATATGATCACAACAATAACACTGAATCCGGCTGTGGATAAAACCTGCTTCGGGGAACGGATGTGTCCCGGACAGGTCAACCGTATGGACAGGGTCAGGAATCTTCCGGGAGGAAAGGGCATCAACGTCACAAGAGTGCTTACCGGTTATGGACTTCCGGTCAGAGCCATGGGATTTCTTGGAGGACATACAGGCACTTTTATTGAAAATGAAGTCAGACAGTTCCCAGCGGTATGTGCTTTTACGCAGATTTCAGAAAGCACCAGGACCAATACAAACCTGGTTACGGAGGATGGCTATGTGACAGAAATCCTGGAGCCTGGCCCGGTGATCACAGAGGCGGAGCTGTCAAGATTCCGGAAAGACTATGAGGGAGCCCTTGCAGATACGGAGCTTGTGGTAATGAGCGGAAGCGTGCCTCTTGGCATCAGCCCGGATATATACAGGGAACTCATCGAAAAGGCATCTGCCCTTGGGAAAAAAGTGATCCTCGATACCAGCAGGGAAAGCCTGCGGGAAGGGATCAAGGGAAAGCCCTTTCTGATCAAGCCAAACACGAAGGAACTGGAATATCTTACAGGCAGAAGCTTAAGAAGCAGGGAAGAGATCACAGAAGCTGCGCTTATGCTCTGCAGGGAGGGTGTCCACAGCGTGGTCGTATCCATGGGAGAAAAAGGACTTCTTTATATATCAGAAACAGAAAGAATCGCAGCAAAACCGCCAAAGATCAAAGCAGTCAATACAGTAGGCTGTGGTGATACTGCAGTGGCATCCCTTGCCATGTCCGTTCTTGCAGGAGAAGATGCACAGACATCACTTGTGAAAGCGGCAGCGATTTCGGCAGCGAATGCCACTACAGCGGAGAATGGTGTATTTTCAAAGGAACTGGCGGAAGAACTGATGCAGAAGGTGACAGTGGAGAACCTATTTATTTTTTCTTAATTTTGATTTTATACTTTTATTAGGAAGTAGTCACAATTTGTACACATTTACCGGTTATTATAAGAACCAAGATAGTTGAACAACTCACTATCTCCCCCCTCATAAGAAAAGCAAACCCCCGGTATCCCCCGGGGGTTTTGCTTTGCCTGGATTTTCAGTTAAGTTGATCTTATTTTATTCACACACATTTCCCGGGATAAGGCCGCAGGGTGTCAGAAAAGAACCATGCAGTTGAAAAAACATGGCAGTCATGCTATTTTATTATAAGGATAGCTGGCAAAAAAAGGAGAATGAAAATGACGGAAAAAGAGTATTGTTGTAAGGACCTGCTGGCAGGACTGTCTTATGAGTGTGTCAGGGGCAGTGTGGACAAATGTGTAAATGAAGTTGTATACGATTCCAGAAAGATAAAAGAAGGGTGTCTGTTCATCTGCATCTGCGGATACAATGTGGACGGCCACAGTTATATACCGGAGGCTCTTGAAAAGGGTGTTTCTGCGCTGGTAGTGCAGAAAGATGTGGAGATACCGGAAGACAGTGACGTGACTGTGATCAGGGTGGAGGATACCCGGTATGCCATGGCATTTATTGCCGCAGCATATTTCGGACACCCGGCAGATCAGCTGAAGGTCATCGGCATCACGGGAACCAAGGGCAAGACGACAAGTACTTACCTGATCAAATCCATTCTGGAGAGTGCAGGATACAAAGTAGGCCTGATCGGCACGATCGAAACGATCATAGGGGATACCCATATCCCGTCCAAGAATACCACACCGGAATCCTTTGTGCTGCAGGAAACCTTCCGCAGGATGCTGGATGCAGGCATAGAGATCGTGGTCATGGAAGTGGCTTCCCAGGGACTCAAGCTCCACAGAACCCAGGGGTTCATCTTTGAAGTAGGTATTTTTACCAACCTGGAGCCGGATCATATCGGACCAAACGAGCACGCAAGCTTTGAAGAATATCAGGCATGCAAAGGACTGCTGTTCAAGCAGTGCCGTCATGGGATCGTCAATAAGGATGACGAACATATGGAAGCAGTACTGAAGGGACACACCTGTGATCTGGAAACCTATGGTTTTGATAAAACAGCAGATCTTTATGCAGAGGATCTGAAGCTCATTGACAAGCCGGGAGAGCTTGGCGTTGATTTCCATGTAAAGGGCAAGATGGACTTTGAAGTGGAAGTACCGACACCCGGCAGATTCAGCGTATATAATGCACTGACAGCGATTGCTGTCTGCAGACATTTCAAGGTGGAGATCCCGAAGATCAAAGAAGCACTTCTGAAGGCCCACGTAAAGGGCAGGATCGAGATGGTACCGGTTTCTGACAAATTTACACTGCTCATTGATTATGCACACAATGCCATGAGCCTGAACAGCCTCCTTTCCACTTTAAAGGAATATCATCCTGCAAGGCTTGTCTGTGTATTTGGCTGCGGCGGCAACAGGTCCAAACTCCGTCGTTATGAGATGGGAGAAGTCAGTGGAAAGCTGGCGGATCTGACGATCATTACCTCTGATAATCCAAGATTTGAAGAGCCGCTTGACATCATGGCTGATATTAAGACGGGAATTGACAGGACAGATGGTAAATATATTGAGATCTGCGACCGGAAGGAAGCGATCGCCTATGCGATCGACCATGGACAGCCGGGAGATATCATCGTTCTTGCCGGAAAGGGACATGAGGATTATCAGGAGATCAAAGGGGTCAAGTATCCGATGGATGAAAGAGTCCTGATCGCAGAGATCTTACAGGAGAGGGCAGGCAGAAACTGACCTTTCCGGGAGAATGGCATGAAGGAAAAGAAATATGCAGATGTCATTATTGACATTTCCCATGAAAAGGTAGACCGGACTTTTCAATATAAAATACCGGAAGCCTTAAGGGATACGGTATTTGTCGGAACCAGTGTGATGGTGCCCTTTGGAAAGGGAAACCGCCTTACAGCCGGTTATGTGGTGGAGATCACAGATCAGGCAGAGTTTGACGAAGAAAAGATGAAAGAGATCTACAGTCTTTCAAAGCAGAAGGTCTCTCCGTCAGAGGATGCACTGAAGCTTGCAGCCTTTCTGAAGGAAACCTACGGATCCACCATGATCGCAGCCCTGAAAACGGTGCTTCCCGTAAAAAGGGAAGTCAGGGCGAAAGAGAAGAAAACGATCGTAAGGAAGATGACCGGAGAAGAGATCCGGTCACTTCTTGCAGAGAGCATCAGGAAGCACCAGACGGGAAAGGCAAGGCTTCTTGCAGAGCTGACAGAAGAGCAGCAGCTTCCCTATGAACTGGTGATGGGAAAGCTCCATATAGCACCATCAACCATAAAGAGCCTGATCTCACAGCAGGCGATCACAGTAGAGACAGAAAATTATTATCGTAATCCCGTACGGCTGGAAGCAGGCGGCAGAGAAGAAAAGAAGCTCAGCAGTGAGCAGCAGGCGATCGTAGATACCGTGATCTCAGACAGGGATGCAGGGATCTGCAAAACCTATCTGATCCATGGCATTACCGGAAGCGGTAAGACAGAGGTATATCTTTCCCTCATAGAGGAAACGGTAAAAAGAGGCAGACAGTGTATCATGCTGATCCCCGAGATCGCCCTGACCTATCAGACACTGCTTCGTTTTTACAAACGGTTTGGAGACCGGGTATCGGTCTTAAATTCCAGCCTTTCCGAGGGCGAGAAGTACGACCAGTGCGAGCGGGCAAGAAAAGGTGAGATTGATGTGATCATAGGACCAAGATCGGCCCTGTTTGTACCTTTTGAAAAGCTTGGCATGATCGTGATCGATGAGGAACACGAGCCAAGCTATAAAAGTGAGACCATGCCAAGATATCATGCAAGGGAAACCGCAGAGTACCTTGCTTCTCTTAAGGGAGCCAGTCTTGTGCTTGGTTCTGCCACGCCTTCCCTGGAAGCCTACAGCAGGGCGAAAAAGGGAGAATATGAGCTCTTTACCCTGACAAGGAGACTGACAGGCGGCAGACTGGCAGATGTTTCGGTTGTGGATCTCAGAAAAGAGCTGAGGGAGGGCAACCGTTCCATTTTCAGCAGAAAGCTGCAGGAGCTGATAGAGGACAGACTTTCCAGAAAGGAACAGATCATGCTGTTTCTGAACAGGAGAGGCTATGCAGGCTTTGTGTCCTGCAGGTCCTGTGGACTTGTGATGAAATGTCCCCACTGTGATGTATCTCTTTCTGAGCACAGGGGCGGGAAATTAATGTGTCATTACTGCGGTTATGAAATACAGGAGCCAAAGAAGTGCCCGTCCTGTGGATCACCCTATATTCTTGGCTTTAAGGCGGGAACACAGCAGATCGAGGATCAGATCAGAAAGAAATTCCCAGGAGCCAGAGTGCTCCGTATGGATGCAGATACGACCCGCAGAAAAGGAAGCTATGAGGAGATCCTTTCTTCCTTTGCCGAAGGGGAGGCGGATATCCTGCTTGGAACCCAGATGATCGTGAAAGGCCATGATTTCCCTCAGGTGACGTTAATGGGTGTACTGGCGGCAGACCTTTCCCTGAATGACAGTGATTATCACTGCGGGGAGAGAACCTTCCAGCTTCTGACCCAGGCAGCAGGAAGAGCAGGAAGAGGCGTAAGAGAGGGAGAAGTCGTGATCCAGACTTACCGGCCGGATCATTACAGCATTACGCTTGCGGCAACCCAGGATTATGAAGCCTTTTATGAAGAAGAAATGGGATACCGTGAGCTTATGGGATATCCGCCCGCAGAGCATCTGCTGGCGATCCTGTTTACCTCAAAGGAAGAAAGGCAGGCCCTTGAGGCAGCAGAGGAAACAGGAAGGATACTCAGAAGCTATCAGGAGGAAAAGGGCAGCCGGGAAGGAACCATCATCGGCCCGTCCAAAGCTGCCGTTTCCAAAATAAATGATACTTATCGTTTTGTGATATACTGTAAGGAAAAGGATTATCAGAAACTGCAGCTCTATAAGGATCTGACAGAAACCTACAGAAAAAATCTGCCGGGAAACAGTGCGTTTGTGCAGTTTGATTTTGACCCGGTAAATACGTATTGATAACAGAAGGGATGGAGAGGAATGGCAATCAGAAATATCAGAGAAATAGGTGATCCGGTATTAAACAAGACCTGCAAGCCGGTCACAGAAGTAACAGAAAGAATTGCAGAGCTGATCGAAGACATGTTTGAGACCATGTATGACGCAGACGGTGTCGGACTGGCAGCGCCCCAGGTAGGAATCCTGAAGAGGATCGTTGTGATCGATGTGACAGGAGAGGATCCGATCCTGCTGATCAATCCGGTCATTATCGAAACAAGCGGAGAACAGACCGGCAACGAAGGCTGTCTTTCCGTACCGGGAAAGACCGGTGTGGTGACAAGACCAAATTATGTAAAGGTCAGAGCCTATGATGAGGAAATGAAGCCCTTCGAGATCGAAGGAACAGAACTGCTGGCAAGAGCCTTCTGCCATGAGATCGAGCATCTGGACGGACACCTCTATGTGGAAAAGGTAGAGGGCGAACTGATGAGTACGGAAAGTCCGGAGCAATAGGATAAGGAGATGTTCTGATGAAGATTATTTATATGGGAACACCGGATTTTGCGGTAGCGCCCCTTGAGGCGATCCTGAAAGCCGGACATGAAGTGACGGCAGTGGTGACACAGCCTGACAGACAGAAGGGAAGAGGCCGGGAGGTCCAGTACTCACCTGTGAAGGAGTGCGCCCTTTCCCATGGCATTCCGGTACTGCAGCCTGTGAAGATCAAAGAAAAGGAAGCAGTAGAGGAGCTGAGAAAGTATCCGGCAGATATTTTTGTCGTGGCAGCTTTTGGACAGCTATTATCAGAAGAGATTTTAAATATGCCAAAGTTTGGGTGCATCAATATCCATGCCTCCCTTCTTCCGGCTTACCGGGGAGCGGCGCCGATCCAGTGGTGCGTGATCAACGGAGAAGAAAAGACCGGTGTGACCATCATGCAGATGGCAAAGGGAATGGATACCGGAGATATCCTGCTGCAGAAGGAGGTAGTCCTTGATGAAAAGGAAACCGGCGGCAGCCTGTTTGACAGACTGATGGAGACAGGAGCAGAGCTGATCGTGGAAGCACTGCCAGAGATCGAAGCCGGAGAGCTTACGCCTGTTAAGCAGAAGGAAGAGCTGGCAACCTATGCAGGAAAGATCACAAAGGATATGGGAAACATCGACTTTACGAAGTCAGCAGTGACCATTGAAAGACTGATCCGGGGCTTAAATCCCTGGCCAAGTGCCTTTACCCATTATAAAGGAAAGATGCTGAAGATCTGGGAAGCAGATGTGGTATCAGAATGTGCGGATGCAGGCGCCGACGGAAATGGATGTTCCATAGCAGAGAATGCAGGAATGAGCACAGAGGGTCCGGCACCCGGCATCGTGATCGCTCTGGATAAGGAATCCTTTACGCTGGCAACAGGAGAAGGGGCTCTTCGGATCCGTTCCCTGCAGCTTGAGGGCAAGAAACGGATGAGCTGTGCGGAGTTTATGAGGGGATATGAAGTAAAAGCAGGAGAAACATTAAGCTGATCAGCATGTAGATCAGAAAGAAATCCAGGATCTGGGGCAGGCCGTTACAGGAAAAGGACTCCTGCAGATCAGAAAAGGAGAGATGAAACATGGGCTATTATTATGGATTTGACCCAACTTATATTCTGGTGATCATTGGTGCCGTCATCTGTATGCTGGCGAGCAGCAATGTCAATAATACCTACAGAAAGTACGCAAAGATCAGGAGCAGGAGCGGTATGACCGGTGCAGAGGCGGCAGCAAGGATCCTTGCCATGTCAGGGATCCATGATGTATCGATCCAGCATATCAGCGGAGATCTGACAGATCATTATGACCCGTCCAGGAAGGTGCTGCGGCTTTCTGATGCAGTGTATGATTCCCATTCGGTAGCAGCCATCGGCGTGGCAGCCCATGAGTGCGGTCATGCCGTGCAGCACCACAAAGGGTATCTTCCTCTGAAGCTCAGATCCCTTCTGGTACCGGCAGCAAACCTTGGTTCAAGACTGGGACTTCCTATTGTCATCCTTGGCCTGATCCTCGGAATCGGCTTCCGGCTTCCGAATGGTGATTATTTTTCACTGGCCATGCTTGGCGTATGGATCTTTTCCCTGGCAGTGCTGTTCCAGATCGTGACATTGCCGGTAGAGTTCAATGCCTCCAGAAGAGCACTTGCCATGCTTCGTGACTATGGCATGCTGTCTTCGGATGAGATCGGGGACTGCAGGAATGTACTGACGGCAGCAGCACTTACTTACGTAGCTGCGGCAGCTTCTTCTATTTTGCAGCTGTTAAGACTGCTGATGCTGAGTAACCGCAGAAGAAACAGGGATTAGAAAGAGGCTTACCGGATTGGAAAATATAAGAGAACTGGCAGTGGACATGCTGTCAGAGATTATGGAAGAGGGAAGCTACTGCCATCTGGTGATCCGCAGTGTGCTTCAGAAATATAATTACAGAGACAGCCGTGATAAGGCATTCTTAAAACGGCTGGTAGAGGGAACTGTGGAAAGGTGTATCCAGATCGATTATGTGCTGGATCAGTTTTCCAAAGTGCCCGTAGCGAAAATGAAGCCGTTTATCCGGAATCTGCTGCGAAGCAGTGTATACCAGCTTCTGTTCATGGACAGTGTTCCGGACCGGGCTGTGTGCAATGAAGCAGTGAAGCTTGCCGGAAAAAGAGGGTTCCGCCAGCTTTCCGGCTTTGTCAATGGTGTACTGCGTAATATTGCAAGAAAGAAAGAACAGATCTGTTTCCCGGAAGAGGAGAAGGATCTGGTAAAGGCACTTTCCGTGAAGTTTTCCATGCCTGCATGGCTTGTTGAAAAGTTCCTGAAAGAGCAGGGAGAAGAGAAGACCCGCAGGATGCTGGCAGCTTTTTTAAAGACAAAGCCTGTGACGGTCAGACTGAAAGAGGATCTTTCTGCATCTGAGAAGGAAAAGCTGATCTCTGAGATGGAAAAGGCCGGCTGCAAAACAGAGCAGCACCCCTATCTGCCCTATGCTTACTGCATAGAAGGGGCAGAAGGAATGGCTTCTCTTCCGGGTTTTCAGGAAGGTCTGTTCCAGGTGCAGGATGTGAGCAGTATGCTGGTCTGTGAATGTGCCGGAATACAGGAGGGTGACAGGATCCTTGATCTCTGTGCAGCACCCGGCGGCAAGAGCATCCATGCAGCACAGAAGCTGAAGGGAACAGGACTTGTGGTTTCCAGGGATATCAGTGAAGAGAAAACAGCGCTGATCCGTGAAAACCAGCAGAGGATGAAAATACAGAATATGGAAGTTTCAGAAGGCGATGCCAGAATCTTCTGTGAGAAAGATAAAGAAGCCTATGATGTAGTGCTGGCAGATCTTCCCTGCTCAGGCCTTGGCATTATGGGAAAAAAGCCGGATATCCGCTATCATGCAGAGAAAGAGGGACTTGAAGGCCTTAAGGCACTACAGCGAGAGATCCTTAAGAATGCGGCTTCCTATGTGAAGACTGGCGGCATACTCCTTTACAGTACCTGTACGATCAACAGGGGAGAAAATGAAGAAAATGCAGTCTGGCTTACCAGGCAGTTTCCTTTCAGGCTGGAATCCCTTTCCCCGTATCTGCCGGAGGCACTGAAGGAAGAAGGAAAAGATGGCATGTTACAGCTTCTTCCAGGCGTCCATGAGACAGACGGATTTTTTATTGCCAGACTGAAAAAGACAGGAGAATAAACAGATACAATGGAACAGACAGGTTCTTTTGCAGAGAAAAAAACAGATATCAAGTCACTTACACTTCCGGAACTGACGGCTGAGATAGAAGCCATGGGAGAAAGGAAATTCAGGGCAGGACAGCTGTATCAGTGGATGCATCAGAAGCTGGCAAGGGATTATGATGAAATGACCAATATCCCGGCGGCGCTGAAAGAAAAATGCCGGGAGAGATTTACCTATACTTCCCTGACCTGTGTCAGGGAACAGATCTCAAAGATCGACGGAACAAGAAAATATCTGTTCGGACTGTCTGACGGAAATGTAGTAGAGAGTGTGTTCATGCGCTATAAGCATGGAAACAGTGTCTGTATTTCTTCCCAGGTAGGCTGCCGGATGGGGTGCCGGTTCTGCGCCTCCACCCTGGATGGCCTTGAGCGGAATCTCCTGCCCTCTGAGATGCTGGATCAGATTTATGCCATTACCCGGATCACAGGTGAGAGGGTTTCCAATGTAGTCGTGATGGGAACGGGGGAACCCCTTGATAATTATGACAATCTGCTCCGGTTCCTGTATCTTCTGACGGCAGAAGAGGGACTGAACATCAGCCAGAGAAATGTGACAGTATCTACCTGCGGCATTGTGGAAAAGATCAGGGAGCTTGCGGATGAAAAGCTGCAGATCACACTGGCGCTTTCCCTGCATGCGACGACAGATGAGAAGAGAAGAAAGCTCATGCCTATTGCCAACAAATACTCCATAGAGGAGCTGATGGAGGCCTGTGCCTATTACTTTAAACAGACAGGAAGACGGATTACCTTTGAATATAGTCTGGTAAGTGGAGTGAACGATACTCCGGAGGATGCCAGGGAACTGATCGCCCTGATCAGTCCCTTAAACTGCCATGTGAATCTGATCCCGGTGAACCCGATCAAGGAAAGAAACTATGTGCAGTCAGAGGAGAAGGCTGTTCTGCGGTTTAAAAAGACGCTTGAACTCTCCGGAAATAATGCTACAATTAGGAGAGAACTGGGCAGAGATATTGATGGTGCCTGCGGACAGCTGCGCCGCAGACATATGGAAGAGACACCACAGGAGGTAGGAAAGTGATCAAATCCTTTTCTGTAACGGATATCGGCAGAAAAAGAAAATTGAATCAGGATTTTGTATATTCATCAGATGAACCTGTAGGCAACCTGAAGAACGTTTATATCGTTGCAGACGGTATGGGAGGTCATCAGGCGGGTGATTATGCTTCCAAATGTACAGTGGAAACCATGGTACGGGAGATCAGAGGCTGCTTTGAACAGAGTCCCATCCGTATTTTAAGCAAGGCGATCAGGATCGCCAATGATCAGGTGAGACGGAAAGCACGTGAAGATGAAAGTCTGTATGGTATGGGAACGACGGTAGTAGCAGCGACCGTTCTTGGCAAATATCTGCAGGTAGCAAATGTAGGTGACAGCAGACTTTATATCATCAATGAGGAAGTAAGACAGATTACAAGGGATCATTCCCTGGTGGAGGAAATGGTCAGGATGGGCGGTCTTGACAGAGAGGCGGCAAGAAACCATCCGGATAAGAATATTATTACCAGAGCAATTGGTGCAAGAGATACCATAGAGATAGACTTCTTTCATGAAGAACTGAAGAGTGGAGATCTGGTACTTATGTGCTCTGACGGACTGACCAATATGTTAGAGGATGAAGAGATCGGCAGGATACTGAAGACTCCGGGTACGATTGAGGAAAGAGCAGAGAGACTGATCGATGCGGCCAACCAGAACGGCGGCAGAGATAACATAGCGGTAATTCTGATTGATGCGTTCGCCAGAGAGAACGAAGATTAAAGACCCACGAAGCATGGAGAGGTAAACATGATTAAGATAGGAATGATGATAGGAGACAGATACGAAATACTGGAAAAGATCGGTACCGGCGGTATGTCCGATGTCTACAAGGCAAAGGATCACAAGCTGAACCGGTTTATTGCAGTGAAGGTATTAAAGCAGGAATTCAGTGAGAATGCCAATTTTGTATCCAAATTCAGAATAGAAGCACAGGCGGCAGCAGGCCTGATGCATCCCAATATCGTGAATGTATATGATGTCGGCGAAGAGGACGGCATTTATTATATTGTCATGGAACTGGTAGAGGGGATCACTCTCAAAAAGTATATAGAGAAAAAGGCCAGGCTGTCGGTGAAAGAGGCAGTCAGCATCGCCATCCAGGTGAGCATGGGTATCGAGGCTGCCCATAACAACCATATCATCCACAGGGATATCAAACCGCAGAACATTATGATCTCCAAGGAAGGAAAGGTAAAGGTCACCGACTTTGGCATCGCCAAGGCAGCTACCAGCAACACCATTACCTCCAACGTCATGGGATCGGTACATTATACCTCTCCGGAGCAGGCAAGGGGTGGATATTCCGATGAGAGAAGTGATATTTATTCCCTTGGAATCACCATTTTTGAAATGCTGACGGGCAGAGTGCCCTTTAACGGAGAAACTACAGTGGCGATCGCCATTAAGCATATTCAGGAGGATCTTCCCTCTCCCAGGGATTTCGTGCCGGAGATCCCTGTCAGCGTAGAACAGATCGTGTTCAAATGCTGTCAGAAGAGTCCGGACAGACGTTATCAGTCCATGGGTGAGCTGATCGCAGATCTGAAGCGTTCCCTGATGACGCCTGATGAAAATTTTGTCAAGCAGGTCAATGCAGATGAGGAAGCATCCACAAGGATGATCTCAGATAAGGATTATTCGCAGATCAAGAAGCAGTCCGGCGCTTCCATTGAGGAAGCCATGCATCTTCGCAAGGAAGAGGAGGTGCGCAGGAATGTGCAGAAAAAGCAGCAGCCTTCCGGACAGAAGAAAAAGCAGCAGCCCTCCGGGAAGAAGCAGGTAAAGCGTAAGCCAAAGCCCCAGCCTCAGCCGCCGAAGAAGGAGCGGGAGGATGTATACCGCAGCAGGAGAAAGTATGAACCTGATGAGGACTATGAAATTGATGAAGAGCTGGAAGAGGATGAAGAGGAAGAAGAAACCACTTCCGGTATGGAAAGACTGACAACGATCCTGGCGATCGTGGCAGCAGTCATTATCGGCTGTATCATTCTTTTCCTGGCAGGCAGGGCCATCGGTCTGTTCCATACAGGAAGCCAGGACAGTGAAGAAGAGCTGACAGAGGAAAAGAAGCAGGTGGAAATGATCGATGTGGTAGGAAAGAACATCGATGATGTAAAGGTTGCCCTGCTCAATATCAACCTCACACCCGAGATCCAGTATGAAGAAAATACCCAGTATGCGCAGGGTATTGTCATCAAGGCAAGTGCGAATGCAGGGGAAATGGTAGAGGAAGGAACCAATATTGTGCTGACAGTCAGTGCAGGATCAGAAGGGATCGAGGTTCCAAAGGTAGTCGGGCTCTCAGAGGCAGAGGCCGTTTCCAATCTGGAGCAGAAGGGCTTCCAGGTATCCAAGACCTCTGCGGCTGACCAGTATATCCAGAAGGGAAATGTCATCAGTCAGTCACCGGAAGGGGGCAGTAAAGCTTTTTCTGGTGCTACGGTTACGATCTGTATCAGCACAGGCATTGAAAATGCCAAGATCGCCGTACCGGATGTGATGGGAAAGAGCGAAGATGAGGCCATGAGTATTCTGGTGGAAGCCGGTCTCCAGCTCGGCAGTGTAACAGAGGTCACGAACAACAACGCAGATTATCTCGGACTTGTATGCTATCAGAGCTATTCAGCAGGAACTTATGTAGATGCAGGCACCAAGGTAGATATTCATGTCAGTGCAGGTCCGGCACAGGCAACCTACCGTTTTACAGACAGTATTACACCACCAACCAGTGCGGAGGACCCTAATTATAAATCGGGAACAATGGTGACAGTGACACTGATGGCGGATGACGGAACGCAGCTTATGAGTACGCAGACATCCTCGTTTCCTATTGCACAGCAGAATATTACCGGGATCAAGACCAGTACCGGCTATATTCTTTTCCAGTATCAGAACACGATAGAAGGTTCCACAATCACAAATGAGGACGGCAGTGTGACAACCACGGAAGGATCTACGGAAAATAAGGAGATCCGCCGTGCAGTAAACTTTGTACAGGAGTAGGGCATGCAGGGGAAGATCATCAAAGGAATTGCAGGCTTCTATTATGTCTATACAGCTTCAGGCCTGTTTGAATGCAAGGCCAAGGGAATATTCCGGAAAGAACAGAAAAAGCCACTGGTAGGTGATCTGGTGGAGATGGTACCGGTTGATGAAGAAAAGATGACTGGAAATATCACAGAGATCCTGCCAAGGAAGAATACCCTGATACGTCCGGCATCTGCCAATGTAGATCAGGCACTTGTGATCTTTGCCATCGTGAAGCCAGATCCCAATTATAATCTTCTGGATCGTTTTCTGATCACTATGGAGCAGCAGTCCCTTCCCTGTCTGATCTGCTTTAACAAACAGGATATTGCCACAGAGGAAGAAAAGCAGGAACTGATCGAAGCCTATGGCAAAAGCGGTTATGAGGTTCTTTTTGTCAGTGGAAAGCTGCAGGAAGGATTAGATACGATCAGAGAGAGACTAGAGGGAAAGACCACAGTAGTTGCAGGACCGAGCGGCGTTGGCAAGTCTACGATCATCAATGCCCTTTATCCGCAGGCGAATATGGAAACCGGTGAGATCAGCAGAAAGATCGAAAGAGGAAAGCACACGACAAGACATGCAGAGCTTTTTGCCCTCTCTGAGGATACGTTTATTTTTGACACACCGGGATTTACATCGCTCAGTCTTGGAGAGATGGAAAAGGAAGAGCTGCAGGGCTTTTATCCGGAGTTTATACCCTATGAGAAATACTGTAAATTTGCAGGCTGCTCCCATATCAGCGAACCGGTCTGCGGGGTAAAGGATGCCCTTAAAAAGGGTGACATCAGCCGGGTGAGATATGAGAATTACAAGGTGCTTTACGAAGAAATTAAAAACAGAAGAAAATATTAGTTGACAAAATGATGTCTTGCAGATAGAATAGTTAGTGGTAACTAACCAACCATTAATGCCCGACATACTTTTCTTGAGGACGGCCAGAAGAGGTTCTGGCCGTTTTCTACAAGAATGGGTTAGATACAACTAACTTATGGATGGCGAGAAGAAATGACTATACGGGAGAGAAGGACTTGAGCAGAGAAACATGGGAGTTGATGCAGCATATGGAAACGGAAGGACTGGAAGTGCAGATGATCATACAGTGTGCACCTGTGATCGCAGGCCTTAAGGTATCCAATCTGCTGATCATTCCGGAAGGACAGCGGCATCAGCATGTATCTTCTTCTGAAGGAAGAGGGACGGTTGGTGATCATGCTTTATCACAGGGAATGGCTGCAGAGGATGCTCGGAGAACCGGACAGAAAAGACTGGCTGGTAAAAGCGGGATATCAGACAGATCATGACAGCATAAGGGCAGGACATGAGTGCAGCAGCCTGTCAGCGATCCTGGCCCGTTTCCGCAGAAGATACCAGTCCTACAGCAGGGGGATGAGAGAATTTCCCCATGAAATGGGAATCCTGCTTGGATATCCGGTGGAGGATGTGGAGGGGTTTATTTTACATAAGGGTGGCAGTTACCTTTGCAACGGATACTGGAAAGTGTACCACAATGTTTCACAGAAACAGAGAACCTTCCGGTGGTATTCCTTTGCAGAACATCATCTGCTTTGTCTTCTGAAGGAAGGACGGAGCATTCCGGAGATCATCAGGCTGTATCAGAGACCGCTTGGGATCGTTCCGGCATAAAAAGAGAGGAGAATGATAATAATGGAAACAGTAAAAATCGTATTCTGGTCACAGGGTGGAAATACAGCAGCTATGGCAACAGCCGTAGCAGAGGGCGTACAGGAAGCCGGCAGCAAGGCAGAGATCATCAACGTCAGTGATGCATCCGCAGCCGATCTGCAGAGCATGAAGGGCTTTGCCCTTGGATGTCCTGCCATGGGAGCTGAAGTCCTGGAGGAAATGGAAATGGAGCCCTTCATGTGCGAACTGGAAGGAAGCCTTGCCGGCAAGAGCGTAGGTCTGTTTGGTTCCTACGGCTGGGGAGACGGCCAGTGGATGCGTGACTGGGAAGAGAGATGCAAGGCAGCAGGTGCAACTGTTGTAGGCGGTGAAGGCGTGATCTGTCAGGAAACCCCGGATGATGATGCCATCGCAAACTGCAAGGCACTTGGCAAGGCTCTGGCAGCATTATAAATCAAATTGCTTATTACCTAACTTCTAAAATCTTATATCACACAAAGGCCATGTGCTGTACAGGACATAAGAGTGGTGTCCTGTGCGGTGACATGGCTTTTGTATTTGGTGGCTGTATTAGGCGACACTTAAAATACGGACACTTGAAATACCATCAAAAAAGTGTTGATATTTTTGTAACATTTACGTATAATAAAATCGGGAACAGAGATGTTCTTCTTCATCATTTCTGATGAGTCCTGTGACGGTTCTGACAGGACGGTAAAATAAAAAATGACCGGATGATGGAGCTGATTACGAGAGGCTGAAAGGTCTCTCGTTTGTTTTTATATCATAGGAAATTACTTCGTAATGTTCTGGTGACATAAAAAAGCCCTCCGGGCAGGATCACACTGCGACGGAAGGGCAGATGTCGCTTGAAGCGACCCGCCGCAGGCGGAGAATCCTGTAAGCAGGATTCTTTCTTACAGCAGAGAGCTTATAACTGTTTGCTGTTTCAGACACATTATGATTATTTCATCTGCATTCCCTACAGAACAGAAATCAGACATAAGTATGCGTTCCATTTTACAACTACAGTAAGATTCAGAACTCACAGATCTGGGCTTGACTACAGTAAGATTGTGATTCTGGAGAAGACAGATTATATAGATACTTCAGATGCCATTATAGATAAAGATGAATTTAAGGAGACGATGATCAACCTGAAACAAATCAAACGGGAAGCTTTAACAACATTAAAGATGGAGTATATGAGACAACGGAGCTTTTGGAGAAGTTTTTAAGAAATCTTCTGTTGGGTGAAAAGAATGAACTGCATAACAGAGAAATGCATATCAGGCAGAAAATTTTATCGGATCACGATGAACCAATAAATGAACCGATAAAAGACCTGAAAAATGAACTGATAAATTTGACTGCAAGGGAAAAAGATATTGTGAATCTTTTGCACGAAAACTCGTCATTGACTCATGGCGGTATGGCAGAAAAACTGTCATGTTCGGAATCAACAGTAATGAGAACATGCAGTCAATGGTAAAAAAGGTATTGTTAAACGGATTGGATCCAATAAGAAGGGTGAATGGATTATATTGAAAGAAAGATAATGGACGGGTAAACAAATCGCATTTTGGCTGGAACATGAGGGAGGAGAGAATTCTTATGAAAAAGTACAGGATTGCAGCAATACTGATGATCATACACGGTGGCTTTATGGAAATTGGCGGAGTGCTTTGTATGATCCCGGCACTTATGCTGGGGACGGATAAATTTGATATCGGACAGTATTTTGAGTTTAGGCTTGCGTATTTTCAGGAGAATCTTTATCTGATGATGGTCATGGGAGCAATCTATGGGGTACTGCGGCTGACCGGGGCAATAGGACTGTTGAAGAACAGAATGTGGGGACTTGTACTGTCTGTGATAAACTGTGTGATCACAGTGACCCTGATGATGTTTTTACTGCCTGCCGGAATCATGGACGGAATCCTTGCCGGCAGTGCCCTGATTCTGATCCTGATGCAGTATTATGGGGATAAAAAAATAACGGAATGATACGAAAAGGGCACTTGATTATTTTGTATTAATCTTATCTGAAATTTCTTGTCGAGTTTTGCATTTTGCAAGTTATAACTTATGAATTTGCAATTTCACCATTGAGATTCACCTGTATATGTGTTATGCTATGATCAGCCACGGAAAGGGGGCTAGGACTAATGATCAAACGCGAATTGTATATGAGCCGTATCCGTCCATTTATCGGAACAGAGCTTATCAAGGTCATGACCGGTATCCGCCGCTGCGGAAAGTCGGTCATGTTGGAGCTGATCAAGCAGGAGCTCGCGGAGTCCGGTGTCAGCCCGACACAGTTTATCTCCATCAACTTTGAAGATATGAGCTATTCCCACCTGCAAAACGCACAGGCGCTGCACGACGAAATCACTACAAGAGCCGTAGAAATAGAGGGCAAGGTCTATCTGTTCTTTGATGAAATACAGGAGGTCAAGGACTGGGAAAGGTGCATCAACTCTCTCCGCGTTTCGCTGGATTGCGATATCTACATTACCGGTTCCAATGCAAAGCTGCTGTCCGGTGAGCTTGCGACCTGTTTGGGCGGTCGGTATGTGGAGTTTGTGATCTATCCGTTCTCATTCGGGGAGTTCATGGAGCTTTACCGTTCGATTGCTCCCGATGCGCCCATCCAGCAGTGTTTCCAAAAGTACCTGCTTGCCGGAGGTATGCCCTACCTCGCAAACCTCCGATATGCAGATGCGCCGTCCAAGCAATATCTTCACGATCTGTTCAACTCGGTTCAGCTCAAGGATATCGTGAAGCGGAATAAAATCCGGGATGTTGACTTGCTGGAACGGATCATTGCCTATGTGATCACCAATGTGGGAACGACCTTCTCTGCGACCTCTCTTGCAAGGTTCCTGAAAAATGAGCAGCGTACTGTTGCCCCGGAAACGATCCTGAACTATATCAAATACTGCTGTGAAGCGTACCTGTTTTATCAGGTGAAGCGGGAGGACTTGCAGGGGAAACAGATTCTTGCCTCCAATGAGAAGTATTATATTGCCGATCATGGCATCCGCGAGGCTGTTTTCGGCGGCAATATGCGGGACATCAATCTCATTTTGGAAAATATCGTTTATCTGGAACTGCTGCGCCGGGGTTATGAAGTGACTGTCGGCAGAACGGGCGATAAGGAAATTGATTTTGTATGCGACAAGCGCGGTGAAAAGCTGTATGTTCAGGTCACGTATCTGCTGGCATCGGAAGAAACGGTTAACCGTGAGTTTGGCGCATATGATAATATCCGTGACAACTTCCCGAAGTACGTTGTTTCTCTCGATGAGTTAGATATGAGTCGAAACGGTATCAAACACCGAAATATCCGCGATTTCCTCCTGGCTGAGGAATGGAACTAAGTACAAAGCCCAGCATTACGTCAAAAGACGCGGTGCCGGG